>CAKUES010000004.1 GCA_934646835.1 uncultured Coriobacteriales bacterium
TGGTGCGGCATGAGGGATTCGAACCCCCGACCTTTTGATTCGTAGTCAAACGCTCTATCCAGCTGAGCTAATGCCGCGAAAACCGAAAGCTTGTCTATATTATCATCGGCACAGATGTTGTCAATGATTTATTTGAGATAGTTGCAAATAAATCCAGCAAGCAAGCTTGCAATGCTCTTACGCCTCGAGGGCGCTCATGAGGTAATGCATCACGTTTCGCCTGCTCAAAGCACCAATCAACACCCCGTTCTCAAGCACGGGCACCTTCTTGATCTTGCGCTCGGAGAGAATGGCGCATGCCTTGTCGAGCGGCATATCCGCATCGACTGTAATCACGCGCTTTGTCGCAAGCTCCATGACGTTGAGCTCGGCGAGCTTCTGCACGCGCTCCTGCATATCGCCGTCGTCATTGACAAAACCCAGGAAACCCGCAGAGGGAGAAGAGATGTACTGATCGTGACGTGCCAGATAACGCGCGACGTCGCCGTCGGTAATGTATCCCACGAGCTTGCCCTCATCGGAGACGATTGACACACCCGTAGTATCCGTAGAGGACATGACCGCGATAACCTCGCGCATGCTGGCACTCGACAAAGCCTTCGCCGCCTTCACGTTCATGGCGTCTGCAACCGTGGCAAGCTTCGGGGAGAGCACGAGGTTGCGCTCGAACTGGACATCCTGTGCCGTCTGAGCCTTCTTGTCGCGCACAAAGACGACGATGAGCATGACTGCAATCACCACGAGCAAGGCCGTGGTGCAGAAGGATGCGTGATAGCCTGCGAACGTCTGCTCAACGGCGCTTCCCGTTCCAAAAGCACCAGACACCGCAGAGGAAATCGAAACCAGCAGGGCCACGCCAAACGAGCCGGCAACCTGGTTGAGGGTGTTCGAAGTGCTCGGTGCATGCTGGATATCCTTGTTGGCAAGCGCGTTGACACCCCAAGTATTGATGGGGGTCATCGTGAACTGCATGCCAACGGCCAAGACGGTGTAGACGATAGCCACGTAGTAGATGGGGCTGTCGACCCTCATCTGCGTGAAGCCTACAGCCGCAATGACAATCGCCACACCGCCAATGAGAACCGGCCTGCGAACACCAAAGCGGTCGAAGATCTTTCCGGAGAAGTAACCGACGATGGCGCCGATCACCGCACCCGGGAGCAAGGTCACGCCAGAGACCGTGGCAGAGTGACCAAGAACACCTTGGATATAGAGCGGCATGATGGTCTCCATGCCGATGAGTGCAGCCAAGAAGATCATCACAATGAGAATCGTCGTCGCATAGCGGCGGTTTTTCAGGATGCCAACGCGGAGCATCGGCTCCTCGAGCTTGAGCTGCCTGCGCGCATAAAGGGCGACGACAACGGCGCCTACCAAAACGAGCGCAGCCGTGACCAGGTGATTTTCTGCAGAGCTGAAGGTGGAGAAGCCGTAGAGCAGGCAGACCAAACCCACGGTGGAGAGCACCACAGAGAGCAAGTCGAACCTGCCGCGCTCGAAGTTATCGTTGTTCGTAAGAACACCCAACGCAACGGCCACGACCGCAAAGGACAAAGTCGCCACGATGACGAAGATCGCACGCCAACCCACGAAGTCGATCAAGAGACCGGACAGGGACGGGCCGATTGCCGGCGCAAAGCCGATGAGCAAGCCGATAACACCCATGGCGCTACCGCGCTTCTCACGAGGAAAGACGAGCAGGATGGTGCTCATGACCATCGGCATGACAGCGCCGGTGCTTGCCGCCTGGATCACACGGCCTGCCAGGAGCACGTAGAAGTTGGGCGACAAGGCAGCCACGACGCTGCCGATGCCAAAGAGGGCGATTCCGCCGATGTAGAGCTTGCGTGTCGACAGCCTGCCCATCAGATAAGCGGAAAGCGGGATGATTACCGCCTCGGTAAGCGAGTAGCCCGAGGTAAGCCACTGGACCGTGGTGGAGGCGACGTCCATCTCACGCATAATCGTCGGGAGGGCCGGAGTGAGCAGCGTCGCGTTGAGCACGGCGACAAAGGTGCCCGCAAGCAAAACCACGACCATCGCGAGTTGTTTTTTAGTGATGCCAAGACTCATACGCATCAGTTCCCTTCTCGTAAAACCAAGCACGTAAAAAAGACCTGTCCCCGGCCATGCAGGAGCCAAGCCAGGGGGCTTTAGGCTTGCATTTGACCGAAAACAGGCTTACTTGCTATTCAGTTCGATGCTGATGGCTGGTTATTGTGCCACTCAAATTTTTTTCATGTAAGCGATTGCTTTTGCTTTATCAGCGAACGGCAGGACGCATGGCGGCGAATCGCCTAAGCGAGCTCTCGCAGATGATCGAACCCCTCGCAGAAGATATCTGCAGCCTCTTGCAGGTCTGTGCGGGCCTGTTGGGGATGGTCGTCGCGTACGCCGACCACAAAGGCACCGCCCGCTTTGGCAGAGCGCGCTGCCATGGCAACATCCTCGAAGACCACGCAGTCTCTCAGGTCCACACCCAGACGTGCTGCTGTCTCAAGATAGACGGCAGGAGTCGACTTGCCTTTGTCGGTCACCTCGTCGCAGACGACGATAGCGTCAAAGCAGTCGAGGGCGCCGTTGTTGACGAGAGCCTCCTCGAGGAGCTTTCTGTCAAGAGAAGAGGCGATGGCGACAGGGTATCCCGCATCCTTGATAGAGCGGACGAGCTCCTTTGCGCCCGGCTTGAGAAAGACGTTGTGGGCGTAGCTCTCCTCTGCGATGCCGTACCACTCCGCAATGAGATCCTCGACAGACTCGTCCAAACCAAAGCGCTCCAGAAGCCAGGCGGCCGTACCCTCGAAACCAAGTGCGGCGATAACCTCGGAGTCCTCCTTGCTAAAGTGGAGCCCCCTGCGGCGCGCGAACTCAAGGTCGACCTCGTGCCAAACCCACATGGAGTCAGCCAGGGTACCGTCGAAGTCGAAGATAAAGGCCTTGGGCTCAAATGCATCGGACATGCAAAGATCCTCTCAAATCGTTTGGAACAACGTCTGGACACATTAACAAAAAGGGCCGACGCAAAACGCGTCAGCCCTTAAGGTTTCTAGAGGAAACGAGATTACTCGGCGATCTCCTCGGTGATCTCCTCGGTGATCTCCTCGGGAGCCTCGGTTGCCTCCTCGGCAGCCTCGACCTCTTCGACGATCTCGATGTCAGCGTTCTCGTCAGCGACGACGACGGTGACGATAGCCTTGATGTCGCGGTAGATGGAGATAGCGACCTGATGCTCGCCGACCATCTTGATGGCCTTGCCCAGCTCGACCTGCTTGCGGTCGACGGTCACGCCGATCTGCTCAACGATAGCCTCTGCAACCTTGGCGGAGGTGATGGAACCAAAGAGCTGACCCTCCTCGCCAACGCGAGCGAGAACCTTGATGGACTTGCCGTCCAGAGCTGCCTTCAGGGTGTTTGCGTCGGTGGTACGAGCAAGCTCACGCTTTGCGATGTTGTGACGACGCTGCTCGAGCTGCTTGAGCTCGCCCTTGGTGGCCTGGATTGCAAGGCGGTTGGGGATCAGGTAGTTGACTGCGAAGCCCTGAGCGACGTCGATAACGTCACCCTCGCCGCCGCGGCCCTTGAGTTCCTGAGTCAGAATAACCTTCATGTTAAAAACCTTTCGAAATGCCCCGCTATGGCGCAGGACTGCTTACATATATGTAGGCGCCTAAAAAGCTGCAGACGAAAACGCCTGCAGCTTTCAGAAAACCCTAATTAAGAGCGGTTACGACGACCACCGTTGCCGCTGACGATCTTGACAGCGTAAGGCAGAAGGGCCATCGTGCGCGCACGCTTGACAGCGGTAGCCAAGCGATGCTGGTGCTGAGTGCAGACACCGGTGACGCGGCGGGACTTGATCTTACCGCGGTCGGTGACATAGCGACGAAGCATCTGTGCGTCCTTGTAGTCGATGAACTCGACGTTGTCCTTGCAGAACGGGCACTGCTTGCGACGCGGCTGACGAGTGTATTCAGCCATTGCTTCCTCCTAACTAATTCTCTCGTGAGAGGCCCCTAGAAGGGGATATCCTCATCGTTGTAGGCAGCCGGTGCGGGTGCCTCGGAAATGTACTGGGAACGCTGGTTGGAAGACGCGTTGCCGTACTGGTTGGAGTTGCCTCCACCGTAGGACGGAGCCGCGTTGTTCCCGCCGTTGCCACCGCCGTTGCGAGACGACATGAATTCAATCTCGTCGACCGTGACATCGAGCTTGGAACGACGACCGCCACCGTTGCGGTCCTCCCAAGAGCTGTAGTGCAGGCGCCCCTCGATTGCGACCTTGGTACCCTTGGTCAGGTACTGTGCCAGAGCGTCTGCGCGACGCCCGAACATGGTGCAATCGACAAAGTTCGCGTAGTCTTCCCACTCACCGTTCTGGTTGCGGCGACGGTCGTTGACCGCAACGCCAAAAGCCAGGATAGAAGTGCCGCTTGCAGTGCTGCGAAGCTCTGCGTCGCGCGTAAGATTGCCGCTGATAAGTACCTTGTTGATGCTCATGGTGCGTTCCTTCCAATGGACGTAAATGGATTTAATTCTCCATTAGGCGTTCTCAACGTCCAAACGGTCGTCACGACGGACGATCATGTAGCGCTCCACAGCATCCATGATGTGCAGAACACGATCGAGCTCTGCGATAGCAGCGGGCTCAGTCTGGAAATCGATGAGGGTGTAGTCACCGTCCGTAAGTCCGTTGATCTCGTAGGCAAGCTTCTTCTTGCCCCACTCCTCAACGTTGTCGATCTTGCCGCCCTGCTCGACGATGGTGTTGTCGATACGCTTCATTGCAGCCAGGCGGGTCTCCTCGTCGATGGACGGGTTGACAAAAAACAGCAGTTCGTAAGCCTTCATTGGTCACCTCCTCTGGGCTAGACGGCCCCGGGTTATGAAGGATGTTCCCGGAGCAGGAAATAACTTTTGCATATTAACACCTCCATTCTGCTCCGGCAAGAGGGTATTTTTACTTTCTTTCTCACGAAGGCCGTTACGCCTAATAGTTCTTATGATGAAATGTATGATTGGAGCAAGCACAGACAGTGCGACTAGCACGCAAGCGGCAACTGCCAGCTGATATTCAACATGCAGCTTCTCGCACAGGGCCTGAAAGCCCTCCCTCAGGGCGTCCAACTGCCAGGCGATGCTCTGGCACAAGGCCGCCAGCTGTCCAGAGACGCCTGGTGTCCTTTCGCCTGCTGCCGCCTCCCTTGCAGCTGAGACATCTTGGGAGATGCGGGAATGTATAACCCCAAACTCCTCCCCTGCTGCCTTTGAGCCCTCTTGGGCAAGCTCCTCCTCTGCACCTGACTCGCCTGCCTGAGCCTCGAGAGCGCCTGAAGGCAACGGCGCGTTGTGCCGCAATGCCGAGCCGTTCTCCGCCATTGCAGCCTCAGATGCATTGGCGCCGCCCTTCGCACCGGCACCGGACAGCTCCTGCGTCCCTGCCATCGAAGCGCTGCCTTTGCCCGCAAACAAGGACATCGGGTCATAGTAAACGGAACCCTTCTTCAAACCCATATGAAGGTGCGTTGCCTTTGAGGACCTGTCCCCTTGCGCTGCCAAACTCCCTACGGGCGCCCCTTCGCAGGCCGCATCGCCTACTGCAACCGTTATCGCCTCGAGCGGCATGAGCGTCACAATCCTGCCGTCGCCCATCTTCAAAGAGACGGCGTTCATGGTCTCGCTGCCAGACGCACCTGACGACAGGTCGCCAGACGGCACTCTGCCGACAAAGGAGACGACCGCATCGACAGGCGCCTTTACAGCGCTGCCGGCAGCAGCACTTATATCGACGCCGCTGTGCACGCAGCGCGAACCCTTGTATGTGTAGCTGTCGTGAAATCCAAGGGACGGGTCGGTCTGAGGCGAGCCGACAGGCATCGTCGCCGCATATGCGCTTGATGAGAGAGGTGAGATACCCATATGAAGCGGAAGGCAGGTAACCAGGCAAGCCAGCGTCGCCAAGACAGCGCGCCTCGCAACACTCGAAGCCGCCGCTCTCGTACACGGCCTGCAAGGGCTGTCGACGTCACCGCACTCGCATCGAAAACCAATCTTCCTCATCGCGATCCTCCAACCCGCCTCAGGTTCCGACCGCTCAATCATCCCAGCAAAACCTGTCTGGACCTCAGACCAAACCAAGACCCAGATACGAGCGAAATCAGACTCAGATAAGACCGGTTTTCCGCAAGGTATAAGACTGGTTTTTGGCGGTTTTTAGTCAAAAAAGAAAACCCGCAGGTCACAGATGCGACCTGCGGGTTTGTTTTCACTGATATCCCCTAGGGAACTAGTAGCCTCCGCCGTAGTCATCCCTCGAATACGCAAGGTTGTCAAAGCGCGTGAAGTCCGGCTGGAAGGCGAGGTGGGCAACGCCTGTGCCGCCAGCACGGTGCTTGGCAACGATGATGTCAGCCGTGCCCAGAGGCGGACGGTCTTCTTCCTCGGCCTCTTTCTCTGAGGTAGAGCGATCGATGAACATGACGATGTCGGCGTCCTGCTCGATGGAGCCGGACTCACGGAGGTCGGAAAGCATGGGGCGCTTACCCTGGCGGGACTCAACGGCACGGGAGAGCTGGGACAGCGCGATGACGGGCATGCCCATCTCCTTGGCGAGGATCTTAAGGCCGCGGGAGATTTCCGCAACCTCGACCTGGCGGCTTTCCACGCGGGTGTTTTGCGACTGCATGAGCTGGAGATAGTCGACGATGATCATGCCGTGGCCAGGCTCGACGTGGCGCAGCTGGCGGCGGGCCTTTGCACGGACCTCCAAGATGCTCGCACTCGGCGTGTCGTCGATCCAGATGTCGAGCTTGGACAGCGTGTCGCTCACGCTGACAAGGCGCTGCCAGTCTTGGGCGTTCATGCCACCCGTGCGCATCTTCTTGCTCTCGATCTTGGCCTCCGTGGACATGATGCGCTGGATAAGCTGGGAAGAGCTCATCTCCAAGCTGAAGAAGGCGATAGCCGTGCCCAGCTGGGCGGCGCGGCTTGCGATGTTAAGCGCGAAGGAGGTCTTGCCGACAGCGGGGCGGGCCGCGAGGATGATAAGGTCGCCGGGCTTGAAGCCGCCGAAGATCTCGTCGACATCCTTGAAACCGGTGAGAACGCCGGTGAAGCGGTCCTTGTTGCGCGCCAGCTCCTGGAGCTCGTTGAAGGTCTCGAGAACGAGGGTGTCCGCCTTCTTGAAGTTGGTCGCCACGCGCTTGTTGGTAACGCTGAAGAGGAGTTTCTCGGACTCCTCGACCACGGCGTCGAGGTCATCTGGGGCGTCATAGCCGAGCGCGGTGATGCGCACAGAGGCGTTGATCAGCTGGCGCAGCATGTACTCGCGGTGGACGATGTCTGCATGGTGAGACCAGTTGGAGATCGCCAGGCTGTTGTTGCCGAGCTCGATGATGTAAGGGCGGCCGCCGATAGCCTCGAGCTCGCCGCGCGAGTTGAGGCGGTCTGCGAGGGAGAGCTGGTCGATGGGGATGGAGCGATTGTAGAGGTCGTTCATCGCCTCGAAGATCTTTTGGTGGGAGGGGCGGTAGAACTCCTCCGCAGTGAGCTTCATCATCGCCTCTTCTGCCACATCCGGGGCAAGCATCATGGCAGCCAGCACCGCTTTTTCTGCATCGATGTTTTGCGGCATGACGCGCTCGAAGCTGTCGACGGGCGCCGGCTGGTAATCATTCTGGTAATGATAGGTATTGCGTTGTTTGTTGCCGTAGTTGTTGGGCATAAGGTGCCTTCCCTTGGTGGTGCTTCGATTAGAAGATAGCGCATGAGAAAGCGCTTGAGAGGGCAGGCTCGAAGCGCTCGCAGCTCATGTGTAAAAAATGGACCCCGCGACCAGCGAAAAGGTCGCCCTATCCACTAATCCACATTTTTTGGCAGAAATTACCTGTCGAGCAGGTCGAGATCGGCCTTGATGTCATCGATGTTGTCCAGCTGGTCCTTTGCAACGACGAGGGTCATGTCGTCGAGCTCGATTACGAGTGTGTCGCGAAGACCCAGCATCGCCACCTTGCGCTTGGTTCCCTGCGCATACACGGTGGTGTTGTGGCACCTCGTCAACGTTCCCTCCCCAACCGTGCGGTTGCCGTCGCGATCGGGAGCAGAAAGCGCGTCGAGGTCCTCGAGCGTGGAGAGGGCGTCAAAGCGAACGCCGCACGCTATCAAGACGAGCTTGTCGCTGACCTCGAGCACTGCCTTGTCCAAGCTCACGTTGGGAAGCGCCTGCATGAGCTCTTGGGCGGCGACGTGCAGCCAGTTCTTGGGCTCGAGCTGGGCCAGGAAGTTGGCCGTCTCCTCGATACGATGCGAGCCGGCGCTCTCCTTGGTGCGCCCCAAGTCACCTACGTGGACCATCTCGCCCATGAGAACGGCGGCGCGGGACACAAGACAGCCCGTGTACCAGTAGGCGCCCTGGGTGCAGACGCGCTTTGCAGTAGAGGGAGTTTGCTCGGCGGTGAAGAGGCGGACATGGTGGGCACCATCGATACCGGGGAAGCTCTTCCCCTTGCGGATGTAGGTCCAATCAGCGCACTTCGTCTCCTGAACACTGCCCAAAACGGCGATTTGCTCCTGCTTGGCAACCTGGTATGCGTCCAAGACGGCGTGGTCCCAGCGCTCGTCCACCTCGACATGCTGGTCGGTCCTGGAGACGAGGACCACGGCGGCGGGGTCGAGCTTTCTGACCCTTGCGCACGCGAGCGCGACGGAAAGAGCCGTGCCGCGGTGTGTGGGCATGGTAAGCAGCTCGTACTGCTTTGTCTTGAGCTTGCAGTTGTTAGCCAGCAAACCGTCAACCACATGCGCCATCTTCAGCGTCGTCACGACATGGAGCTTCTCCGAGGTGAAGGGCAAGAGACGCTCGACCGTGTTGGCGAGCAGAGTCTGCGAGGAGCCCGGCTCCACCGGGGCAGCACAAGAAGGCTCCTGCTCTCGGGCGATGGGCCAGAGCCTGGAGCCGTAGTCCTCACACAGGAGGATCACGTGGAGATGTGGGAGCACCGTCTTGGCGGTCATCAAGGGCCTTTCAAAATCACTGCAGCTGTTTTTGCATCACTACAGATTATCAAAAGACGGCGCAACGCGTCATCAGCCGACCTTCGCAAGCCTCAAAAGCTCGCAGAGATGTCTTACACACGAGTCTTAACCTGTCGAGCTTGTGCAGGCACCAGCAGCTGGGGAAGTACTGATTAACGAGAGGCCCACGGGGAGGGACAGGGTCCCTCCCCTACGTGACCATCGGTTTTGTCAACCGTATGCAGCGGGTGTTTGCCCTGATCAGCGCTTCCCTAGAAGCAAGCGCCATGCATGTATTGGCGACGCTTGCGCGCGGAGGCCTCGTTCATCTTGGGAATACGCGCGTCGAGCAGCTTGAGCATGTTCTCCTGATCCTTGGGGACCATCCCCTCGAACTGGATGATGTCGGAGTCATGCGAGCAGTTGATATGGCAAGTGCAGTCAAGATGCGCGATGAAGGTGCGGATTTCCTCGGCCATCTCGCGCTCGCCCTCGGGCTCCCAGCGCCCCTCGAGAACATCCTGATGCAAACGCCAGGTCTTGGTAGGCGTGATGGTCACGATCAAGATAGTCTTGGGCGCTGCCGCGCTGAAGGCCTTTGCAGAAGCGATGGCGTTTTCCTGTCCCTTGCCGGCACCGGCGAGGCCCGCCAAGTAGAAGAACGTGAACTCGATGCCAGCGTCGTGGAGGCGCCCGCCCTGCTCGACGATGTCAGCCGCCGTGCAGCCCTTCTCCATGAACTCGAGCGCAGGGTCGTAGCCGCTCTCCGCACCGATAGCGATGTCGTTGACGCCACGAGCCGCCAAAGCGGCAAGCTCCTCGTCGCTCTTGCGCGCGATGTCCATGATGCGACAGAAGCCACCGTAGCTGTTGACCGAGGGGATCCTCTTCTCGATCTCGTCCATGATCTCGAGCAGCTGGTCCGTTGGCAGTGCATAAGGGTTGCCGCCAGTGAAGTAGACGCGGCGCTCATGGCTCATCGCACGTTTGGCCAGCTCCTCGATATCGGCGATGACCTCCTCGCGGGGAAGCGCGGTGAAGGGCACCCCCTCGTAGATATCGCAGAAGCGGCACTTCCCGTGCGTGCAGCCATCGGTTATCTGCAAGGCAAGGCTCATCATGTCCTTGGGCGGTTTGTGCTGCAGCGTTGCTGTTGCCATGGCGCTCTCCCTCCCCCGTGCGACCATATGCTTCGCGACTAAAATGCCTATACCCCCAGTATACGAGCGCTCTGCAAAACAGGAATACTCAAGCTTCTTTGAGCGATGAGGGAGACGTCAGAAAATCGCGACGTCTACATGGGGCTTGGGACTCGAAATTGCTGACGCGAAGTTGTACGGAGAATTGCAGCGTATCTAGGGAGGGACAGGGTCCCTCCCTAGATGACCAGCGGTTTTGTCAATCGCAAACAACGAGTATTTGCTTTAATCGATATTTTCTTAGACAGAGTAGGCCCAGAGATTGCGGCACTGCCTCAGTATCCGGTCAAGATCCCAGCTGCGCTGCGAGTTGCTGGGGCTGTTTGGGTCGCGAATCTCCACCGTGCCGTCTTCGTTAATCGCACACAAGACGATAAAGTGCCCTGTCTCGGTGAAATCACCTGGCCCGACGATGCAGATGACAGGACGATCCGCGGCAAGCCGCTGCTCCACCTCCGCACTGTCGGGATAAAGCTCGGTTGACACAAGCCCGAGAGATGCCGCTTCCTCGCTCATGAACGTCCACTTAGTCGCTTGCGACTCAACATAACCGCCGTCCTCGCTCAAACGCGCCATCTTCACGGGGTCGATGCTCCTCTTGCCGGTCAGGTATACGTAGACCATCGCCAGCGACGTCGGGCCGCATCCGGACTTCTCAATCGTCGAGCCCGCATAAGGCTTTTGACTCCATGCCGGATCTGTTTGGTAGAGGTAGGGCATCTCACCCTTGCGCCACTGCGCCTTGGGCGTACTCGAGTTGCCGAATCGAGCGACAGATTCGACTCCCCTTGCAGCGCGGACAGAGACATCGGACTGAGATCCATCGACATCAAAGAGCTGACCCAAACCGGATACCGCAAAGAAAAGAACCAGAGCGGAGGCTCCCACTTTGACAGCCCTGCGACAACGGCGCTCGCGCCGCCTTCTTGCAAGGTAATCAACCGCATCCTGGCGCCTCTTCGCACCTGTATCGCTTAACAGAGAAACCCGCGCAGCTGTTCGTCGAGAGCTGCCGCGAACAAGCTGTCTGCATCGTTTTAGCTCACTTGCTCTGCCTCCCGTCTTGCCTGCCCTGTCTTCTCTATAGCCAGCCATTGTTCTTCCTTTCTCAGAAGTGACTGGTACAAGGTTAAAAACCGCCGGGCTTACGGTAAAAGCTTTCAAAATTGGAAGCTTCCTTGCGCTTTCTTAAGTCCTTCTTAAATTGGTTATGAATCGCAAAAGCGGCTTTGAGGAGGCTCGTATAATCAGCGCTATGACTACATCGCAAAACATACTCGCAGTCGATGACGACAGCAGCATCGTCACGCTCGTCGGGACTCTCCTCGAGACCGAGGGCTTTGCCGTCGACTGCTGTAACTCAGGCGAAGAGGCGCTGGCAAGGGTCCAGGCAAAGGACTACGACCTCGTCATCCTCGACATCATGATGCCCGGCATGGACGGGTACGAGACCTGCAGGCTCATCAGGGCCTTCTCCGACGTACCCATCATCTTCCTCTCTGCCAAAGACGAGGAGATCAACCAGGTCGTGGGACTCGAGATGGGCGCGGACGACTACATCGTCAAGCCCTTCAGGACGCACGAGTTCATCGCCCGCGTCAAAGCGCGCCTGCGCAGAAAGAAGGCGCCCGTCGCACAGGAGCAGCCCTCCCACATCCTCTCAAGCGACTGCGGCATCGAGGTCAACCTCGAAACCCACACCGCGTCCCTTCACGGCGAGCCGCTCAAGCTGACGCCAAAGGAATTTGGCATCCTGACCATCCTCGTTAAGAGGGGCGGCGGCACTGCCTCCGCGCGCGAGCTCTACGAGTTGGTCTGGCAAACGCCCTTTGACAGCTCCGCCGGCAACTCGATCATGGTGCACATCCGCCACCTGCGCGAGAAGCTCAGCGCCATCGACTCCTCCAGGGATTTCATCGTCAACGTCTGGGGCGTAGGCTATAAGATTCCTACAAGAGCCAACAGCTGACGATAGAGAGACGCATGGGGATCAAGAGCGCCCAGGGAAAATCCATACGACGCAAGTCCATACTCACCGGACTCATCGTCTTCCTCTGCTACACGGCCGTCTTCGTCGTGGCGGCAAGCGCCTTCTGGGATTGGGGGTACCAGAAGCTTGCCTACAAGGTTGCAGACCAGGTCTCCCCATGGAACTACGTGACAGAGGACGAGTACAACGACCTCTACGCAGAAGTCGCAAACGACATGCAGTACGCGGCGGACACATTCATGGACTCACACCCCTCGAACAAAGAGGACGCTGCTGAAGACAGTTCCTCTGACTACGCAAGTGCCATGAACGAGCCCTACGATAGCGCCTTGGGCCCCGAAGCGGGCCTCACCCTCAGCGAGGACTCAACCTTCAACACAACCAGCTTCTACAGCGAAGACCTAGCCTTCTGGTCTGGCAAGGGCCTCTACGCTTGGCGCGACCTGAGCGTCTACCACGACTTCTTGGCCGCAGAGCCCGGTGCCTTGCTCGTCTGCTATCTCCTGGGCCTGCTCGTCCTTTTGCTCTTTGCCGTCCCGCGCCTCATCAAGCAGGTCGACAGCCTCGCCTGCGCCGTCAGCGACCTGTTTGCAGATAAAAGCGCGCCCATCAACCTACCCCGCTCCCTCTCTGAGACCAGGACCGAGCTCATCGACATCCAGAATCGCGAGCTCCATAACGAGCAGGCGACCCTTGCTGCCGAGCAACGCAAAAACGAGCTCGTGGCATACCTTGCCCACGACATCAGGACGCCGCTTACCTCCGTCATCGGCTACCTCGACATCCTGCGCAGCACCCCTGAGCTCCCCGCAGACAAGCGCGAGCAGTTTGCCAACGTCGCCTACGAGAAGGCAGAGCGCCTCGACACGCTGATGGAGGAGTTCTTCGAGATCACGCGCTACAACCTCCAAAGCATCCCCATCGAGCGCGAGCGCGTCGACTTAGGGCTTTTCTGCCACCAGATCGCCGAGTCGATGTACCCGCAGACGCAGGCGAAGTCCCTCGAGATCGAGGTGCGCGCGCCAGTTGACGAGACCGTCTTCATCGATCCGGAGAAGATGGCGCGCGCCTGTGGCAACCTCCTGCGCAACGCGATTGCGTACTCGGACCCAGCAAGCACCATCGTCTTCAGCGCCGAGCGCAAAGGCAGCAAGCTCGTCTTGGAGTTCTCCGACCAGGGCAAGGAGATATCGCCGGAGCACCTCGACGCCATCTTCGAGAAATTCTTCCGCGAGGATGCGGCGAGGACCTCTGACAAGGGTGGCGCTGGTTTGGGTCTGGCTATCTCGAAGGAGATCATCGAGGCACACGGCGGCTCTATCACCGCAACGAGCGAGCACGGTCTGACGACCTTTAGCATCGAGATTCCCAACGCGCTCTAAGAGCCCCGACCAGCGTATCCACGCATCCCTTCCACAGGGTTTTCACCACAAGTGACCCTCTGCTGCTTTATCCTTCATCAGTACGGAAAATCACATCTGGCAAAAACAATACATGGAGGAACCTCATGGGCGGCTTTTTTGGCGCAGCTTCCAACCGCGATGTCTGCATCGACGTCTACTTTGGCGTTGATTTCCACTCCCACCTCGGCACAAAGAAGGCCGGCATGGTGGCGCATGACCCGGTAAGGGGATTCCACCGCGACATCCACTCCATCGAGAACACCCCCTTCCGCACCAAGTTCGAGTCCTTCCTCGACGAGGCAAAGGGAAACACGGTCATCGGCTGCATCTCCGACGCAGACCCGCAGCCGCTTCTGATCCGCTCTCACCTGGGCCTTTTTGCCCTAACGACCGTTGGCGTCATCAACAACCAGCAAGAGATCGTCGACAAGTACATGGCAGACTGCGGCCAGCAGTTCATGGCCATGAGCAGCGGCGCCATCAACCAGACCGAGCTCGTTGCCGCCATCATCAACAAGGAGGACACGCTCGTCGACGGCCTGCGCCACGCGCAGGAGATCATCGAGGGCTCCATGACGATGCTCGCTATGACGGAAAACGGCGAAATCTTCGCCGCGCGTGACAAGTACGGCCGCCTGCCCGTCATCATCGGCAAGGACGACGACGGCTACTGCGTCACCTTCGAGAGCTTCGTCTACCAGAAGCTCGGCTATCAAGACGAGTACGAGCTCGGCCCCAACGAGATCGTCCGCATCACCAAGGACGGCTACGAGACCGTGGCCGAGGCAGGCGAGGAGATGAAGATCTGCGCCTTCCTGTGGACCTACTACGGCTACCCCAACTCCACCTACGAGGGAACCAACGTCGAGGTCATGCGCTACCGCAACGGCGAGATCATGGCCAAAGACGAGCTTGAGGACGGCACGATGCCCGACGTCGACCTCGTCGGCGGCATCCCCGACAGCGGCATCCCCCACGCCATCGGCTACTCCACAGCAAGCGGCAAGCGCTTTGCCCGTCCCTTCGTGAAGTACACCCCCACCTGGAGCCGCAGCTTCATGCCCAGCAACCAGGAGGTCCGCAACCACGTCGCCAAGATGAAGCAGGTCCCCGTGCCGCAGCTCATCGACGGCAAGAAGCTGCTGCTCGTCGACGACTCTATCGTCCGCGGCACGCAGATGCGCGAGACCGTCAACTTCCTCTACGAGACCGGCGCCAAGGAAGTCCACATGCGCAGCGCCTGCCCGCCCATCATGTACGGCTGCAAGTACCTGAACTTCTCCTCCAGCAAAAGCGAGATGGAGCTCATTGCCCGCAAGAAGATCGACGAGCTCGAGGGCAAAGAGGGCCTGGAGCACATCGAGGAGTACGCCGACGCCCGCACCGAGCGCGGCAAGTGCCTGCTCAAGAGCATCTGCGACGAGATGGGCTTCGATTCCCTGCGCTACCAGAGCCTCGAGGGTCATCTGGAAGCCATCGGCATCGACCCCTCCAAGGTGTGCACCTACTGCTGGAACGGCAAGGAGTAGCTCTTCGGCAAACCAATAGCTCAAAACAAAGCGCCCGCCACCTGGTCAAACCAGATGGCGGGCGCTTTGTTTTGCCGTTGACGGCTAGTAAAACGCTACAGCTCGATGAACCAGGCGTTCACGGCGTCGACGACGTTCTTGAGGTCCGTCTGGACACGGCCGTTGACGGCGCGGTCGACGTTCATGAAAACGGTTGCGACGTCGGAGTCCTCCTTGACGGCGATCTGCATGGTCTCGACGTTGACACCGGCTTGGCCGAGCACCGTGCCGATCTTGCCCATGCGACCGGGACCGTCGACGTACTGCATCACAATGAGGTTCTTGCCCGGGATGAGGTCAGTGCCGTAGCCGAGCACAGAGGTGATGCGAACCGCGTCGTTGGGAGCTGCGGCCGCGGTGATGGCGACATCGCCGTCTGCGGCGTGAGCGACGATCTCGACGTAGGAGGGGTAGCTCTCGGTCGCGGGGTCGACAGCGGTCTCGACGGTGATGCCGCGCTGCTCTGCCAGGTAGCGCGCGTTGATGACGTTGACGGGGACCTCGCTGCCAAACTGGACGACGCCAGCCAGCGCTGCGGTACCCAGGACCTCCGGGTCCTCTGCCGCGATGCGACCGTAGGCCTTGACGGAGACGCCGCCAACAGCGGATGCCGCGATCTGGGTCGCCATGTCTGCCGCAGTCTGGGCTGCGCCGATGTAGGGGCGCAGGTTCTCCATGACCTGCTCGGGGATGCGAGCGGAGTTGACAACCGTGGGAACGGCCTTGCCCTGCATGCCGGCGATGACGAACTCCGCAATCTGCGTTGCGGCGCGGATCTGGGCCTCCTTGGTGGAAGCGCCCAGATGCGGGGTGAGGACGACGTTGTCAAAGCCGTGGATGGGGCTGTCGCTGACAGGCTCATGCTCCCAGACATCGATACCGGCACCGCCGATCTTGCCGCTCTCGAGGAAGCCGGCCATGGCGTCGATGTCCATGATGCCGCCGCGTGCGCAGTTGATGAGGATGACGCCGTCCTTCATGATGGCGTACTGGTCCGTGCTGAACATGCCCGTGGTCTCTTTGGTCTTGGGCATGTGGACGGTGATGAAGTCGCCCACCCTGCACAGCTCGTTGACATCCGTGTACAGCTCGACGCCCATGGATGCGGCGCGCTCTGCCGTGACGTAGGGGTCGTAGCCGGCGATCTTCATGCCGAAGGCTTTCGCGCGCTCTGCGACCAGCATGCCAACGCGGCCAAGGCCGAAGACGGCGAGTGTCTTGCCCTGGAGCTCGACGCCGGTGAACTTGGAGCGGTTCCAGTTGCCCGCCTTCATGGAGGCATCCGCGATGGCGGTCTTGCGCGCCACAGCAAGCATGAGGGCCATGGTCTGCTCTGCAGCAGAGACAACGTTGGAGGTAGGGGCGTTGCAAACGATGACGCCGCGCTCGGTTGCTGCCTCGGAGTCGATGTTGTCGACGCCGACGCCTGCGCGGCCGATGACTTTGAGCTTTGCGCCTGCCTCGATGACCTCGCGGGTCACAGTGGTGGCGCTGCGGACGATGAGGCCGTCGTAGTCGGGAATGAGCTCGACGAGCTCCTGGGGAGTGGTGTCAGGCTTGAACGTTACCTCGCAGCCTGCGTCCTCCAATACGGCGATGCCTTCCTTAGCCAGCTTCTCGGGGATAAGGACCTTCATAGTGCAACTTCCTTTCAGTCAATGGGCTCGCCCGGGCTTTGGTCGGAACTACTCGCACTCGGGTCTGCTCGCGGCCGGGACCGCTTGTTCATCTTCTTCAGAGCTGTTGCTGCCCTGTGGTAAGGGAGCTTACACAAGCTTCCCTTAACACAGAGGCCCCAGGCAAAGGTGCCCGGGGCGCTCGGTTCAAATCAAGACGCTAACGGCTTACAGCCAGGAGAACATCTTGCGGACTTCCTTGCCGGTCTTCTCCAGCAGCAGGTCGTCGCAAGCGGCGCGCTGCTCGAGCAGCCACTTGTGGTCGTTGTTGCAGTCTGCAACGAACTCCTTGGCGAACTCGCCGTTCTTGATGCGGTCCAAGATCTCCTTCATGGCCTCGCGAGACTGCTCATTGATGACCTTGGGGCCAGCGTAGTACTCGCCGTACTCTGCGGTGTTGGAGATGGAGTAGTTCATGAAGCCGATGCCCTTCTCGTACATCAGGTCCACGATCATCTTCAGCTCATGGTAAACCTCGAAGTAAGCCAGCTCTGCGGGGTAGCCGCCGTAGTTGACCAGAGTGTCGAAGCCGGCCTTGACCAGCTCGACGCAGCCGCCGCACAGGACAGCCTGCTCACCGAAGAGGTCCTCCTCGGTCTCCTGAGCGAAGGTGCCCTCCATGATGCCGGTGCGAGCACCGCCAACGCCCCAAGCGTAGGAACGGGCGATATCCCATGCGTCACCCGTTGCATCCTCGTAGACGCAGATCAGGTCGGGCACACCGGAGCCCTCGGTGAACTGACGGCGAACGATGTGGCCCGGGCCCTTGGGTGCGCACATGATGACGTTGACGCCCTCGGGAGCCTTGATGTAGCCGTAGTGGATGTTGAAGCCATGACCGAATGCCAGGGTGTCGCCGGCATGCAGGTGGGAGGCGATGGACTCAGCGTAGACCTTGGCCTGCAGCTCGTCCGGGATGAGGATCATGACGACCTCTGCCTCCTCGGCAGCGTCCTCCATGGACATGACCTTGAGGCCGGCCTCCTCTGCCTTAGCCCAGCTCTTGGAGCCCTCGCGCAGGCCGACACGAACGTCGACGCCGGAGTCATGCAGGTTGAGTGCATGGGCGTGACCCTGAGAGCCGTAGCCGATAATGGCGACCTTCTTGCTCTTGATGATCTCGGGATTGACGTCCTTTTCGTAAAGGATTGTGATGGCCATTACGTAGTCCCCTTTCTGTATCTACGGTGCCCCTCGTATTTTTTCCCAGGGCACTGGTGGTCTATCGAATTCCCGCTATTCTACGCTTGTTAGCCCTGATAAACGGCTGTTTTCCTCGATTTAACAATAAAGACCCCAAACGGTAACCAACGCTGTTTCTATGGTTGTCTCATTAATAAAAAAGTACGTCTGAGCTGCGCCGTTGCACATGCCTTAAAATGTTTTGTCTCAATCAGTTACCCCGTAAGACACGGCGGCAAAGCAACCGACAGGAAGGTCCGGCAAGCCCATGCCCCTCTACGATGACTCCCTCGAGCTTTTCACGCAAAAGCTCGCTTCCAACGCACCCTACCCCGGAGGCGGCGGCGCTGCGGCCGCAGCCGGCGCCCTGGCCACTTCGCTTTGCGCGATGGTCGGCAACCTCACCATCGGCAAGGAGAAGTACGCCGACGTCGAGGAGGAGGCCATCGAGCTCACGGCGAAGGCACAGGAACTGCGCGACGCGCTCCTGCACCTGATCGACGCCGACGCGGAGTGCTTCGAGCCGCTCTCCAAGGCCTTCCGCATCCCCAAGGACGACCCCACGCGCGCGGCCGTCATGGAACGCGCGCTCGCCTACGCGTGTACCGCTCCCCTGCAGATCATGCGCACGACAGGGCGCGTGATCGAGCTGCTCGACAAGATGGCGCGCATCGGCTCGCGCACCGCCATCAGCGACGTAGCTGGCGGCGCGACGCTCGCCAAGGCTGCCTTGCAAGGCGCCTGCCTGAACATCTACATCAACACCAACTCCATGAAGGACCGCGAGGCCGCGCTGCGCATCGAGGCAGAGGCCGACCGTCTCCTCAACGTGCACGGCGCCATGGCAGACGCCGTTTACGCGACCATCATCACCGAGCTGAGGAGGTAGCCATGGCAGTGACCCTGTCCGGCAAAGACGTTGCCGCAGCCCTAACTGCGCAGATCAAGGAGGAGGCCGCAAAGCTCCAGTCCACAGGTACCGCCCCCAAGCTCGCCATCCTCCGCGTCGGCGAGCGCGAAGACGACCTCTCCTACGAGCGCGGGGCCCTCAAGCGCGCCGAGACCTGCGGTGTTGCTGTAGAGCGCGTCGCGCTCCCCGCAGACACCTGTCAAGAGGAGCTCGAGGCTCAGCTCAGGCGCCTGAGCGCCGACGACACCGTCCACGGCATCCTCATGTTTCGCCCCCTGCCCTCCCACCTCGACCAAAAGGCAGCGGAGGCCCTTATCGACCCCGCCAAGGACGTTGACGGCATCACCGAGGGCAGCCTCGCCGGCGTCTTCATGAACAGCGGCGAGGGCTTTGCCCCCTGCACCGCAGCAGCTTGCATGGAGGTCCTGCACCACTACGGCATCGACTGCACTGGCAAGCGTGCCGCCGTCATCGGGCGCAGCCTCGTCGTCGGCCGCCCCGTCGCCATGATGCTCATGCACGAGAACGCCACGCCGACGATCTGCCACACGAAGACCGCAGACGCCCCAGCCATCACCCGCGAGGCTGACATCGTCGTCGTTGCAGCCGGCAGGATGGAAAGCATCGGCAAGGAGTACTTCTCTGCGGGCCAAACCGTACTCGACGTCGGAATCGGTTGGAACCCAGAGAAAAACAAGCTATGCGGCGATGTAAAATATGAAGAAGTGAATCAAATCGCAGGCGCGATCACGCCCGTACCCGGCGGTGTCGGAACTGTCACGACCAGCGTTCTCATGAAACACACCGTGCGTGCCGCAATGAACCAAGCGCACCAGCAATAGGGAGGCCCCATGGGAAGCAACCAGGAAGAAATCGAAAACGCCCTCTCCGTATCAGAGAGCTTCAACTCCGACAGCAGTCTCACAGAACAGCGCGTCAGGCTCAACCACGACCTGCGCACTTCTGTGAGCAGCATCCTCGGCCTGGCTCAGCTTGCGCGCAGCAACAATAGCCCGGACTTCATCAACGACTGCCTCAGCGGCATCGAGACGTCCTCCAGGCAACTGCTCTCCCTCATCGATGCCCTCTACGGCATCGACAGCGAGCGCATCTCCGTCCCGGAGAAGTCCAGCGCGCCCGCAAGCCTCGACGGCGTGAGCGTGCTCCTGGCAGAAGACGACTTCATTAATCAGCAGATTGCGCAGTTCTTCCTCGAGGAGGCCGGCGCACACGTCATCACCGTCGGCAACGGCGAGGAAGGCTGGCACGCCTACAAGGACAGCCCGGAGGGCTACTTCGACGTCATCGTCACGGATATCGAGATGCCGCTGATGAACGGCTACGACTTCGCCAGGGCAGTACGCGGCTGCGAGAGAGTTGACAGCAGCACCATGCCCATCGTTGCCTTGACTGCGCACACGCTCGACGAGGCCATCCAAGCGGGCAAGGACAGCGGCATCAACGCCCACATCACCAAGCCGCTCGACATGGAGATCATGAACGCGACCCTGTGTGCGCTCGTCACGAGCAAGGAACCCATCCAGGAGACCAACGTCATCTCCGTCGGCAAGCGCTTGGGCTGGCTCATCGAGTTCGTGAGGCTCAAGAAGGCCATCGCCGCCGCGATTAAGAAGAGCGCCAGCCTCAACTACACGCAGGGTCGTATCCTGCTGCATGTTGCAAGCAACCCGCCCGAGACCATCGGCACCATCGCCTCTTCCCTGCACTTGAGCTCCAACACGGTCACCACGAGCGTCGACACCCTCGAGAAGCGCGGCTACGCCGTCCGCGACGCCGGCAGCGGCAACGACAAGCGCGAGGTGCGCCTCACTACGACCAACGCTGGCAAGGAGGCCGCCCACAAGTACGCACTCGCCGTCAACGAGTCCATGAACGCCCAACCGCTCTGGAAAACGGCAAGGGAGAAGGGCTTGTTCACCTACGCGCCCGTCCCCACCACCTCGCTCGGCAGCTTCTTTGGAAAGATTCCCCTCGAGGAGACCGCAAGGCGCTCTTCCGAGATGCTCGGCCTGCCTGCCGACAAGGCGCTCACGATCGAGGACATCTCCAACATCGCCCTGGCGGAGATGGCTCTGTGCTGCATCACGGAGCTATCCGCCATCAACAAGCGCAGCGGCCTCAAGGGCAACGAGTCCCTCATCCTGAGGATCCTAGCCAAGGACGACAGCTCGCTTTGCAGCTCTGCCATCGGCAAGATGATCAGCGCCGGCGCCAACACCATGGCAGTTGCCACCAGCGCGCTGTTCGATCACCACTACATCGCCCGCGCCCAGGACCCCCGCGATGCACGCGCGGTCCTGCTCTCTCTCACCGACGAGGGCAAGAAGCTGCTGTGCGAGAGCAACCCGCAGTACTGCAGCACCTTCGACTCCCGCTACCCCGGCCTGCGCGAGATCGACGTCGAGGACCTGGTCTAAGAAAACGCCGATTCAATGCGATGTTTATGGGGAGGGACAGGGTTCCTCCCCTACGTGGCCAGCGGTTTTGCTAATCGTGTGCAATGGGTGCTTGCTTTAATCAACGTTTCCTTAAGAGCTACGCCTTACCTCAAAAGCCAATGCCCGGTTCTTCCCTCCAGAAGAGCCGGGCATCACTGTATCTGGGGACCGCGCAAGCGCTCGCAGCAGCGAATCAAAGGACAGCGCAGACGTAAAGACGCCCCCGAGGAGTCGGCTCCTCGGGGGCGTCTGAGTATCCGGGCTTTGCCGATTACGGCTGTCTAACCGCGGCTGAGAGCGATCTTGCCGGTGCGCACGATCTCCTTGATGCCGTAGGCTCTGAACATCTCCTCCATGGCAGACAGCTTGCTGTCCGTACCCGTCGCCTCGACGGTGACGGTGTTGGAGGACACGTCGACGATGTTCGCGCGGAAGATGTCGACGATCTCGATGATCTCACCGCGGCGGGAGGGCTCGGCGTTGATCTTGAAGAGGACGAGCTCTCGGTCGATGTGGGGCTCCTCGGTCAGGTCGTTGATCTTGTAGACGTTGACCAGCTTGTGCAGCTGCTTGGTCACCTGCTCGATAGCCGCGCCTTCTGCATCGACGACGAGCGTGATGCGGGAGCGCGTGGAGTCCTCCGTGGGACCCACGGCGAGGCTCTCGATGTTGAAACCACGACGTGCAACCAAACCGGCAACGCGGGTCAGGACACCGGGGGCGTTGTCAACCAGAATGGAAAGGGTATGCGCCATGACTACTCTCCCTCCTCGATCTTGTTGCCGTTCTCGTCCAAAGTCACTGCGCCGATCATGTCCGTGACGGCCTTGCCAGCGGGAATCATCGGGTAGACGTTCTCCGAAACGGGGATGACGACGTCGAGCAGGGCGGGCTGGTCGCTGTCAAGCCATGCGTGCATGGCAGACTCGAGCTCTGCCGGGTCGCTCACGCGGCTTGCCTGCCAGCCGTAGGCCTCCGCGAGCTTCACGAAGTCCGGGTTGGCGGAGAAAATCGTGTTGGAGTAGCGCTCGTTGTACATGAGCTGCTGCCACTGGTGCACCATACCGAGCACGCCGTTGTTGAGAACCATCAGCTTGACCGGCATGTTGTTCTCGCGCATCGTTGCGAGCTCCTGGATGTTCATCTGGACGGAGCCGTCACCTGCGACGCAGACGACGCGGCTGTCGGGCATGCCCGCTTGGGCACCCATGGCAGCCGGCAGGCCAAAGCCCATGGTGCCGGCACCGCCGCTGGACAAAAAGGAGCGGCTGCGCTCGCACTTGAGGAACTGAGACGCCCACATCTGATGCTGGCCGACCTCCGTAGTGAAGATGGTGTCGCGGTCAGTACACATGTCGCTCAACATGTCGAGCGCATGCTGGGGTAGGATGACGTCATCGCGCTTGTCGTAGTAGAAGGGGCTCTCCTTCTTCCACTTGAGGCATTGGGCGACCCACTCGGCCGTCTTGGGTTCGGGCTTCTTCTTAGCGAGCTCCTCGTTGATGGCCGTGAGGACGATCTTCGCATCGCCGACGATGGGGATCTTGGCGTCGCGGTTCTTGCCGATCTCTGCCGGATCGATGTCGACGTGGACGACCATTGCATTGGGGGCGAACTTGTCGAGCGCGCCGGTCACACGGTCTGCGAAGCGAGTGCCGACCGCAAAGATGAGGTCGCAATCATGCAGGGCCATGTTGGCGGCCTTGCAACCGTGCATGCCAGGCATGCCGAGGCACAGCTCCCTGCTCTCCGCATAGGCGCCCTTGCCCATCAGGCTCACAACCGTGGGGATCTGCAGGGTCTGGGACAGCTCCATCATCTCACTGCAGGCGTCGCTGGCGATGATGCCGCCGCCGCAGTAGATGACGGGCTTCTCAGCGTCGAGCAGGGCGTTGACCGCCTGCTTGACCTGCTTGTTGTTGCCCTTGTAGGTAGGCTTGTAGCTGCTGAGCTTGACCTCGTCCGGGTACTGGTACTCGATGGTCTCGCGCAAAAGGTTGCTGGGCATGTCGATCACGACGGGACCGGGGCGACCGGTGCTCGCGATGTGATAGGCCTCGGCGATGATGTGCGGGATGTCTTCTGCCTTGCGCACCAGATAGCTGTGCTTGACGATGGGCATCGTGATGCCCGTGATATCGCTTTCCTGGAAGGCATCCGTGCCGAGCGCGCTCAGGGGCACCTGACCGCAGATGACGACCATGGGGATGGAGTCCATGTAAGCGGTCGCGATGCCGGTGACGGTGTTGGTCGCACCGGGGCCAGAGGTCACGATAACCGTGCCGGTCTTGCCCGTGGCGCGCGCGTAACCGTCGGCCGCATGGGTGGCACCCTGCTCGTGGCGGGTGAGGATATGGTGCAGCTTCTTGCTGTCGTACAGCGCATCGTAGATGAGGATAGCCTGACCTCCGGGGTAACCGAAAATGGTCTCGACGCCTGCATCCTCCAATGCGGTGACCAGGGCCTTGTTGCCCTGCATCATCTCTCCGTTGTGCTCACTCACTGAAGAATCGCCCCCTTGTCTGCAGAAGTGACGAGCTTGGCGTAGCGGCCGAGGACGCCCGTCGTGTAACGCGGCTCGGGCTTGACCCAAGCTGCCTTGCGTGCTGCCAGGACATCGTCGGGGACGTTGAGCGTCAGCTCGCCCTTCTCGATGTCGATGATGATCTCGTCGCCCTCCTCGATGAGCGCGATGGGGCCGCCGGCCGCTGCCTCAGGGGAGACATGGCCGATGGCAGGACCCTTGGTGGCGCCGGAGAAGCGGCCGTCGGTGATGAGCGCAACGCTCTTGTCGAGACCCATGCCGCAGACCTGGCTCGTGGGAGAGAGCATCTCGCGCATGCCGGGACCGCCCGCGGGACCCTCGTAGCGGATGACGATGACGTTGCCGGGCTTGATCTGACCGCCGAGGATGGCCTCGCAAGCCTCCTGCTCGCCCTCGAAAACGCGGGCGGTGCCGGTGAACTGCATCATCTCTGCCGCGACTGCGGACTTCTTGACCACAGCACCATCAGGTGCGAGGTTGCCGCGCATGACCTTCAGGCCGCCGTCGGGGGAGTATGCGCTATCGCAAGTGCGCACGATCTCGCCATCGACTGCGGGGCAGGACTCGACCCACTCGCCCATGGTGCCGTGGATGGTCTGGGCAGACAGGTCGAGGCAGCCGCCACGGCCGAGCTCGCCGATGATGGCGGAGACACCGCCCACGGCGTTGAGGTCCTCGATGTGCAGCGGGCCGGCCGGCGCGATGCGAGTGATGTTGGGGGTATGGGCGCAGACCTCATCCCAGGTCTCCAGGGAGACAGGATGGCCAGCGGTTGCCGCGATTGCCGTCAGGTGCAGCATCGTATTGGTGGAGCCACCAAATGCCATGTCGAGCGCCATGCCATTCTTGATGGCGGCAGGGGTGATGATGTCCTTGATGCGGAAGTTCTTCTCGATGAGCTCCATGACCTTCATGCCAGCCTGCTTTGCCAGGCGGTCACGGGCGGAGTAGACGGCCGGGATGGTGCCGTTGCCGGGAAGCGCGATGCCAAGGGCCTCGGACAGGCAGCAGATGGAGTTGGCGGTGAACATGCCGGAGCAGCTGCCGCAGGTGGGGCAGGCGGTCTCCTCGAGCCACTTGCAGTCCTCCTCCGTCATGGTGCCGGCGGTAACCTGACCCACGGCGTCGAAGAGGGAGTTGAGGTCTGTCTCGCATTTGCGGTCGCGCGTGCGGCCGGCGAGCATCGGGCCGCCGGAGACGAGAACCGTCGGCAGGTTGAGGCGCAGAGCGCCCATGATCATGCCGGGGACGATCTTGTCGCAGGCGGGAACGAGGACGACGGCGTCGAAGGCATGGCCCTGGACGGCGCACTCGACGCTGTCGGCGATGACCTCGCGGCTCGTGAGGGAGTAGTGCATGCCCTCGTGGTTCATGGCGATGCCGTCACACACGCCGATGGTCGTCATGCAGAAGGGCGTGCCACCGGCCATGCGAATGCCGGCCTTCACGTCATCGACGATGCGGTTGAGGTGGAGATGACCGGGGATGATGTCGTTGGCAGAGCTGATGATGGCAACAAGCGGACGCTCGAGTTCCTCGTCAGTCAGGCCGTCGGCCTTGAGCAGGCTGCGGTGCGGTGCACGAGCCAAGCCCTTTTTGATCTGATCGCTGCGCATAAAAAATGCCCATCCTTTCTTCTCTGCCGGAAGGCGAGGTAAGGATGAGCCGCAGGCACGGGGCCGAAAGCGACAGATTGCGGTACCCAACCGATCCGGCGTTTAGCTGGCGCTCCCGGCGAAGGTCATCCGCTCGAGAACACCAACCCTGACCGAACTGCTCCAGGTACTGTGTGAAACGTCCGAAACCGCTGAAGAGCGTGGCTACGGATTGGCTTCCACTGACCTTTCAACGCAGATCTGTGTTCGTAATGGCTGCAAGTATACGCCGATATTTTTGAACTCTACTAAAAAGCTTGGATTTTTTGCCGTACGGCTTTTCTAGAGCAGCTCGACCCTCAAGATATCCTCGAAATCGACTCTCTGGCGAACCAGGCGCAGGAAGCGAAGCGCAGGCACGACCTCGCTGATCACGCCCTGGCGCGTAACGTAGGCGTCCTTGTCGTAGTAGGTGACCTTGGCCATGTCGCCTTTAGAAAGCTGCGCCGTCACTTGGGAGAGCGCAAGCGCCTCCTCCTCTGTCAGGACGTGCCTGGGCTCGACAACGCGCTCCTTCTCGCGGCACAGGTCGTAGTAGCCCTTGAGTGCCATGAAGGGGATGAACTGACGGGCGCGGTCCGCATCGCTTATGGCGTTTTCGAACTCCATAGGAGCCTGGCGGGCCATATTAGCGCTGGTCCTTGTGCTCGTCGTGGTGCTCCGGTGCCTCGCTGTAGTCGATGTCCGCATCCGTGTACCCGTCGTTGTCGTGGTACTGAGCGGCGTACTCCTCCGGATAGCGCTCCCTGAACTCCAAGGATGCGCGCATGCGCTCCTCGAGCTCCACCTCGAGCAAAGCGGCCTTGAAAGAGAAGTTGTTCCACAAGGAGCCCGCCAAGAAAGCCACGATGCCCAAATCGAAGACGATCGTGCGGAACAAGTCCATGACTCCGAGCTGGTAGGTGTTGATGGTCAGCACGGCAAAGGCGGTAAATCCCGCCATCTTGGCGATGACACTGTAGTGGCGCGAGGGCCAGACGTAGCTCTCCTCGACTGCAAGCTGAGCGGCGAGGTCGTGCTCATCGCGGCCGTCGAGGCTGCGGGCGAGAACGGCGCGGAAATCATCCAGGTCGGCCACCTCTGCCTTGAGCTGGAAGATGCGCATGACGCTTATGGCATAGACCATCAAGACCACGATGAGCAGGCCGGAGAAGCGGTTGTAGACCATCTCGTGGCTGCCCGTGATGAAGTAGGCGGCCAGCGCGACAGTCATCGCCACCAAGGCGAGGATATGCACAACCGCGGCGATGCGAGCATAGGAGTTTGCCTGCGGGATGCGCCAGGCAGCGCGGACCTCTGGGTTGTCCAGGTTCTCGCGGAGGGTTTCTTCGTCTACTGCCATGATGCCAATCCTTGCTCGCCGTTTTGCTTGCCCAACATACTACCGTCTCTAGGCCCTGTGCCCGCCCACTTGATCGTTTCGTTGTCTACCAGTAGCTTTCTCCTGCAGGCTCGTCGCCTTGAAGACGGCGTTCTTCCCAAACCTGCCCTTGATGGCCAACTGGGCCTGCGCCAGCGCGCGTTCCTGCTGCTCCGCCTGTTCGTCCGTGAAGAGGTCGAGCGTCGCGTATTCCTCGTCCATCAAGCCGCTAAAGCTCAGATTCACACGCCGTATGACTTGGCCGGTATCGACCGTCTCCCTGTAGAGCGCCTCGACCCGTGGCCACAGCTTGTGAAACGAGTTGGTCCGCTCCCCTAGCTTGCGACTGCCGCCGCCATGCTCCGCGCGGGCGCCCTTTCCCACATAACGCTTGCCGTGCCCGCACTCGTAGACCGTGACGCCCTCGCCGGGCTTGGGCCTTTGGTGCTCGTAGCCCGCGTAGACGCTGATATGGCTGGTGACAAGGTGCTTCTCGACCAGCTCGAGCACGCTGGCGTCGCACATCTCGCGCAAGACGATGAGCGCCTCGTCGAAGGTGTAGCCGCAGGCAAGCACCTGGCCGTTGGTCATGCTCGAGCCCTCGGGCTCGTAGGCCTGGATCTGCGCTATCGTGCACGGCTCGATGCCGTGGCTGTGCTCGATAAGGAACTGTGCGTTGACGCCGAACTCCCGGTAGAGCACCTTGGGCGGCATATGGGCCACACCCTCGAGGTCGCGCACACCGTACTTGAGCAGGCGGTTGGCAATGCCCGGCCCGATGTTCCAGATATCCGTGATGGGACGGTGGTTCCAGATAGAGCGGTAAAACCCCGCCTCGTCGAGATAGCCGATGCCGTCTTCTGTATGCTTGGCCATGATGTCGAGGGCAAGCTTGCACAAGAAGAGGTTCGTGCCGATGCCGGCCGTCGCGGTGATCTTAGTCTCCTCGAACACGGCGTCCATGAGCATGCGGGCAAACTCGCGCTCCGTCTTGCCGTAGAGGCCCAGGTACGACGTCGCGTCGATAAAGCACTCGTCGATAGAGTAAACATGGATGTCTTGCGGGGAGACATAGCGCAGGTAGACCTCGTAAATTTGCGCGCTGACCTCCATGTAGTGCCTCATGCGCGGCTTGGCAATGAGGTAATCCACGTTTTCTGGGATCTCGAAGAGGCGGCAGCGGTTGCGGATGCCGATTTCCTTCATCGCCGGTGTGATGGCAAGGCAGATGGTCTTGTTGGTGCGCTCCGGGTCTGCCACAACAAGGTTGGTCTCAAACGGGTCGAGCCCGCGCTGCGCGCACTCGACGCTCGCGTAAAACGACTTGAGGTCGATGCAGATGTAGATATGTCCTGTATCAGCTGTCATGAGGACAGCTTATCAGGCGCCTGCGACACGAGAACATCGACAAGCCACCCTGCTGTCTAGCGGCAATGTCTCCCCCGATGCAAAAAGCCCGCAGGCACCAAGGAGCTTGCGGGCTTTGACGCGCTTTCCTGCACTGCTCTAGGGAAGCGCTGATTAACGAGTGGCTTATGGGGAGGGAAAGGATCCTCCCCTACGTAACCAGCGATTTTCCCAATCACACGCAGCGAGCGCTTGATCTAATCAGCACTCTCCTAAGAGAGCAGCATCGAGATGCTGGGAAGACAGAAGGCGAAGATCAAACCGACGCAGAGGACGATTGCGATCGCGCTCTTAATCATGGTCTTGCGCTTTGCCTGCTGTGCGGCGATGAACTCCTCGAGCTCCTTCTCCTCGCGCTCGGCGCGGTGCTTCTCGTTGATAACCTTGGAACCCATGGGTTCTCCTTACCTCTTGAGACGATCGGATGCGTCCTCTTCCATGCGCCTGAGGATCTGCTCGCGCAAGACCTCGTCGTTGATGCCGTGGCGGACGCGGTTGCGAATGTCGCGTGCGGTCTGGACGATCTCGTCGCGATGCATGCCGCTGACGTGGACGAAGTCGTCGTAGAGGACCTTGCCGTCGACCATAGTCCACTTGACGTTGTCCTGGTTGGCCGTGTAGATGACCGCAGACGCAGGGTCGCTGGTGGGGTTCTGGTGGCTGTTGTGCAGGTCGACAGCGATGATGTCGGCCTTCTTGCCGGGCTCAAGGCTGCCGATCAGATGGTCCATGCGCAGTGCCTTGGCAGCGTCGATGGTGCCCATGCGCAACATCTTCTCACCCGTCATGCCGCAGTGTTTGCCGGCATTGACAGCACGGTTGATCATAAGGCCCACGCGCATCTCATCGAGCATATCGGTCGTATCGACTGCCGCGGGGCTGTCCGTGCCGATGCCGACGGTGATGCCGGCTTCGAGCATGGCGTTGACCGGGGCAAAACCCATGCCGAGCTTTGCGTTGATACGCGGGCAGTGCGCAACGGAGACACCCTGCTGGGCAAGGATCTGGATATCGGTCTCATCGCACTGGACACCGTGGACGATCATGATGTTGGGCACGTCGAGGATGTCCCAGTTGTAGACGTAGCGCACAGGGCTCACGCCAGAGGGCAGCCAGGGCGGTACGTCCAAGCCCAGGCCTGCGGCGTCCTGGCTCGCGTGAATCGAGAAGGAGGAGCTGCCGTAGCGGATGAACTCCGCCTCTTCCCTGCTACCAGCCAGGTGCATGGCGACGGGCATGTCGCTGTCGCCCACGTGCTCTGCAATGGCCTTGAAGACCTTGGGGTGCGTCGCGTAGACAGGACCGCCGGCAAGGCCGTAGGTGATACGATCCGTGTCCGATGTCTTCGCAGACCAACGCTCGATGTCGGCGAGGCCCTCCTCAAGGGCAGCGTCGACGTTCTCAGGGCGCATGGTCATGATCTCGCGGTAGATAAAGCCGCGAAGACCAGACTCGTGAATCGCCTTGACCGGGGAGTCGGGAATCGTGATGTCGGCCAGCGTGGTGATGCCGGAGGCGATGGCCTCGAGCGCACCGAGGCGTGCGGAGTCATCCCAGTCCTTCTGACCGAAGAACGGCTCCACATGCAGGACCGCACGCTTCCACTCTGCATACGGAAGGTCCTCGAACAGACCGCGCATGGCCGTGTAGCGCATGTGGGTGTGCAGGTCCACGAAGCCAGGCGACAGCGCCGCCAAGCCAAAGTCGCGGACTTCCTCGTCGGGATAGGCGGCCTTAAGCTCTGCCGCCGTACCGACAGCCACGATCTTGTCATCGCGAACCAGCACGGCACCGTCCTCGATAAACGGCGCGGTGATGGGCATTACGTATTTTGCCGTAAGCAGCATGCCTGCCTCCTAGTCCTGCTTCTTGCGACCGAACAGGCCCTTCTTCTGGGCCTTGACAGCCTCTGCCGCCTCGAGATGGGCACGCTCCTTCTTGCTGAGCTTCTTGCCCTGGAGGGCAGCACCCTTGCGGATGGGGCGCATCTTGCGGAAGTCGACGACGAAGGCCGCGATGAGGGCTGCATAGCCGAGGACGAGACCCACGGTCTGGATCTGCATACGCCAGGGCTCGAGGCCCTCGAGCACGCCACCCTCGCACATGATGCGGGGAGAGACGAAGCTCAAGACGACGCCAAAGCACGCGAGGATGATGAGCGCGAGCCAGACGTTGCGGAAGTAGCGGTAGTCCTGCTGCGCGGCCTGGGCCTTGCTCAAGGTCTCTGCGTCCTTGGGGCTGAGCTTGGAGGCGTCCTGCTTTGCCTGGCGCTCCTTGGCCTTGTCCTCCTTGGCCTTCGCCTTGGTCTTGGCGGAGCCGTAGTAGACAGAGGAGCCTGCGCTGGACTTGGGCTTGGCAGTGCCGGCGGACTTCTTGGTCACGCCCTTCTTGCCGCCGTCCTTGTATCGGTCGTTGTTGGGGTTGCGTTGACTCATGTAGTGTTTCTCCTTGCAGCGCCCCTTGGGCGCCTCGGGCAGGCGGGCAGCATGCTGCCCGCTCAACTCTTTCGTACTCTAGTGACTTAAGCCAGCTGTGCTGCGGGGACGAACTTCTCGCCCGTGATCAGCTCGTAGGCCTGGATGTACTTGTCGCTCGTAGCCTTGATGATGTCCTCGGGCAGGCGGGGCGGGTTGCCCGTGCGGTCCCAGTTGGCATCGAGCCAGTCGCGGACGAACTGCTTGTCGAAGGAAGCCTGGCTGCGGCCGGCCTCGTACTCGTCTGCGGGCCAGAAGCGAGAGGAGTCCGGGGTCAGGACCTCGTCTGCCAAGGTGAGCTTGCCGTCGATCTTGCCAAACTCGAACTTGGTGTCGGCGATGATGATGCCACGGGTTGCCGCGTAGTCCGCTGCGGTGGTGTACACCTTGAGAGAAGCGTTACGCAGGGCGGTCGCAGCCTCGACGCCCATGATCTCGCAGGTGCGCTCGAAGGAGACGTTCTCGTCGTGGTCGCCGATCTCCGCCTTGGTGGAGGGAGTGTAGATGGGCTCGGGGAGCTTGGATGAGTTGACCAGGCCCTCGGGGAGCTTGATGCCGCAGACGGTGCCGAGCTCGTTGTACTCCTTGAGGCCGGAGCCTGCCAGGTAGCCGCGGACGATGCACTCTGCAGGGTACATGTCGGCCTTCTTCACCAGCATGAAGCGACCGGCGAGGTAGTCCGCGTAGGGCTTGAACTGCTCCGGGAGATCCTTGACGTCAGCGGAGACGAGGTGGTTCTCGATGCCGGCCTTGGCAAGCAAGTCGAACCAGAACAGGGAGATGCGGGTGAGGATCTCGCCCTTGTAGGGGATCTCGTCTTCGAGGATGTAGTCAAACGCAGAGATGCGGTCGGATGCAACGATGAGCAGCTGGTCGCCCAGATCGTAGAGGTCACGGACCTTGCCCTGAGAATCCGGACGCAATGCCATTTCAGCCATGGAGTACTCCCTAGTAGGTTTAGCGCGTATAGATATCGGTATTGTATTGCCTGCAGGCGAGCATGCAGGTCTTTTTTGCTGATTGGAAACCTAAAAGCAACCAGGGAGCGCGGCAAAGGGCCGCACGCTGCCCCTAGCCGCGCTTGCCGTGGTCCTTCGGCTTCTTCTTGGGCTTGGTCTGCGCCAACTGCCCCCAGTTGAACTTAAGCTGGCCGGTCGCTCCCTTGGAAGCCGCGCGCTTCTTGCGCTCCTGCTCCTTGCGGGCGCGTTCCGCCTCTTTGCGTGCCGCGCGCTCAAGGCGGCGCAGGTCGTTTTTATCCATGCTGGCCAAGACTACCGGATCGTCTGCCGCGAGAGGAATGCAAATGGTGAAGGCGCTTCCCTCGCCCAAGGTGCTCTCGAGCGTCACGCGCCCATGATGCTGGTCGACGACTTCCTTGACCATGGCAAGGCCGATGCCCAATCCGCCGCTTGCGCGGTCGCGCGCCGCATCAGCGCGCCAGAAGCGGCTGAAGACCCTGGCTTGGTCCTCCTCGGAGATGCCGATGCCGGTGTCCTTGACGGTGATGCATGCCTCGCCGTGGTTGCGCGTGACGATGAGGGTGATGCTGCCGCCCTCCGGCGTGTAGCGCACAGCGTTGGAGAGTAGGTTCGCCGTTGCCTGGCAGATAAGGTCCCTGTCGCCGCCGATACGGACCTCCGGGTCGATCTTGGCGTCGAAGGAGAGCTCCGCGCTCTCGATGAGCGCTTGGTGGTTGAGGGCGAGGTCTGCCAAAGCGTCGCTCAGGTTCATGGGGACGATCTTGGCGACCACCGTGCCGTTCTCGAGGCGGTTGAGGTGCAGCAGCGCGTCCACGAGACGGCTCAGGCGGCGCGTCTCCGCGCTGATGGTGGAGAGACGGATCTCATCAGCGGGAAAGACGCCGTCTTGGATAGCCTCGACGGTTGCCTGCACGGCCATGAGGGGCGTGCGCAGCTCGTGCGCAACATCGCCGATGAGCTGTCTCTCGAGCTCGCGGTCGCGTTCCATGGCATCCGCCATGTCGTCGAAGGCCTGGCCCAAGCGGCCGATCTCATCGTCGCTGGTCAGGCGCGTGCGGGCGGAATAGTCGCCGTTCTTGAGCGCGAGCACGGACTTGGAGATGCGCTGAATGGGAGCGATAATGCCGTTGGCAAAGTAGATGCCCACGAAGACGGCGAGCGTCACGCTGACCACTGCCGCGATGAGCATGGCCATGTAGAGGTCCTGCTCGCCAAAGAGGCGGCCACGGCCCGCGTTCCACACGATGAAGGCAACCGCGGCCATGAAGACGGCCGTCGCCGCAGCGGTGAGGATGAACGCCGCCGTCACCTGAAAGGCAAAGGACTTGCCGACCTCTTTATGCGATTCCTGGCTGTCTTTCTTCTTGTCGTCGCTCATGCAGCTTATTCCTTGGGTGCCTCGAAGCGGTAGCCCACGCCGTGCACGGTGTAGAGCCACTTGGGATTGCGGGGGTCGTCGCCGATCTTGGCGCGGAGGTTCTTGACGTGACTGTCGATAGTGCGCTCATAGCCCTCGAAGTCGTAGCCAAGCACTTTCTCGACGAGCTCCATGCGCGTGTAAACGCGACCGGGATAGCGACTCAACGTCGTGAGAAGCTTGAACTCGCTTGCAGTGAGGTCGACTTCCTCGCCCTTGACGAGTACCTTGTGGCCTGCAAGGTCGATCTCGAGATCGCCAAAGGCCAGGACCTCGCGCTGGGGCTCGCTGTCGATGTGGACGCGGCGTAGCAGAGCGCGGACGCGTGCAACGAGCTCGCGCGGGGAGAAGGGCTTGACCAGGTAGTCGTCAGCACCGAGCTCCAGGCCGATGATGCGGTCCTCGACCTCACCCTTTGCCGTGAGCATGATGATGGGGATGTCGCTTGAGTCGCGGATGATGCGGCACACCTGCTCGCCGGGGATGCCCGGGAGCATGAGGTCGAGGATAACGAGGTCGAAATGGTGCTTCTCGAACTCCTCGACGGCCGTGGTGCCGTCGCCCACGCCGGTAACCCAGTAGTTCTCTCGCTCGAGATAGGCGGCAACGGCCTCTCGGATCGCGGTTTCGTCTTCCACCAGCAGGATGCGGCGGGTATCAGCCATCATGTCCATGCAGATCTCCTTCTCAGTTCAAACGGAGTGCTTTCTTGGATAGGCCAAGTGTAGCGCGTCAATGCGACATGGCGCGCCTACTCCACAGGATGAGCAAAGATGGTTGCCGACATGAAAAAGCCCCTCACAAGGAGGGGCTTTGTATTTGATGGTGGTCGAAGAGGGACTTGAACCCCCGACACAGGGATTTTCAATCCCCTGCTCTACCGACTGAGCTACTCGACCGGACTGCTTCAGCAGCGAGGGATATATTACCAGTCCCAGAAATCTGGTCAAGGAGAAACTTGATCTTTTTCAAAATTAATTTGAAGCAGACTCATTTTCCGCGGCCTCAGAGGCGGGGTTCCCTTGCGCTGCAAGCTCCTCCTGCTTCTTGGCTTCCTCTTTGGCCTTCTTCTCCTCCCAATACGTGTCGAGGCGCTGTTGCACGTCTGCCGGCAACCCCTCCTTCATGTTGAGCTCGGTGTTGCTCGTGGAGGTATAGCCGCAGATCTCCTGCTCCTTCTTGGTGAGCTTGGGCTTCTCGCCTGCGTCCGCCTTCTGCATGAGGAGCTTCCACTGGTTAACGTAGCTGAAGGTATAGCTCACGCCATCGACCATACCCGTGGTGCTCGGGCACATGCCGCTATAGAAGCTGTCCTTGCCCATGCCCTGCATTTTGGTTGCAAGCGTGATGAGGTCCTCTAGGGGGATATCCGTGCTAAAGCACTTGGTCGCGCTGGTCAGGACACCAGGCAGCTCTGTCGCGGGCTGGGCGAGCACCTTCTCGACAAGCGCCTTGACGAGAATGCGCTGGCACTTGGTACGCGTGAAGTCGCCTTGGCTGTAGGTCTTGCGACAGCGGGAAAACACAAGGGCCTCATGTCCGTTGAGCTCCTGCACGCCCGGCTGGAGCGTGACGTCCTTGTAGCTGCAGTACTCGGGGACGTTGACCGTGACGCCACCAAGCTGATCGACGAGGTCCTCGAGACCGGAGAAGTAGATCTCCGCGTAATGGGAGATCTTGACACCGGAGTACGCGCTCACAGTCTTGACGGCGAGCTTCGCGCCACCCAGGGCGTACGCGGCGTTGATCTTCTGGGTACCGTAGCCTTCTATGGTGACCTTGGTGTCGCGCGGGATGCTGACCATGGTGACGCGCGGGGTCTCCGGGTCGATGCGGCACAGCATTATGACGTCGCTTCGGGCGCGATCGGATTTCTCGGAGCGGGAGTCGCTTCCCAAGATGAGCATCCAATACGGGTCGATGCTCTCCTCCACCGGCTCCAAGGCCTCCTGGATAGAACTGTCGATCTGGGCGGCATCGCGCGCGTTTTGCCAGAAGGCGAGCAGTGCGCCACCGGCAATCCCGAGGACCAGTGCAAGAACGATGGTGACGATAACCGCCGTCTTCTTGCCCGTGCTCATCGCCTTCCATCCGCGGCGGTGCTCGTAGGTCGCGTTCTCACGGGAGTAGGCAGCGGCGTCGGACGAGACGCCGCTGGCCCGAGGAGTCTCCTCGTCAGCATCAGGAGCGCTTTCTGCTGCAGGCTCGTCCGTCGTGTCGTCTTGCACAGGGACGAGCTGTTCGGCATGGGGTACGCTCGCCTCTTGATCGGTGGACGCACCCACATCGGCGCTCTCTTCATCAGCGCCAAGAACGGCAACGGGGGCTGCCTCAGCCTCGAACTCAGGCTGTGCTTGAGGCGTCTTGGGGGCAAAGGGGTCGTCCTCGGACTCCACGCCCTTCTCCGCAGCTGCGGCATTGACCGCAGACGCCAAGAACTGCGAGGTGTTGAGGGCAGCCACGGCACCCATGTCGATGCGATCGCCCGCAGGGGCGGCGTCGGCCGTGTCGCCCGGCAAGTGACTGCCAGTCGACACCCTGTCAAAGACGCTCATATCGATGGGTTGGAGATTGGACTCGAGCTCATCGATATCCGGCGTTCCCTCGAACTTGTCCTGGGTATCGTCGGAATGGTCGTTTTGCCTGTCGTGCTTCTTAGAGAACATCGGCCAAATCCCTCCTGAGCTTCGAGAACATCAGCAAACCCGCCACAAATGTGACAGCGATGATGCCAAGGGTGATTCCAAACATCATGGGGTCATCCCAGATCCAGCCTGGGTCAGTCAGCGAGAAGACCTTCCTGTAGCCGAGCGCGAGCGTGGCTACGGGGTCGAACATCAGCGCTGTCTTCACGGTCTGACTACTCAAGGTCGTGACGTCAAAGAGGATGCCGCTCAACCAGAAGATAGGCGTCGTGAGCGCCTTGAGAAGCTGTGCCAAGTCACTGCTGTAGGCGCACAGAATTCCCGTCAGCATCGAGTAACCCGTAAAGAGCACGAGCATCATGAGCATGAGCACGGGAAGCTGCAGGAAGTAGATCGTAAGGTGTCCGCCGCAGAGGAAGTATCCGATGATCAGCGGCACCAGCAGCATCAAGTGGATGGCAAAGTAGGCAAGCTCCGTAAAGACGGGGATGAGCGCCACGGGGAACTTGAGCTTATTGACCAAGAACCCATAGCGTGTCATGAGGCTCGGCGAGTTGTTGAGCGAGGTTCGCATAAACCACCAGGGGATGACGCCAGACGCGATCCACAGCAGGTAGTCGGTTCCGCTGAGGCCGTTTTTTGCAGCCTTGATACCGACGTAGAGGGCGAACCAGAAGCAGCCGACGTAGACCGCCGGCTGGAAGAACAGCCAAAACCAGCCGAGGGCGGTTTTCTTCGTGCTCTTTCCCAGCTCGTTTTTAGCAAGGGCAAAGACCTGGGGACGCCAGGCCGTGAAGCCCTGTGCGAGCTCCATAAGGGTCAGCTTGAGGTTTTCGGAGAAGGACACGGCTACTTCACCTCCTCTTGTGCAGGGGATTGATCGGTTGGGGCGGACGCAGGGGCAGTTTGGGTGCCATCGCCCTGCACGTTCTCCTGAGCAAGAGCAGCCGCCTGCGCCGCCGCAGCTTCCTCGGCTGCAGCCTCGGCGTTTTCCGCGCGCTCGTCAGCTGCTTCCTCCGCTTCCTCGTCCTTCATGTAGAAGGCGATCGCGTCGTCGATGGGGCCGTCGAAGAGGATGGTTCCCTTCTCCAAGACGATGCCGCGGTCGCAGAACTTCTTTGCAGAGGTGATGCTGTGCGTGACGAAGAGCAAGGTCATGCCGGTCTTTGCGGCCATCCTCCTCACACGTCGGCGGCACTTGGCGCGAAAGCGCTTGTCACCGACGCTCAACGCCTCGTCGACGATGAGAATGTCAGGGTTGACGCTGCTCGCAAAGGCAAAGCCCAAGCGGGACTTCATACCGCTGGAGTAAGTGCGCATGGGTTGATCGATGTAGTCGCCCAGATCGGCGAACTTCACCACCTTGGGCTCGAGCTTTTTGATCTCCTCGTTGGTCATGCCCATGATCTGGCCGCGCAGGTAGATGTTCTCCCTGCCCGTGAGGTTGCGATCGAAGCCAGCCTTGAGCTCGAGAAGCGCGCTCACGCGGCCGTTGATAATGATCTCACCCTCGGTCGGGAAGGACACGCCGGTGATCATCTTGAGGATCGTCGATTTACCGGCACCGTTCGTGCCGAGCAGTGCGACACGCTCGCCCTTGCGAATCGTGAAGCTCAAGTCGTTGCTCGCCTTGATCGTCTTGTACTTGATCTTCTTCGAGAAAAGCCCCAGCAGGCGCTTGCGGTCGCTCGAGTAAAGCTTGTAGCGCTTTGACACGTGCTTGAACTCGATGACAACCGGCGCATCTGCGGGAACAGCCGCTTCTTGGGGCGCAACGACAGCGGGCTGCACAGGGGCAGCCGCCGCCTGTTGGGCCTCGTTTTCTGCATTCATTGCGTTTTCCGACAAGTGTGCTCCTTGGTTGCAGCGCCCATCAGGCGCTAAGGACGGGTAACTGATAGATTCTACACCTAAGCAAGCTGCTCAAGGGCCTGCTTGGCCAGCTGGCTGACGGCTTCGCGCTCATCGGCAAGAAGCCCCTGCAACGGCTCCACGGCGCGGGCATCGCGCATGTTAGCAAGCGCCTCGATGGCGTAGCGGACAACCCACTCGTACTCGTCTGCGAGCGCATCGATGAAGCCGTCGACGGCTGCGTCGCTGTGGGGAAAGTGGCCAAGCGTCCATACGCTTGTCGCGCGCAGCTCATCGTCGGCGGCCTTCATGAGCGGAGTGAGAGCCTGCCGCGCATCTTGCACGAGGGCTTTGTCAGAAGACAGGGCATTGCCCTCCAGCTGCGTGCCCTCGCCGATAGCGGTGACGGCAGCCGTGCGAACAGGGGCACTGGCGGCCTCGTCAAGCGCCGTGTCGACGAGCTGACGCGCCGCACGCGCTCCCGGCAACTGACCCAACGCCCAAACGCAGTTGACTGCAACCTGCTCGCAAGGGTCATTGAGGCAAGAGACCAGCGGCTCGAGGGCGCGCTCGTCCTTGAAGACGCCGAGCGCCGTCGCAGCGGTCACGCGAACCTCGTCGACAGGATCGAAAAGGGCCACGAGAACGGGAGCGAAGCCACGCAGGTCGGCGAGCTTTGCCAAGCCCGCGATAGCAGTTGCACGGCTGCGCGCGTCCTCGTCCTTGGTGAACTCAATAAGCAGTTCCAGCTTGTCCTTCATAGATAGCCGGCCTTTCATCAGGAAAAAGGGAGGATGGATCCCTGGGTTTCTTACGGCGTATGATTATACGTAAACGAAAACGGAGATTTTAAGGTAGAATAGCGGTTCATGGGCGATTGGCGCAGCGGGAGCGCAGCAGTCTTACACACTGAAGGCCACTGGTTCGAACCCAGTATCGCCCACCATCGAATGCACAGGCCACGGCACATGCCGTGGCCTTTTTGTTTGCCGCTGCCACCAGAGCTGCCACCAAATTTCGTTTTCAACGAGCTGCCGACTATAAAAAGAAGACTCGCCGGCGCTAGCCGACGAGTCTCAACCTTTTAACCAACGGCCTGCCCGGGCTTCCAGATGCGGGCTCACCGTCGAGCTGAATCCTAGCACGCAAATACATTTGGCGCTGGCAAGCCCTCAGAGGTCGCCCGTCCAAGCGGATCATCACTGGAACCTCTCGCGACGGTAGAAGAGCATGCACACAAGCGCGATGAGGCAAAAGCCCGCAGCGCACACGAGCATCTGGAAGAAGCCCTGCTCTCCGGGAGACGCCGCGACGAAGCCCAGCAAGATTGCAGGCGCCACAGTGGTGCCCACCTGGCGAACAAGCGCGATCGTCGCGATGGCGGAGCCACTCTCCGCGGGGCTCGTGTTCTCAAGGATCATATAGTTAGTAGGGGCACCCATCGCAAAGCCCATGCCAAAGCCCATGATGCCCAAACCGACGATCAAGAGCACCGCGCTCGAGCTGCCCAAGCTCACAAACGCCAGGAACAGGAAGCCGGCAGCGGCGACGGCCAAGCCAAAGCTCATCACAGGCTTGGGGCCAAAGCGGTCGATGAGCTTGCCACCGAGCGGCGGGCCAAAGAGACTCAAGATGCCCACGGGCAGGATGTAGAGGCCACCGGAGCCAACCGGGGCATTGACGACGTACTCCGCAACCTCGGGGATAAGCGTCATAGTGATGATGATGCCGCCAACAAAGAGGCTCACGAGCATCGTGATGAGGATGGGCCTACAGCTGAGGTACTCGAGGTGAAACACCGGGCTTGCAGATTTGCGCTCGATCAAGACAAAGAGCGCGAGCGCGACAACGAAGCCGAGCGCCGGCGCCGCGACAGCGGCAGAGCGCAGGGAGGCGCCGAGGTCCTGCACGTTGATTCCCTGCAGCGCCAAGAGCAGCAAAACGATGGTGACGACTAGCAGGACCGAGCCGGGAATATCGAGGGCGGACTCGTCCTCGCTCGTATGGTTGGGCAGGCAGGCGACGCTTGCCACGATCAGGAAGATGCAGACCGGCAAGGCAACGTAGAACAGCGCAGACCAGTTCTCGTTTCCAACGAGCCCGACGACCAAACTGCCGGCAACAGCGCCGATGACATTGGAGATACCCGTGACGCCGGCTGCGATGCCCAGTGCCATACCGCGCTTCTCACGAGGGAAGGTCGCGCCGATTTCCGCATTGGCCACGGGGATGATGCCGCAGGCACCGACTGCCTGGACCAAGCGACCCGCGAGCAAGACACTAAAGCTGTCAAACGTGGAAGAGAGCCCGCAGATGAGCGAGCCCACCATAAAGGTGACCAAACATGCGATGAACACGCGCTTGCGGCCGCGGATATCGGCAAGGCGCCCAATAACCGGAATGCAAGCTGCGTAGAACAGCGTGTAGATGTTGATCATCCAGATGCCGACGGTGTCGCCCAAGCCAAACTGGTCCTGGATGACCAAGCGAACCGGGGCCACCATGCCGATATACAGACCGCCGATCAAAAGACCCATCAGGTAGATAGCGAATACAGGGCCTGTTTTGGCAGCAGCCCCCCGCGTGTTTTCTTCAATCATCACGTGCCTTCTTACGTATCCTTGAAATATGAGAATTGAAAGGATACTCCTAGAAGACGCCCAAAACCTCACCTAATACTTGTCATTGCAACAATTGTTGCGCACCTGTTCGCCAGTGGTGGCTTCGAGCGGTCCGTATGTGCCGATGCCGCCTCGGTCGAGAAGCACATGGCTGCTTGCCTTCTGACAATTTATCCAGCTTGAAACATGGAGCCGGGCCCGCAGGTCTAACCTGTATGGGCTCGGCTTCTTTTTTAAGCCGCCCACCTACAGCTGCACTGCACTCAGGCATAGCGGCAGACAAAGCGCAGCTCAATTGGGGTAATGTAAGAAGATACAACCTAATTACAGCTCGATTCAAAAGGGTTATCTATGGATATTGTTCAGCTGCTCAACGCCATCGACGCCGCCGTCTGGGGCGTCCCCATGATCTTGTTCCTCGTGGGAACGCACCTCTTCTTCACGGTGCGCATGAAGTTCATCCAGCGCAAGCTGCCCCTCGCCATCAAGAAGTCCTTTGGTGGAAGCGACGGGGAGGAAGGCGACATCACGCCTTTCCAGGCGCTTGCCACCGCACTTGCCGCAACCATCGGCACCGGCTCCATCGTCGGCGTTGCAACCGCACTGCTCTCCGGCGGCCCGGGCTCTCTGTTCTGGATGTGGATTATCGGTATACTCGGCATGGCGACCAAGTACGCGGAGATTTTCGCCGCTGTCCGCTACCGCGTCAAGGACGCTAAGGGCGAGATGATCGGCGGTGCCATGTACATCTGGGACCGCGCCTTCATCAAGAACGGCAAGCGCCCCTGGTGGGCCAAGCTCGGCGCTGTGCTCTTCGCCCTCTTCATGGCAATCGCGGCCATCGGCACCGGCTGCGCCGTCCAGTCCTCTGCCATCACCGGCATCATCACCTCGAGCGGCGTCGACGTCCCCGGCTGGGTCATGGGTATCATCATCGCAGCGCTCGTCGCGCTCGTCATCTTCGGCGGCGTGCAGGTCATCTCCAGGGTCTGCGAGAAGCTCGTCCCCTTCATGGCGCTCGCCTACGGCATCGGCTGCATCGTCATCCTCGCCATGAACGGCAACGTGCTCATCGACGCCATCGTCCTCGTCTTCCAGTGCGCCTTCACACCGCACGCAGCCTTTGGTGGCGCAGTCGGCAGCGGTGTCATCGCCGCCATGCAGTTTGGCGCAGCACGCGGTCTGTTCTCCAATGAGGCAGGTATGGGTACCGCAGCCATCATCGCGGCAGCAGCCAAGACCAAGAACCCCTCCGAGCAGGCACTCATCGGCATGACCGGCGTCTTCTGGTCCACCGGCCTCATCTGCGTCCTCTCCGGCCTGGTCCTCATCTGCACGATGATCAGCCACCCGGAGATCGGTGCGGAGATCCTTGCCAACCCCACGCTGTACACGGGTGCCAAACTCGCAAGCACCGCGTTTGCGACGATCCCCTACATCGGCACCCCGATTCTGGTCCTGGGTCTGTGCACCTTCGCCTACTCGACCATCCTCGGCTGGGGCTACTACGGCTCCCGCTGCGTCACCTACCTCTTTGGCAGCAAGGGCGTGAAGCCCTACCAGGTCATCTACGTCATCGGTGCCTTCCTCGGTGCCATCGGCATCGGCGACTTGGTCTGGACCATCGCAGACATCACCAACGCCCTCATGGCCATCCCCAACCTCATCGTCGTCTTGCTGCTCTCCAACGTGATTGCAAAAGAGACCGACCACTACGTCTACGACGACAACATGGACGAGCTCGACGAGCGTCACATCCCCACGATGGCAGAGCTCGAGGAGAACTACCACGAAGAGCGCTAAGCGCGCTGACAACAAGTGCAAAGAGAAAGGACCCGGGCAACCGGGTCCTTTCTCTTTGCATGCAAGATTTGCTAAGCAGAGCCCGTCTTTAAGGAGGCGTTGGTTAGCGCTTGGTTCATGGGGAGGGACAGGGTCCCTCCCCTACGAGGCCAGCGCCTCTGCCAATCGCGCGACTGCTCAGGCCTTACCGGCGACGATGCCACTCGCCCAGGCCCAATGTAGGTTGTAGCCGCCGCAGGGGCCGTCGACGTCAAGACACTCACCACACGCATACAAACCGGGTACGAACTTGGACTCGAGCGTCTGCGGGTCGAACTCGCGCACGTCTGCACCGCCGCGTGTCACCTGGGCCTGCTTGGGACTTCCAGGCCCCTTGACCGCGAGCTTGAAGCGCTTGGAGATGCAGGCGATGCGGGCAAGACCCGCCTCATCCGCCTTCGAAGACGGCTTGATGCCGGCAACGCGCATGATCATGCGATTGACCTGCGGGTGAAAGATACCGCACATGAGCTCCTCGCAGTCGCGCGCCCACCCGGCGCGCGACTCAAGCATCTCCTTGAGTCTTGCCTCCTCAATCTCCGGCACGAAATCGACACGCAGCACTTGGCCCTCGTCGAGGAAGCGGCTGGCGTTGAAGGCGACAATGCCGCTGACACCGTAATCGCGGAAGAGCAGCTCACCGTCTTCCTCGAACAACGCGCCCTTGGCACCGGCGCCCTCGAGCTTCACGCGGGCGCGCACGCGCACGCCGCTCATCCCACGCAGGTCACGTGTATCGGTCTCGATGGGGCAGAGGACAGGCTGGAAGGAGACGAGCTTGTGCCCGCAGCTCTTGAGGAGCTTCGAGCCTCCGCCGCACGCCACGATCACCTTGTCCGGATGGGAGATGCCGCCGTCCTCGAAAACCAACTCGATTCCGCCGTCGTCACCTGTAACAGCCTTGACCTTGGCTTCGGTCCTCAGCTCCACTCCCAGCCGCTCGCAGGCAAGGCGCAGCACGTCGAGCACGCTGTTGGCAGCGTTGGAGAGCGGGTAGACGCGCCCCTCACGTTCCTCGACCGTCATGAGGCCGCGCTCCTCGAACCACACCCGGACCCCTGCAGGCGAGCACTGGCTCAAGGATGGTTCGACAAAGGCCGGGTGATTGTAGTCGGCGGCACCAAGCAGCATGTTCGTGAGGTTGCAACGACCGTTACCCGTTGCGAGTATCTTCTTTCCCACGCGGTCGGCCGCCTCGAAGACGACGACGTTATCGCCTGCCTCTGCTGCGCTTATCGCAGCCACCAGACCGGAGGCACCGCCACCGATTACTGCAACGTCTCGCATCGAACATCCCCTTCCAGGCTCTCGTTTCTTGGCAACCAAGGATAACCCGTCTTGCGACAGACAGGCAGCACGAAGCAGCCGGCGGTCGTTGGCGCCACTCCCCTACTTGCCCGACGAGCTGGGCAAAGCTCCTTCTTGAACGGCGGTATGATAGGCCCACACAATCGTTGACCCCGAAGGGAGCCGAACATGGCCTGGAACAAACCGATGCCCGCCAATCCCGTCATTGCTGTTGCAGGTGCAACAGGCGCTGTAGGTCGCGAGATGCTCAAGTGCCTCGAGCAGCTCAACTTCCCCGCCTCCGAAGTCCGCGTGCTGGCCTCCGCGCGCTCTGCAGGCCAGAAGCTCCCCTTCGCCGGCTGCGGCCAGGTTCCCGCAGGCGAGCTCACCGTCGAGGAGATGACCGAGGATTCCTTCAAGGGTGTCGACATCGCGCTCTTCTCCGCCGGTGCCTCCATCTCCAAGAAGTTCCGCCAGGCCGTCACCGACGCCGGCGCCGTCATGATCGACAACTCCTCCGCCTTCCGCGTCGAACCTGACGTGCCCTTGGTCGTCCCCGAGGTCAACCCCGAGGCAATCGCCGAGCACAACGGCGTCATCGCCAACCCCAACTGCACCACCATCCAGATGCTCGTCGCACTCAACCCGCTGCGCGAGCTCGGTCACATCGACCGCATCATCGTGAGCAGCTACCAGTCCGCCTCCGGTGCAGGCGCCAAGGGCATGGAAGAGCTCGAGGCCCAGACCGGCCGGTACCTGGCAGGCGAAGAGTTCGAACCCAAGGCCTTTGCACACCAAATCGCCTTCAACTGCATCCCCCACATCGACGTCTTCGTCGACGGCGACTACCTCAACGACGTGCCCGAGGGCTACACCAAGGAAGAGTGGAAGATGGTCGTCGAGACCAAGAAGATCTTCAACGACAACAGCGTCGAGATCGCACCCACCTGCGTGCGCGTCCCCGTCCTGCGCTGTCACTCCGAGAGCATCAACGTCGAGTTCGACCGCCCGGTCGATATGGCGGCTGTTAAGGAGGCCCTGGCCAACGGTAACCACGTGACGCTTGAGGACGACCCTGCCAACAACTCCTACCCCATGCCCGCCCTGCACGCCGGTTCCTTCGAGACCTTCGTCGGCCGCGTGCGCCGCGACCACACCGTCTCCGGTGACAGGGGTGTGGCCATGTGGGTTGTCGCCGACCAGCTGCTGCGCGGCGCCGCCCTCAACGCCGTCTACATCGCTCAGGCGCTGCTGCCCCAAAAGTAAGCCCGCGCCAAACAGCACAAGACGCAAACGCAAGCGCCACCCCGTCGTTCCTTAGACGGCGCGGCGCTTTTTTGTTGTCGAGTTGCCAGAACAGGCATACGTCTTGGCAAAAGAAAAGGGCCGGACAACGCCGGCCCTCTTATGCTTCATGCGGTTTTACTCGCCTTTGCCCTCGAGCTCCTCTTTGTTGCTGAAGGCCACCGCGATCATGAGCTTGATGCGGTTGAGCTGGTTGACCTCGGATGCGCCGGGGTCGTAATCGACGGCGACGATGTTGGTCTGCGGGTACCTGCGGCGCAGTTCCTTGATGACCGCCTTGCCCACGACGTGGTTGGGCAGGCAGGCGAAAGGCTGGGCACAGACGATGTTGGGTGTGCCGCCCTTGATGAGCTCGACCATCTCACCGGTGAGCAGCCAACCCTCGCCCATGGTGTTGCACAGGTCGAGAATCTCGCGCGCGCCTTCTGCGGTCTCCCAAATCGTGCCGAAGGGTTCGAAGCGCTCGCTTGCAGCCAGGGCCTCGCGGATCGGCTTGCGCAGATGCTCGCAGTAGTTGACGAGGTTCTTGAAGACCACGTAGTTCTTCTTGTTGGGAACGAGCTCCTCGTGGCGGTACACGCGGTTGGCCAGACCAAACAAGAAGAAGTCGACCAAGCCGGGAACGTTGGCCTCGCAGCCTTCTGCCTCGATCTGCTCGACGACCTGGTTGTTGGCTGTCGGGTGGAACTTGACCAAGATCTCGCCGACAACGCCGACGCGCGGCTTGCTGCCAAAGTCGACGCAGGGCAGCTGGTCGAAGTCCTTGATGATCTTGGGATAGAGCCTCTTGGCCTCGCGGAACTTCATACCCGCGATGTTGTCCTTGAGGTAATCCATCCACTTGCGGAAGAGCTTCTCCGTGCTACCAGGTACTGCCTCGTAGGGTCGGACGCGATACAGCAACATCATCATGAGGTCGCCCAGAAGCAGCGCAGGGATAGCACTCTTGAGCATGGCAGGGGTAAGCTCCCAGCCCTCGTTGCTCTCGTTAGTGGAACCCAGCGCCAAGGCGATGACGGGGACATGACCGTAACCGGCCTCCTTGAGCGCCTTACGGATGAGGCTGATGTAGTTGGTCGCACGGCAACCGCCACCGGTCTGCGTGATGAGCAAGGCGGTATGGTCCATGTCGTATTTGCCGGAAAGCACCGCCTCCATCATCTGGCCGGTGACCAGGATGGACGGGTAGCAGATGTCGTTGTTCACGTACTTGAGGCCCACGTCGACTGCGCCCGGATCAACTGCGGGGAGCAGCTGCAGGTTGTAGCCGTGGTACTCGAAGATCGGCTCGAGAATCTCGAAGTGGATGGGTGCCATCTGAGGCGCCAAGATGGTCCACTTCTCCTCCTTCATGCGCTTGGTGAACTCCGCACGCGGGAACTTGGTGCTCTGGGCCTCGCGCTGGACATCGAGCTTGCCGGTGGGGACGCAGCTGCAGATCTTCAGATTGTCGTAGATAGCCTTGTCGAGTGCCTCGTCGTCAACCAGCTTGCGGCCATCGCTTTGCTGCTTGAGGGCAGCGAGCAGGGAGCGCAGGCGTATGCGCGCAGCGCCGAGGTTGCTGACCTCGTCGATCTTGAGGCAGGTGTAGACCTTGCCGCTGTCCTCGAGGATCTCCTGCACCTCGTCCGTGGTGAGGGCGTCCAAGCCACAGCCAAAGCTGTTGAGCTGGATCATGTCGAGGTCATCGCGCTGAGTGACGACCTTGGCAGCACGGTAGAGACGGGTATGGTACATCCACTGGTCATAAACGCGCAGGTCGCGCTCAACATGGCCGAGGTGTGCAACGGAGTCCTCCGTGAGCACGGCGAGGCCATAGCTCGTGATGAGCTCGGGGATGGCGTGGTTAATCTCGCGGTCATTGTGATAGGGACGGCCAGCCAGGACGATGCCATGGCTACCGGTCTCCTCGAGCCACCTGAGGACCTCCTCGCCCTTGGCGCGGATAGCGGCCTTGAAGCCCTCGTCAACACCCCAGGCGACCTCAACGGCGTCGTTGATCTCCTCACGCGAGGGGAAGAGGCTCTTGGCAACCTGGACGCCCCTTGCAGCCAGCTGCTCACGGCGCTTGACGCTCAGCTGCTCGTACAGGCGCAGCTTAAGGGCCTCCTTGTCGTGATACGGCAAGAAGGGGTTGAGGAAGTCGATATCGCTGTCGCGTAGCTCGTCGACGTTGAGTTTGAGGGCCTCGGAGTAGCTCATGACGATGGGGCAGTTGTAGTGGTTGTTCGCCGTCTCGTCCTCGCTGCGCTCCCAACGGGCACAGGGCATCCAGATGAAGTCGATGTCGCGCTCGAGCAGGTCCATGATATGGCCGTGGCTGAGCTTTGCCGGATAGCAGACGCTCTCGGAGGGCATCGACTCGATGCCGGCCTCATAGGTTTTCTTGTTGCTGGGCGCGCTCAGCTCGACGTGGTAGCCGAGCGTGGTGAACAAGCTGTGCCAGAACGGGTAGTTCTCGTACATGTTCAGCGCACGGGGGATGCCGACAGAGCCGTACTTGGCCTCCGCTCGCGGCAGGACCTCGCGGTTAAAGAGCAGGTTCTCCTTGAACTCGAAGAGGTTGGGTACCTTCTCGACGGCGTCGCCGTTGCCGGCGCCCTTCTCGCAGCGGTTGCCGGTGATGAAGCGGCGGTGCTTGCCGGTCTTTTCATCCTTGCCAAAGTCGTTGATGGTGAGCAGGCACTTGTTGTCACACTTCTGGCAGCGCACGGTGGCGTGCTTGACCTCGAGCTGGTCGATGGCCTCCGGGGTGAGCAGCGCGGAGCCCTCCGCCGTCGCGCGGTCACGCGCCAACAGGGCAGCGCCATAGGCACCCATGTTGCCGGCGATGTCAGGGCGGACGGCCTCATGGCCGGCAAGGTTCTCGAACGCGCGCAAGACGGCGTCGTTGAGGAAGGTGCCGCCCTGGACGATGACCTTATCGCCGAGCTCGCTTGCATCGCGCAGCTTGATGACCTTGAAGAGCGCGTTCTTGATGACGGAGTAGCTCAGGCCGGCGGAGATGTCACCGACGGTGGCACCTTCCTTCTGGGCCTGCTTCACGCGGGAGTTCATGAAAACGGTGCAACGGCTGCCCAAGTCGACCGGGGCGGCAGCATGCAGCGCCTCTGCCGCGAAGTCCTGGACACTGTAGCCCAAGCTGCTCGCAAAGGCCTCGATGAAGGAGCCGCAGCCAGAAGAGCAGGCCTCGTTGAGCATGATGTGCTCGATGATGCCGTCCTTGACGCGCAGGCACTTCATGTCCTGGCCGCCGATATCCAAGATGAACTCGACACCGGGAAGCATCTCCTCGGCACCGCGCAGATGGGCGACGGTCTCGATCTCGCCGCTGTCGGCCTTGATAGCCTCGAGCAGAAGTCCCTCGCCGTAACCGGTAACCGTCGTGTGCCCGATCTTCACCAAAAGGTCGCCGTTGTCGTCTTTGGGCATGGCGTCCCAAAACTCGCCGAGCATGCGGCGGCACGTCCCGAGGACGTCACCCTTGTTAGACGCGTAGAAGCTCTTGAGCAGCTCGCCATCCTCGCCGATGAGGGCGCTCTTGAGCGTAGTGGAGCCGGCGTCGATGCCCAGATACACCGTGCCGCGGTAAGAGGCAAGGTCACCGCGGGGCACCGCGTGCTTGGCATGGCGGGTCTTGAACTCCTGGTAGTCGTCCTCGGACGCAAACAAGGGGTCGAGGCGAACAACCTCGCTGCCCTGGATGTCACCCAGGTCGCGCAGGCGCTTCTCGACCTCACTCAAGGTGAGGACCTCGTCGTTCTTGCCGCTGGAGATAGCAGCGCCACGGGCAACGAAGAGATGGCTGTCCGCAGGCTCGACAGTAGTCTCGTCCGTCAGCTCGAGCGTCTCGACAAAGCGGGCCTTGAGCTCGCTGAGGTAGTGGAGCGGGCCGCCGAGGAAGGCGACGTTGCCGTGGATGGGGCGGCCGCAGGCGAGGCCGGAGATGGTCTGGGTGACGACGGACTGGAAGATAGAGGCGGCGATGTCCTCCTTCTTGGCACCCTCGTTGAGGAGGGGCTGCACGTCGGTCTTTGCAAAGACGCCGCAGCGCGACGCAATGGGGTAGATGATGGTGTGGCTCTTGGCCAGCTCGTTCAGGCCACCGGCATCGGTGTCGAGCAGGCTTGCCATCTGGTCGATGAACGCACCGGTGCCGCCGGCGCAGGTACCGTTCATGCGCTGCTCGATACCACCGTCGAAGTAGATGATCTTGGCGTCCTCGCCACCGAGCTCGATGGCGACGTCGGTCTGGGGGATGAGCGTCTCCACGGCGTACTTGTCCGCAATGACTTCCTGGATGAAGGGGACCTTGAGCCAGCCGGCAAGCAGCAGGCCGCCGCTACCGGTGATGGTAACGGCCGCGGGAACGTCGCCGACCTTCCCGAGGGCCTCGGCCACGATCTCGATTACCGTCGCGCGCACATCAGAGTGGTGGCGGCGGTACACGGAGTAGGCCACGTTGTCATTTGCATCAAGCGCGAGCAGCTTGACCGTGGTCGAGCCGACATCGATGCCGATGCGAAGCAAGTCGTTGGGATTTGCAGTCATGTAGTTTCGTTCCTCCAAGGAGCAAGTAAAAGCGGTGAGCCTTAGTTCTTAAGGGAGTTGATAGGTGCAGGGAAGCGGCCACCGCGATGCGCGAACACCGTGCCGGCGTTGTTGTTAACGGCCATGACCGGCGCCTTGCCAAACAGCCCGCCGTAGTCGACACAGCCGCCGACACCCTGGCCGATAGCCGGGATCAGGCGCACGGCAGTCGTCTTGCAGTTGATGAGGCCGATGGCAGCCTCGTCGGCGATGATGCCGGCGATCGTCTCGACGGTGGTGTCACCGGGGATGGCGATCATGTCGAGACCCACGGAGCACACGGCCGTCATGGCCTCGAGCTTCTCGAGGGTGAGGCAGCCCGCCTCTGCAGAGCGGATCATGCCCGCGTCCTCGGAAACGGGGATGAAGGCGCCGCTCAGGCCACCGACGGAGGAGCTGGCCATGACGCCGCCCTTCTTGACGGCATCGTTGAGCAGGGCGAGCGCAGCAGTGGTGCCGGGAGCGCCGACCTGGCCGACGCCGATGGTCTCGAGAATCTCTGCGACAGAGTCGCCCTCTGCCGGCGTAGGCGCCAGGCTGAGGTCGAGGATGCCCCTCTGGTAACCGAGGCGCTTGGAAGCCTCGCGTGCGATGAGCTCGCCTGCGCGGGTGATCTTGAAGGTGGTCGCCTTAATGGCCTCTGCAATCTCTGTCATGGAAGCCGTCTTGGGCATGTCAGCCAAAACAGCGCGGACAACGCCGGGGCCGGAGATGCCGACGTTGATGACCTCGCCAGGCTCACCGGAGCCATGGAAGGCACCAGCCATGAAGGGGTTGTCCTCAACCGCGTTGCAGAAGACGACGAGCTTGGACGCGCCGACGCACTGGCGGTCTGCGGTGAGCTCCGCACACTCGCGGATGACCTCTGCCATGCGCAGCACGGCGTCCATGTTGAGACCGGCCTTGGTCGAGCCGATGTTGACGGAGGAGCAGACGCGGTCCGTGACGCTCAAGGCCTTGGGGATGCTGTTGATCAGGCGCCTGTCGGCATCCGCCATGCCCTTTTGCACCAGCGCGGAAAAACCGCCCACGTAGTCGACGCCAACCTCCTTGGCTGCCTTGTCCATGGCGATGGCGATGGGGGTCAGGTCCTCGGCCTTGGTCGCGGCGGCAAGCGCGGCGATAGGCGTGACGGAGATGCGCTTGTTGATGATGGGGATACCATACTCGCGCTGGAGCTGCTCTGCCGTGGGAACGAGGTTCTCTGCAGCACTCGTCAGACGGTCGTAAACGCGGTCTGCCATGACGTTGACGTCCTCGTTAACACACCCATAGAGGCTCAGGCCCAAGGTAATGGTGCGGATGTCGAGGTTTTGCTGAGTGACCATGGAAATGGTCTCAACAACGTGGTCTGTCGTTACAGGCACGATTGCCCCCTTACGTCGAAGTTATGGTAAAAGACTAGTTCTTCATTGTACTCGATGGCTGATGCGGGCCACGCACCCCCGCGATATCCTGCGCAAACCCCACAGGAATTGCGCAGGACAGCAGGCAAGCGGTCCTACTTGCTCCAAAGCTTGCCAAAGCACTCGACAAGCTTCTGGACAAAGGGACCGTCATGTCCATCAACTGCGATCTCGCCCAGCTCTTCGTTAACGAAAAGCAGCTCGCAAGAAGGCAGCTCGTCTTTGGTCACAGGGCGCTCGACGACGGTATAGCCCATGGACTTGGAGAGCACGCCGATCAAATCAGCTGCAAAGGACTCGCAGGCATCGCGGAGGTTGCCCGCGGAGAGGATCATCACCTCGTCGCCAACGCGGACAAAAAGCGCACCGTCGATGTCTGCACCCTTGAGAGTGCCATCCTCCCAAACGAGGTTGCCCTCGCCGAGCTTGGGTGCGGCCACAGGCTCGCCAAGCTTCATGTCGACGTCGCCGTTGGTCTCGACGGTCACGACAACGATGCCGCGCGGCTGCGCGAAGAGCTTGTTGTCGCAGAACCACTCAAGGCGGGTGCGCAGGTAGGAGCGCAGCGCAGGGCCGACGCCATAGGCGGCAAGGCTGCGCAGGCGGCGGTCGTAAAGCTGAACGGAACCGCTCTCATAGCGCCAATGGAGCTCCAGGCGCTCGCTCGGAACATTCTCTGTAAGCCAGCGCTTCTCGAGCTCGGCCTCGTCAAGCTGCTCCGGCTGTCCGGCGCCCTGAATCAGGTTGCGCGGCATTTCATCAGTCATAGTGTCCCCTTATCTCAATCGATATGCAGCGATGGTATCGCAACGAGCGTCAGCAGGCTCTTTCAGCTCGTTGACAACAGGGCGGCGGCGCAAAAGCGCTGACCAGCTCCAAGCCAACAAAAAAGGGACGCCCCACGGCGTCCCTTTTTTGAAAAGCCTGTTCACGCAGGCTTTCTTGCAAAGCGCTCGACTCGCGTTCTTCCTTGCATGCGTTTTGTTCCTCTTCGGCACCCCGAAAGGGGTGTTCCTCCCTCTAAAAACGCTTGTCCCGCAAGGAGCTGCTCTGCAACCTAGCGAGGGAGATTCTAGACAAAAACGGTGAACGGCGCAAGATAAACTTTTACTGGAAAAACACAGGTCCTTCACACGACAAAGGGCGACCCTCTTTCAAGAGCCGCCCTATTTGAGCGATTTGCCCCTAGGCGATTAGTGGCGGAAGTGGCGATGACCGGTGTAGACCATAGGCATGCCGGCGGCGTTGGCGACCTCGATGGAGAGGTCGTCGCGGATGGAGCCGCCCGGCTGGATCAGGGCAACGCAGCCAGCGTCGCGAACAACCTCGAGGGTGTCCGGGAAGGGCAGGAAGGCGTCAGATGCGACGACAGCGCCCTTGGCCTCCTCGCCGGCCTGGTCAACGGCGATGCGAGCGGAGTTGACGCGGTTGGGCTGGCCGCCGCCGATGCCGACGGTGCGGGTGCCCTTGGTGAGAACGACCGCGTTGGACTTGACGGACTTGGCGACCTTCCAAGCGAAGACCAGCTGCTCCATGAGCTCCTCGGAGGGCTTTGCCTCGGTCGGAACGGTGAAGGTCGCGGGGTCCTCGGACACGCTGTCGAGGTCCTGGACGACCATGCCGCCCTCGACGATGCGGACCTCGATGTCGTTGCCGGCGGGGTTCATGCCACCCGTCTTAAGCAGGCGGACGTTGGGCTTTGCCTTGAAGACCTCAAGCGCGCCGTCCTCGAAGTCAGGAGCGATCAAGACCTCGGAGAACTGCTTGTTGACCTCGACGATCTGCTTGGCCAACGCCTCGGTGACGGGGCGGTTGAAGGCCATGACGCCGCCAAAAGCGGAGACGGAGTCACAGACGAAGGCATCCTGGTAGGCGGCGACGATGTCGTCGGCCTGGGCGATGCCGCAAGGGGTCTGGTGCTTGATGATGACGGCAGTGGGCTTCTCGGTGCCAAACTCACGGCAGGCAGACCATGCGGAGTCCGTGTCGAGGTAGTTGTTGTAGGAGAGCTCCTTGCCCTGCAGCTGCTCTGCGTTGGCGAGGGTATGGGCTGCGCTTGCGGGGACGCCGCCCTTTGCGCCGGGGTTCAGACGCTTGTAGAAAGCGGCCTTCTGGTGGGGATTCTCGCCATAGCGCAGGTCGGCCTGCTTGTCGAGGAAGATGCGCTTGTCCTGGGCGAAGTCGGTCTCGCCCTCGACCTCGCCGAGCAGCCAGTTGTAGATGGCATTGTCGTAGGCGCTGGTCGTGCGGAAGACCTCGAGCGCGAGCTTCTTGCGAGTGTCGAGGGTGGTTGCGCCGTCGTTGGAGCGCATCTCTGCGAGGATGTCGTCGTAGGTTGCGGGGTTGGTGACAACGGTCACGCTGGCGTGGTTCTTTGCAGCGGAGCGAAGCATGGAGGGGCCGCCGATGTCGATGTTCTCGATGGCGTCTGCATACTCAACGCCCGGCTTGGCGATGGTTGCCTCGAAGGCGTAGAGGTTGACGACGACCATGTCGATCATCTCGATGTCGTTGGCCTTCGCGTCTGCCATGTGACCCTCGAGGTCGCGACGGGCCAACAGGCCACCGTGGACCTTGGGATGCAGGGTCTTAACGCGACCGTCCATCATCTCGGGGAAGCCCGTGTACTCCTCGATCATCGTGACGGGGATGCCCGCCTCCTTCAGAACGCGAGCGGTACCGCCAGTGGAGATGATCTGGACGCCAAACTCGTCGACCAGGGTGCGGGCGAACTGCTCACAGCCGGTTTTGTCAGTCAACGAGATAAGAGCGCGCTTGATCTTGGGATCTGCCATCCATAGCCCCTTTCATAGGCAATTTATCTGCTCAGACAAAGATAACGCCCCCCGCATGTGCGAGAGGCGCTGGTAAAGCAGAATTGCGAGGAAAGGCTACTCCGCCTCGGTCACGAAGTCCTCGGGCTTGACCTCTTCCACAAACTTATGGAATTCCTCGAGCTCGAGCTTCTTGTCTGCACCCGGCTTGAAGGAACGCGGAAACGACGCAGCTTCCAAAACGGAGGTCGAAACGAAGAGCGGCGCGTCAGCGCGGATCGCCAGTGCGATGGCGTCGCTCGGACGCGCGTCGACCCTGGTGAACATGCCGTTGTTGCAGCGGATGTAGATCGTCGCGAAAAACGTCGTCCCCGAGACGCGATCGATCACGCAGCGGCTCACCGTTCCGCCCATAGAGCGAATGACCTGCGTGAGCATGCTGTGCGTGAGCGGACGCTCTGCCCGGGACTTGTCGATGGCAGAGGCGATGGCTGCAGCCTCCGTGGGGCCGATCCAGATGGGAAGCACGCGGTCGTAGACCTCGTTGTCCTCCTCGCCCGGGATGGCAAGCGCCTTGGAGGGACGCAGCGAGAGGATCGAGGGCTGGGGCATCATGCCGATTGCCAGCGATTCGATCGTTACAGGCACCATATCCAGTTCCATGCTGCACCTCCTTCATCGGCTAAAACACACTGTCTACCTCTGGATTATAGCTGTAAGCCACAAACCTATCGGCACAGTTGCCTTTCGTTACCGTGAAGAAACGCAAAGCACACGCAGCGGCTAGAGCCTGGGCAAAACCGCCTTGATGAGCGCGCCGATGTTGCCCGCTGCGACCTGGGCCGCCTTCTCAACATCGCTTATGTCGAGAGGCTCGTCACAGACGCCTGCTGCAGGATTGCTGATGAGGCTGATCCCGAGCACCTCCATGCCGATCTGGTTGGCCGCAATGACCTCCTGCACCGTCGACATGCCGACCGCATCCGCACCGAGCACCCTAAATGCACGTACCTCCGCCGGGGTCTCGAAGCTCGGGCCCAGATCGCCGATGTAGACGCCCTGATGCAACGTGACGCCGCACTCCTGCGCAGCCTCCTTGGCCAAGGCCAGCAAACGGATGGAATACGGATGGGTCATGTCGAAGAATCGCGGGCCGAACTCGGGCACGGGGCCGATGACGGGGTTCATCATCTGGAAGTTGATGTGGTCCTCGATGAGCATGAGGTCGCCGACGCCGTAAGACGGGTCGATGCCGCCCGCAGCGTTAGTGACAACGAGCCGCTTGGCGCCGAGCTCGTGCATCACGTAAACAGGGAAGGCGATTTGCTGCGCGGAGTTGCCCTCGTAGGCATGCAGCCTGCCCTGCATGCAGATGACGTCTTTGCCTTCGAGCTTGCCGAGCACGAAGCGTCCCTTGTGACCCTGGGCAGTCGAGGGGACCATGAAGGGGACATCGGCGTACGGGATCACCGCGACTTCATCAATGGAGGCGGCAAACTCTCCCATGCCGCTTCCGAGAATGATGGCGACCTCCGGTTTGAAGCCGGGGGCATGCTCTTCAATCGCGCTCGCTGCCTTGGCGACGTTCTCTTTCGTGATCAGGTATTCCATATGGTCTCCCCTAACGGTGTATATCCAATAGCCAGAGCTTAATGCAAAAAGCGGGGCGCGGGTGTGAGACCCGTGCCCCGCTTCCAAAATCCGCGTCTCTCCAGACGCGCGCTCTTACCTGAAGTCGTTGAGGTCAGCGCCGTAGAAGTTGCCCGTAACGTGGGCTTCCTCGGAACCACCGGGCGTGCGCACGCCGCCGGTGTACTCCTCGTCGACGCGCAGGCACTCGTCCTCGCCAAACTCCTCCTCGAGCTTGTCAGACGCGACGCGAATAGCCTTGCGCACCCCTGCGTCCGGATCCGTCATGGCAGCGGAGCGAAGGATGGGGTAGTAGTTGATATCGTGGGACTCGCCCATGGCCTCGACGGCTGCCAGGCGCAGCTCGACGGCCGCAAGCTTGTCCACGATATTGAAAAGACCCTCGCCGCTTGCGTCGAAGAAGGCCCTGCCTCCCAGCAAAATCTGCTCGAGGCCGACCTCTGCAGCGAGCTTCTCGAATTCCTCAGTAGCCATATTGGTATCCCCTCGTATACGTGACTGCATATGCTGCCATGGTAGCAGCAAACAAAAGAGGCCGAGGGAAAATCCCCCGACCTCGCAATCTTGATGGCACCCCCAACGGGATTCGAACCCGTGATCTTCGCCGTGAAAGGGCGACGTCCTAGGCCTCTAGACGATGGGGGCATAAAAGCTCTCGTATTATTGCACTAATCTCCCGCAATCGGAAGCCCTAATTTTTCCCATCTTCGCATACCGTCCCTTGGGTATATCTCATGAAGAGATATACCTTCGTGACCTGCGACACTTGCCTTACGGGCTAAAAACCGCCGGAAACGAGTCGTACACCTTGCAGAAAAGCAGTCTTATCTAGCTCTGATTTCAGTCTTATCCAGGTCTTACTTTGGTCGGAGGTCTGCATAGATTTGCTCTCTAACCTTACTTCTCGCAAGGGCAGGTGCCGCAAACCCTGCTGTCGAGATCCAAGGAAACGGAGCCGCTATGGTCCTCACCTTCACCTACATAGTCGCAGCCTTCATGCTGGGATACCTGATCGTGCCGGAGACGACCAAGGAGCTCTTGACCTACAAGTACGAGGAGATCAACAGCAAGTGGCTGCAGGACCTTCACGCCTATGCGAGGCATATCGACTTCGTGGGCCGCAAGCCGGGATTTGACGGAGAGCGCGTTGAGAAAGGGATGGCCGAGTGGGGCGCCCGACAGATCGTGCTCGTCAACGGAGGCAAGCTGTCCTACGAGAAGGTCCGCGCTCTACGTGACGTCGGTGTGATACCGCCACCTGCGCAAAGCCGCGACCCCACAAAGAGCCTGCCGCACGAGCAGGAGATCGCTGTCAGCTACCGGCTCTGCGTCACCATGCGCATGCGCCTGCTATACGGCATCGCCCTCGCCCTTGTCGCCGCCATTCTCGCAATGGGAAACGCAGGAGCCATCGGATGCATCGCAGGTGTAGTCGCCGGAGCGGCAATGGAGTCAACGTTTCTCACCGACATGCGGGCGCGCATCATCCCATGGCAGACCACCCTCGTCTTCGGCGTTTGCGCCGCCCTGTTTGCACTTGATTTGCACTGGCTCGAGGGCCTGGCCGCCTCCCTGATCACCGCATTGGCGATGTACCTGCTTTTGAACCTCACCAACGCCGCAATGCAGTTTGTCAGCGGCAGCCCGGCCATAGGGGGAGGAGACCTCCGGTTCATCCCGATGATCTGCATCTTCTCCGGGCTGGCCGGATCGATTTGGGGATTTATAGGCGCGAGCGTCGTCATGGCCCTCATCGCCTTGGTAACAGTCCTTTTCAAACACGGAAACAGAAAGAGCTACGTGCCTTATGCACCGGGCCTTAGCTGCTGGTTTGCAATCGGGTTGGTCGTGCAGGTGCTCACCCTGTAAATCCAAAGACAAACGCCGGGCAAAAGAGCCCGGCACCACCAGAAAGGAATACACCCATGTTCAAGAACTTCTTTGTTGACGAGCCCGGTAACGGCGCAGAAACCGTCGAGATCGTCATCGGCATCGTCTGCTCCGTGGGCCTGGGAGCCGCGCTTTTGGGCTTCCAAGGCATCTTGAGGGGCGCGATCTCCGACACCGGAACGAGCGTTGGCAACCTCTTTAACAGCCTTGGCTCTACGAAGGCAGGCAGCTAGCCTCGACAGCGTGGGGAGATGCAATCAGCAGATGAGAGTCTTCAACATAGGTCAACAGCGCGATGAAAGCGGCGCTGCCGTCATCGAGTTGATGTTCGTCGTGCCTATCTTGGTGCTGGTGATGGCCGCAGTGCTCGACTTGAGCACTTACATCAAATGCAACATGGCCCTCGACTCTGCAGCGACCGCTGCAACGAGGTACTGCATGGACAACCCTGCCAGCGCAGACGACGCACAGGCATTGAGCGAGTACTTGGCAACGATCGACCCGGAGATGGCTGGAATCGGCGTGAGGGTCTCCAAAGGCGACACCGCCAAAGAGGCCTACAAACACCTCTTCTACGTCGACGAAAGCGACAATGCGATCTCACGTCAGTCCTTCTGCTCTTTCCAGCCCTTTAGCGTCGAGCTCACCTACCAAGCACCCTACAAGACCCTCGTCGGCAAAAGCATCTCCCTTGCCGCTGGTGGCGACGGTTCTCTCGTTGCCACCAGCTCGAAATCCGGCGTAATCGACAGAACGGATGGTGATACCTGGTGAAATGGAAAACCGCGCCAAACACGCCCTTTGACGAGACTGGCACAGAGACGATCCAACTGGCCTTTGCCATCCCCATCCTGTTCATAACGTCGATGGCGGTAATCCAGCTGTGCATCATGGCCTTCTCGACCCTCACACTCGAAGAAAGCGCAGAGCAGGCAGCTTGGGCCGTCGACTTGAGCCAGATAAAAAGCGCAAGCTCGCCCGGAGAGGCAAACGAGCTTGTCTTCGAGCTCGTCAGGGACAGGTCGATAGGCATCGACCCCGCAAAGCTGAGCATAAGCAAGACGGCCTTCACTTCAACCGACATATACAGCAGACCCCCTACCCCAACGCCCATCGCCAACCGCAACGTGATATGCGATGAGGACAACCGCTATCAACTCGCGCAGATGGTACATGAGACAAGCGCCGGGCTCATCGAGTTCGACGTGGAATACGAGCTTCCCACGCTCATCGAGCTGCCCGGGCTCTCCCACGTGCGCATCTCCAAGCACATAGCAAGGGAACGGGTCGTCTCGACGAGAACGGAAATCAGCTGATGGGCGGCGAGGAAGGCGGGAACGTGACCATCATGGCCCTCCTGTTCATAGGAAGCCTCACCCTCGCGCTGATTCTCGCCTTGGAATCCGCTTGTGCCTACGCACAGAAGACAGCACTCGATAACTGCCTGAACATCGCGAGGGAGGAGACGTTCTCACCGGGGTTCGACATGCAAATCAAGAGCAGCGATGACCCAGGAGGGCTGATAGCGCGCAAGATCACAGGGTCCTTGAGGCAAAACGGCTACGAAGGGGCCATCGAGATCCAGTTCTACGAGGCAACCGCGGACGAAATCGAGGACAGCAACCCCGAGATAGACAGCGCAGAAAACGCAAGGGTCCTCGTATACCAAGTCATTGCCAAGCAAGCCTACGCAAACGTCGTCGCCCCAGTCGAGTGGTTTGCGAACGCCTTCCTTGCAAGCTCGGTCACAGCATCGCTGTGCCCGTATTCCCTGCATAAGACCTACCGGCCAGACAACGTGGCCGGCAGCGTCTGGAGCTACGAGATAGCCCCTGGCTCCAGCGAAGCACCCGAGGGCGAGCAGGACCAGAGCAATCAGATGTGGCAAGCGCTTGGCTCGACCCTGCAAAGCGCGCTTGCAAAGCCGACAGAGATATACAACGCAAACAAATGAGAGGAGACAGGGACGCCATGTCATTGAAATCAAGCTTCGTCAAACGCCTGGAGGACAAAAGCCCCCAGCAGCCAACAGACAAGGAGAGCGCCGTCGATGACGTAAGCGCGAAGGTCTCCCGCCTGGCAACCGCAACGTCGATCAGCGCGTTTGTGGCAGCCGGCTGCCTCATCTTCGCCTTCGTCACCCATGCGCAAGCATCGACCGCGCTGGCGGACGCTCAAGCCGACATGCGCTGCGTCGTTGTCGCCGCAAAGACGATTCCGCAAGGGGCGACCATCACAGAGGGCATGCTCTCAACAGCCGAGATTCCCTCCGGATACGTGGACAAAGATACGGTCTCCGACATCAAGGAGGCGCTCGGGAAGCAAACCGTGATCAGAACCGAGGAAGGAGGCCAGGTTCGCCAAGGGGCGTTGACCGACTCTGACGGCAGCTCGTCGCTGGCGGGAAAACTCTCCAAGGGGAAGAAAGCAGTAAGCATCGACGTCAGCACGGAGACAGACTTCGCACAATCCCTCCTCAGACAGGGAGACCTCGTCAACCTCTACAGCTTTGCCGACGGCACAAAGAAGCTCATCTGCAAAGACGTCAAGGTGCTGGCGCTTGATGGCTACACCAGTTACGCGGACATGGGGCAGGGAGCGGCAACGACTTACTCGACCGTGACCGTAGAGGTCGACAACGCGACGGCAGAGGAGATTCGAGCGACGCAGAGCTCGAAGACAAGCATCTGGATGATCCTCAACGCGAGCGTCGACCGCAAGAACTAGGAAGAGCTCATGGACTACGAATTCAAGCAGCGCTTCCGCCTGGGCCTGCAGGAACAGATCGCAAACAAGGTCTCACTGACGGGAACAGACGACGAAACCGTCAAGGAACTCATCTCCTCGACCGTCAGCGAGGCCGCAAGGGCAGCTGGAGACCTCACCGATGAGGAAAGAGACGAGCTCATCGAGGACTTCGTCAACGAGTTCCTCTACTTCGGACCCTTGCAGCCCCTGCTCAGCGACGACAGCATCTCGGAGATCATGGTCAACGGCGCTGGTATGGACAGCAACGGCAACTGGCTCCCCCACGAGGTATGGGTCGAGAGAGATGGTTTGCTCGAGAGGCGACTCGACGTGCGCTTTGACAACGAGGACCACGTCAGGCGCATCATGAACAGGATCTGCGCGAGGCAAGGACGCCGTGTGGACGACGCCAACCCGATCGAGGACGCCTCCCTCCCAGACGGCTCGCGCTTCAACGGGACGATCTACCCAATCGCGCCCGATGGCAGTTGTTTCAACATCAGGCGCTTTAGCCAAGACATGCTCACGGCAGACGAGCTCGTAAACTACGGAAGCGCGTCAAAAGCAGAGATGGAGTTCCTGCTCACCTGCGTGGCCGCGCGGTGCTCGATTCTCATCAGCGGCGGAACCGGCAGCGGAAAGACAACGCTTCTCAACGTCCTTGCCAGCGCGATTCCCGAGCAAGAGAGAATCATCACAATCGAGGACACCTGCGAGCTGCTCGTTCATCGTCAGCATGATCACGTCGTGCGGCTGGAGGCCAGGAAGCCTAACTCCGAAGGAGCCGGCGAGATAACGCTCGACGACCACCTGCGCGCAACGCTGAGAAAGAGACCGGACAGGATCATCATCGGCGAGTGCAGGGGACCTGAGGCCTACACCATGCTTGAAGCGATGAACACCGGCCATGAGGGCAGTTTGACGACCATCCACGCAAACGACCCGAGCTCCGCCCTCGTGAGACTGATGACTTTGGCCAAGCAGGGTGACCCCACACTGTCAGAAGACACCGTGCGTGCAAAGATAGCCGCCGCAATCGATCTGGTGGTCCAGATTCAGCGCATGAGCGACGGATCGAGGCGCATCACCTCGATTGAGGCAATCGGAAACGACATCGACGGGCACATCCAACATGAGCCGCTCTTCTACTTCGACCACTCCGACGACGGCGCGGCTCATCGCTGCTGCCACATGCAACCGTCTCAAATCAGGCAGCGCATCAACGACGCCGGCTACGTATACGACCCAACGTGGTTTCTAGACAGCCAAGGAGAGCTCTGATGATGGAGGTCTTGTTCAACATAGTGTGCTTTGCCCTGAGCATTGCAGTGGTTGCCACAGCCGCTTGCTCGTTTGTCCGCGTCTCCGGTCTGAAAGGAGAGCTTCGCGAGACGGAGGCCGGCATGCTGATCAAGCGAGCGCGTTTGTCTGCAAACCCAGCAGCCTCCGTCCCGCGAAAGCAAACCGCCGGCGCTCGCCACCCCAAGGCAGAGATGCCCCTCACAAAAGCCGGTTTGTCTGTCACAGCCTCCCAATGGAGGATCATCTCCGTTAGCGCTGCGGCACTGGCAGGAGTCTTCCTGTTCCTCGCATCCGCAGGCTCTGGGCAAGAGGGCATCGCAATGCGCCTCCTCGTCTCGTGCTCCGCATCCCTCGTCGTCTTGCTCGCGTTTAGAAAGTACCTGAGCCACCGGATCAGAAAGCAGACGTTGTTGTTTGAGAAGCAGCTGGCCCAAGCGGAGATGCAGATAGCGGAGAACTCGCGTAGCGGTCTTCCTATCTCGCGCTCCATCATCTCTTGTGCAGAGCTGGCAGACGAGCCCCTCAAAAGCCACTTGAGAAGGCTCCACAACGAGATGACCTACTCAGGCTGCACCCTGGCAGACGGGTTTTCAAACATGGCATCGAGAACAGGTTCCTCTGACGCGCAGCTTCTTGCAGAGGTCATAGCGATTCAGCAGCAGACCGGATCGAACCTTGCAGACGCCCTCGATTTTCTCCACGAGACCATCGCCCGGCGTCTTGAGATGCGCCAGTCGCTTCGTAGCGCTCTAGCCGAGACGAAGATCACTAAGACGATTGTCGCAATCACCCCTTGGGCGATCTTCGTCTTGCTTTCGTTTGCTCCCCTCATCAAGATTGAGGGCTTTTGGGATTTCTACTCTAACAACCCCGCAGGTTGGATCGTACTTGCCACCTGCATTGTCGTCGAAGCGGCGATTCTGGCGTTGATCTCACGTATGTCCAAACTCGATATCGACTAAGAGGTGGTCACCTTGAGCAGCACCCCAACCCTGCTCGTCATCATCGCCATCGCGCTCACAGCAGGACTTGGAGCGCGAATGGCCATAGCCAAGTCCTTTGCCGGGACGAGCGTGGAGATAGCGGGCAAGCACGTTACCGGCAAAACCCAAGCCGTCGGCTACGCTCGCCTCATACAGTCGATGGAGAGGCTCGGGAGGCTGTCACCCGCCAAAGCGCTCGACGTCGAGGACACGCGGGCAAAGCTGACGCGCGCCGGACTTCACATCGAAGCAGCCACCTGGAGAGGTGTGCAAATTGCCTGCGCCGGTATCGGCGTGTTGCTTGGAGCCGCAATGCTGATGCAGAGGCTCGACGGCCCGCACCTGTTCTTCTGCGTGTTGATCGCGCTTCTCGGGTTGCTTGGACCAAGCCTCGTCGTCAGCTCGCTGACAAGAGACAGACAGAGAAAGATCGAGTCCTCGATGGCATCGACCCTCGAGCTGCTCTCGATAACTGTGCGCAGCGGCTACCCACTCGAGCGTAGCCTACGCCTTGTCTCGACAACAACCAGCGGCCCTCTGTCAGAGGAGTTCAAGCAGGTTGACACCGACGTCAACCTGCTTGGCATGAGTCTCCCGCATGCTTTAAGGCGCATGAGCGACAGGTGCCAGACCCCGTCTGTCTCATCATTTTGTTCTGCCCTCTCGCAGGCGTCTCAGCAGGGAACAAGCATCTCACGCGTACTGGATGCACAGGCAAAGATGGCCAGAAACGAGCACTACACGACACTGCAAGAGCAAGTGAACAAGCTCCCTGCGAAGCTCGTCGCACCTATCTTCGCGATTATGGCGCTGGTAATCGTCATCGCGTTGGTTCCCCCTATCTACGAGACGATCCAGGTCTTCTCCGGCTCCGCCCAAGAGAGCGGCGCCTTCAACACAAACAACAACTACTAGCAAAGCGGAAGGAGGACGAAGATGGAACCACTGTCAAAAGCCGTCATCAGTGCAAGGGTGCTTGCGTGTTGTATCGCCATGATCATCGCGGCGATGGCCTTTCTCGGACCAATCACCCGAGTCGCCCAGGCAGCCCCTGCCGCAATCGACAGCTCTGGCACCAGCGCGACCATCCCGGCACCCACAAGCACAAAGTGCTCGGAGGACAAGACGGGAAAGGCCCTTTGGAACCACGGGAGCTTCTACGTCTACTTCTTCCAGGGGACTAAGAGCGTCAAAACCTCGCTGGTCAAAGCAAGCGGCTCCGACACGAGCACCTTGACGACAAAAGTCGGCTTTGAGGACGGCGTTTCCTGGGCAAAGGTCGATATCGCCGCCGTCAGCAGCTCAGCAGCCGGCAACGGCGGCAAGAGCGCCCGCTTGAAAAGCAACGCCGGCAAAAGCGAGAGATACGCGAGTTATCTCGCTTCTTCCAAATCGTTTTACGTCTGGATCAGCGACCAGGGCGGCAACGGAGGAAAGATCTCCCTACGCGGAACGACTAACAAAACCGTCTACGCCAATGCGAGGTCATACAAAAACGTCGATGTTTTGACCGTCAGCTCACAGCACGGAGCCAGCCACCATGACCTCGGCGCGACGGAATCGCCCTACTGCGACGTCTTGAACATACCCTTCAAGTGGTCCGGCAAGCAGTCCGAGCAGATTCCCTACCGTGTGGTGTCAAGCAGGGGCGTTGGCAACAACGACAAGCTGCACACCTTCTACCGCCTCTCCTGGAAGCAGTACTCAAACGGAACAACGTACAGCGGCTACTCACCCTACAAGCTCCAGCACGGCGTCTCCGACGCGCTCAACATATGGACATCCGTCAACCTCGCGTCCACAGGTATCAGCCTCGCCCCAACCTACACGGACGAGTCGCTGAAGACACCCACGGGCAAGCTCTACAGAAACCAGAACTGCTACCTCGTCTGTTGCTTGAAAAAACCTCGCGAGCAGGTGCTTCTCGACACAGATGGAGGAACGCTGAGCGCTGGCAAGACAAATTACTCCGGCAACTCGGAGCCCTACAAGAAGGGCTACTGCGACTCGACAGTCAAGCTGCCGTCAGATGGTTACAAGATTGGAAAAGACGGCTCGAAAGAGGGTTACAAGTTGATCGGCTACGCTTGGAAGTCAGGCGCGAACCGCGCAAGATACGCCTCCACCTCACCTAAATCGAAGAGCCCCTTCATCGCCTTCGACCAGTCCAAGCTAAACAATGCGGAGGGCAATGCAGAGTCGACGACCCTTTGCAACCACTGGCAACTTCCCGCCTTTGGCCCTGACAACATGTCCTACGAAGACGGCGGCTTCTTAAAGTCGCCCTCCGTTGCAGAGGTCACGTTCAAAGCGCGTTGGAAGGCCCTCCCCTTCACGATCCACTACATCGTCAACGGGCAGGAGACAAAGACGACAGAAATCGAATACGACTCCCCCTACCGGCTGGACAGCGCCCCGAGCTCGAGTAGCGGGTGGGCGATCCGCAAACAAGACGGGAGCGCAGCAAGCCCCAGCGGCAACATGCCTGCCCAAGACCTCTACGCATATGCCCAAACCGAGGAGTCCAGCACCGTCAGGTACTTCATCGACGGCAAGTTGGCTGCGCAATACAGCATTCCCTTTGGGCAAGAGCCGCTTGCGACGACATACACAGGGAAGGACTCCGGCGGCATCGAGTTCAACGACGACGGAGCGTGGAGCATCGAAAACGGGACGTTTTCTGCTACGTACAAAGAGCACTACAACGTGCCCGACAAAATCAATTGCTCCCATTACGTCGACACGAGCTACTACGTCAACGGATATCCCGTAAGCGACGGCTACTGGGAAGAAGACGACGAAGGCTACTACGTCTGGGTCGACAAGAGCTACTACGTCCCCGGTTACTGGGTCAATCAAGGCTACTACGAACACGACTACGACGAGCAAGACAACTGGAGTTATTACACCACGAAGACCTACTCCGTCGCCTATGGAGCACCCGGTAACCCAAACGGCGGCACGTGGCACGGCTGGTATTCCGATCAAGACTGCACCAGCAAAGCAGCGGGCACGCGTTCCTTCAGGGCCGGCGACTGTCTCTCCTTCTACAGCTACACCACCCACCGCGTCAGCTACGTAGTCAACGGCAGCATCGCGCTTGAAGAGGAGCACCGTTTTGGAGAGGCGATCAACCCCTACTCTCACGGAGAGGATCTCAACCGCTTTGGCGGAACACTCAAGCACTGGTACGAAGACGATGGATTCAGCCAGAAAGTCCCAGAAACCGTCTCTGTAAGCAGGGACGACATCCGCTTCCTCGGCTACACCGAGCACATCATTCACTTCTGGATGGATGCAGGCGCCAAGACCAGCAGCATCAACGAGGCCGACGGTGACGACGGAGTGGACGCCGACCCGAAGGAGCTCTCGTATTGCAGGCTGGAGCTGCCCGTTCGCTATGGCGCGACCCTCCAACTGCCATCTGACGAGAAGACAAGCAAGAGTGTCACAAGGGCAGGTTGCGAAGACTGGCTTACCAGCAATGGAGCCTGGTACGAGGATGAGAACTGCAAGCGAGAGATCAAGTCGTTCACATGCACCGGGGACAGGATCGTCTACTCGTTCAACTATGCCAAGCTCTCCTACGAGCTCTCCGAATACGCGGAGTCGCTCGAACGCGACCATCAGCTTCTCGACAAAAGCGGCAAGCAGGTCTCCTTGGGCTCCTTTCTTCCCGCATCAAAGCTCTATCGCTATGGGAGCACCGTGAAGATCGCAGGCGACGGCTCGGTCTATTGGAAGACGAGCGGGGGTTTCACCCGGTCAGCCAGATCGGTAAAGGGCGGCTTCCTCGACAAGGAGGCAAACGGCAACGCATCCAAGACCCTGGTGATGCAGCAATCAACAACCGTGTTCAAGCAATGGGCTCAAGGCCTATTTGACGGCATCACGACCGCTTAAGGAGGAACGAACTTGAACAAACAGAACAAGACAAGCAAAAAAGGAGCGCGAACCTTTGCAGCGGGCGGTGCGCTTCTCTGCCTCGCGCTCGCCGCAACCGCAATGCCGGTGATGGCACTTGCCAACGGAGAAACGCTAAACAGCGCACTTGCAGCGAAAAACATCACCGCCGTCGCAGAGGGAACTCTCAGCGCCAACGAGAACGCGCATTGGGCGCTTGGCAGCAACGGGGCCCTCGCCGTAAAGGGCACAGGGGCGACAGCAGCCGACAGCGACCTCTACGACATCGGCGATCAGGTGAAACACCTGTTCATTGGCAAGGAGATAGACGCAATCGGTAACGAATCTTTTAGCTACTTCACGAACCTCGAATCCATCGAGTTCGAAAGCGGCAGCAGGCTCTCCTCAATCGACTCGTACGCCTTTGCAGGATGCCGCTCTCTCAAACACGTGACACTCCCCAACTCCGTGAGCAGCATTGGAGAGGCGGCATTTCTCGATTGTGAGAAATTGAAGAAGGTCGATCTTGGAAAAGATTCGACTTTGAGGACACTCGGCCCGAGCGCCTTCATCAACTGCAAGAAACTCGAGGGCATCGAGCTTCCAAAGACGCTTGAGAGCATCGGTGACTACGCATTCAACGGTTGCACGAATCTGCCGACGATCATCATTCCCTCAAACGTGAAAACAGTCGGAGAAGAGGCATTTGGAGACTGCAACAAGCTAAAAGACATCACCGTCGAGGATCCATCGAAGACGAGTATCGACAACTATGCGTTTGCCGGTCAGACCGCAACCAAGCCCGCGACGGTGGCAATCAAGAGCATCAAAACCGGAAAGCGCACGGCTAAGGTCACATGGACAAAAGTAAAGGGATGCAAGAAGTATCGGCTCTTCTACAAGCAGGAATCTGCAAAGAAGTTCAAGAACAAGACCGTCAAAGCCGCATCCACTGTCACCGTGAAGAAACTCAAGAGCGGCAAACGCTACCAATTCTACGTAGTGGCCCAAAAAGGCGGGAAGTGCCTATGCAAGTCGATGGTCAGGACAAGCGGCAAAGTGAAATGATGTAGACCCTGACGCCCGAAGACCCAATCGGATGGCAGCAGTGCCAGCCGCATGAGCTTGCCTCGACACGTTCGATGACGCTCTCCCGTGTGAAGCCGGACGATGTGCCACCGCAGAGTAAGCCGGGTGCCGTGTTCCTGCGAAATAAGCCGGGCGTAGGGACCTGCCGAGAATCACGAAGTTTATGGGGAGGGACAGGGTCCCTCCCCTACGCACCTGGCGCGTTCCGACTGACAGGGTCAATCGTCGCTCTTCGTAGGGTTCCCCCTGAGCGCCCGGCACGTCCCGGCATAGCGCCGACCGCGGCTTTTGCATCCTTGACTCCGACGTGCCGCATCCGATGTGCTCCGCATTGTCAGCCGCTTCGACGAATCAAGTACGCCCCCTCTTGCGTGACCAGTGCTCTCACTGATTACATCCGGCGGACACTCACTCTAGGCGTTCTCCTTCTCGAACTTCTTCATGAAGTCGACCAGCGCCTGAACACCCTCGATCGGCATAGCGTTGTAGATACTCGCGCGCATGCCGCCAACCGAGCGATGACCCTTGATGTTCTCGATGCCCGCGGCCTTGGCCTCGGCGACAAACTTCGCGTCGAGGTCGGCGTCCCCTGTGACGAAGGGAACGTTCATGATCGAACGGTCCTTCTTCTCGGCGGTTGCAATGTAGAAATCAGTGCTGTCGAGGTAGTCGTAGAGCAGTTTGGCCTTAGCCTCGTTGATCTTCTTCATGCCCTCGAGGCCACCCTGCGCCTTGATCCACTTGAAGACCTTGCCACAGATGTAGATACCGTAGCAAGGAGGCGTGTTCACCATGGAGTCGCCCTCGGCCTGTGCCTTCCAGCGCATAATCGTCGGGGTATTCTCCAACCACTCGTCCTTGAGCAGGTCCTCTCGAACAATGACGATGACAACGCCAGCAGGACCGATGTTCTTCTGGACTCCGCCGTAGATGACGCCGTACTTGGAGACATCGATCGGCTCGCTCAAGAAGCAGCTCGAGACATCGGAGACCAGCGGCACATCTCCCGTATCAGGAAGCTTGTGGTAGTGCGTGCCGTAGATGGTCTCGTTCTCGCAGATGTAGACGTAGTCAGCCTCGGGGTCGAGCTCGAGAGTGTCGACATCGGGGATATAGCTGAAGGTCTTGTCCTCGGAGGAAGCGACACAGCGGGCATTGCCCAAGAGGGCAGCCTCCTTGAAGGCCTTCTTGGACCAGCTGCCGCTGACGATGTAGTCGGCCTTGCCGCTGCCGGTCATGAGGTTCATGGGAATACCCGCAAACTGGAGAGTCGCTCCGCCCTGCAGGAAGAGAACCTTGTAATTGTCGGGGATGCTCATCAAATCGCGAAGGTCGGCCTCCGCCTCCTCGATGATTTTCTTGAAGGCTGCAGACCTATGGCTCATCTCCATGACGGACATACCCGTGCCCTGGTAATCCAGCATCTCTGCTGCTGCTTCCTTCAAAACGCTCTCAGGCAAAACTGCTGGTCCTGCAGAGAAGTTGTACACGCGTGCCATAGTAGACCCCGTTCTTTTCAGTTAGGTATGGATTAGATGCGCGATGCCCTGAGGCGGACCACAGCTTGGCAATTTAACGCGTACCAAGACGATAGCGCAGACGCAGACAATAGACCAGTTTCAATAGGGCGAACGAAGCCAAGAGCACAGAGATTTAACAAGCGGCACATTCACAAGGCATCGGGCGTGCCAACGAAAAAGCCCCGCCCCACCGGCATCTGCCGGCGAGGCGGGGCACCTGTCACTCGATATCAGCTGTCATTGCGACAACTTCAAGCTCCAAAGCTAGTCCTTGTAGTTGACGACCTTAGGCTGGATGACACCATAGCCACCGTTGGAGCGATGGTAGATAACCTGAACCTGATGGGTGTCCTGATCGAAGTAGACGTAGAAGTCATGGCCGAGCAGGTCGGTCTGGACAAGAGCGCGCTCCATGGTCATGGGCTCGATCTCGATCTCCTTCATGCGGACGAGCAGGTCGTCATCGTCGTCGACTTCCTCGATGGGAGGAAGAACGATGCTGTCAATCTCCTCGACGGCCATGCTCTTGATGGTGCCACGGCCACCACGGCGCTCGACGACCCTGGTCTTGTACTTGCGCAGCTGGCGGGTAACCTTGTCTGCAGCAGCGTCGATAGCTGCGTACATGTCATCCTCGGACTCGCTGACGCGGATCACAGCGCCCTTGGCGTAAACAGTGACCTCGCAGGTGTTGGACTTGGGGTTGGCGGGGTTGTGAGCAGTGCGCAGGACAACCTCGGCGTTCATTGCTGCTGCCTCGAAGACCTCAAGGGAGCGACCGATCTTCTCGTCTACATAATCCCTCAGTGCCGGGGTAACGGTGGTCTTGCGTCCGGTAACTGTGATGCTCATTTTGACCTCCTACGTTAGAACTACGATCTATTCCACGGGCTCAACGCCCGATTGGAAACCGCCTTGAAAACCTGCAGCTGGTAAATCTGCCTTGGAGCCTTTCTACTTCTTGCCCTTCACGCTAAACGACTTAGGAAGCGACTCGACGTCAAGCGCACCGGGTAGCAGGGTCGCACCCTGGTTCCCCAGCCACTTTGCGGCGACGACACCGAGGCAACCGTTGGTGCTCATGTTGTCGACAGCTTGGCTGACTGCAGTCGAAAGCTCCATGTTCGAAGAAGCGGTAACCATGTAGACAGGCGACACATCATTGGCGCTGAGATAGTCAACGCGAACGATGTCGGAGTAATCACGCGAGTAGTAATCGCCGACAACAGCATCTGCGATGAAGTACGTGCTGGTCTCGGACTCGAGGGCCTCGAAGGCCTCCTGCATCGTGGAGACAGTCGTCACGGCATCGATGCCGAGGGCGCTTTGAATCTCATAGGCCGCGGAAGAGGACTCCTGAACGAGGACCTTTTCCTTGGTCAAATCAACGTCGGAGACCTTGTCCGGCATGTTCTTAACCAAGCAGAACAGGGAGGTTCCGTCGTTGATGTAGGCACCCGTGTAGCTGAGCTCCTTGTTGCTGCCGCTCTTCACGGCGCTTGTCGCAACATCGACGGTGCCGTTTGCAACAGCCGTCTTTCCATCGGTGCCCACGTCGACGATCTTGACCTTGCAGCCAAGCTCATCCGCAAGAGAAGCCGCGACGTCAACGTCGAAGCCGATGGTCTGACCGCTGGCATTAGTGCCGCCATACGGGGACTTGGAAGCGTTGATACCGACAGTGAGAACACCGTCGTCGATCGTGGAGCCCGCAGGAAGAACGGACTCAAGCTGGACCGCGGGATTGGTGTTGGACACGATGCCGAGGGCGTCTTGCACCTGCGAGCAACCGGCAAGGGAGCTCGCACAGGCCACGGACGCCGCTACAGCAAAGGCAGCTGCCAAAATCCTCTTGGTAAACGTCCTTGCTGCCATCCGTACCTCCGTGAAACTTGCTCAAGGTCGAGCTGGAACTCCTCCCAACTGACCTGGTATTTGACCCCACACTCGCGCACTGGAGCTTTTGCTTCGGTCGCGGCTTGCCGCGACCCCACTGAAGGCCCTCTCGCCCCGGAGACCCTGTGTCCCCTATCAAAGGCGGTGCGTCTTACCCCTAGGACGCGCCATGCTCACCATGCCTCTCGGCACGACTTACGTGGATCCTTTTGACCGCGTCTGCCTTGGACTAGGAAAGACCTGTTGGCTTCCCGCAACCACAGACTTGGGAGGAGCTAGGCTCAGTTTAGCACAGCAAAGTAGCGGAGCTTGAACTGTTAGAAAGCCGACACCCCCGGTGCCGTGTTCACTGGGGGTGTCGATTCTTCAACAAGTTAAATAGGAGTGTTGAGCAACGCCTGCGTCATCGAAAGGTAGACGCCATCGGGCTCGAAGATCCAGGTGCCGACATCGCGGACCATGACCGGCAGCGGATAGTCCCTGCCCTCGAGCTTGAAGTGCCTGAAACCCATCTTCACGAGCTCTTCCACCCTGCTCGCGCTGATGAGACTGTTGACCAACGGCGCCTCATGCCGCCTGCGCAGGCACTCCTCGTTTATCTGAACCAACTTGCCCTCGAGCCTGCGCTGGGCGATGAAGTTGCCGGTGCTCGCCGCACGAGCCGCCAGCGTCTGGGTCGTGTAGTGGTCCTTGGAAAGCGGGCAGTTGGGCCTGCAGCGGTGGTTGACGATGAACTCGACGCGGCCCGGATGCTCGATCTTGGCAAGACACTCATCATCGAAGGCGAATGCGGAGTTGACCACGACGATGTCATAGCGGTCGAAGAGCGCGTTGTAGTATTCCGGGCCCTCCGTGCCGAGCTTATTCTCTACCGTCGGCTTCACGAGGGAACTGATGATCTGCAGCTTTGGATAGCTGGCGCGGATGTAGTCCGCCAGCACATCGCTCGACACGATCACGCCGTTATTCTCGCCCTGATTCAAGCGCTCGAGGAGGAAGTTGCTCTCCTCGTCATCGAGGTCGGCCTCTGCGATGTCGTAGTTGCTAAAAGTCAGGCGGCACCCGACGCCTGCCTGCGCGTAGCGGTCGAACACATCGCACACGTTGTCTCGGTCAAAGGCGAGCGGCGCCGCCCTTCCGCCCTGGAACAGGCACGAAACGCTGCCAAAGACGTAGTCGATGGGGAAGGCTATGCCCTCTTTCTCGCACATCTGCGCAAGCATGAGAGCATAGCCGTCGTGGGCAAACAAGGTCCCCACGTTGAAGTCGCAGGAGCCGATGTAGCTTCTGAAAATCTGCTGGGTCATAGCGTCCCCGTTTAATCGATGCTGGCGAGCTCGATAGAGCGAAGCTCGACCTTGCGCTTCGTCTTGTTCTTCTTAACGGTGGCAGTCGTGGCGTAGTTGAAGAGCTTGCCGTCGACCTCGCCGGTCGTGATGCTGTAATCGCCGTAGTCCTCGGAGCCGCTCGGCGCGCTGATGGTGAAGTAACGCTGTTTCTTGATATCGACGAAGACGGTGCGACTCGAGCTCTTGCAAAACAGCCAGCCGTTGACTCTGCCAGCAGGCGTGACAGGCGTCCTCGTCAAGCGCAGCCAGGTGCCGTCGCCGACAGCGATGTAGGTGCCCACGTTGGAGATGCCGTCGCCGTAATCGTAGCCAGCGCCGATACCAAAGCTGAAGCTGCCGTTGACGTAGGTGAAGGTGCTCGGCCTGAAACCGTGAGGGAGCACCTGTGTCGCCACAACGCCGCCGTTTTGGATGGCGGTGAGCTGGTAGTACACAGAAGACTTGGCATCGTAGCGCGGCATGCACACCACGCTCTTGCCGCTCGTGTAGAGGCCGCCGTTGAAGCGACCGTGGCTCGTGTAGGCAACGCCGCCGTTGGTCTTGAGAAGCGAGTCCTCCGTCTTCTTCGGGCTACCCTCAGAGGGCTGGACGATCCAGTACGCCTGGTTGTCGACCACCGCGATTTCCGGGACGTCGTAGTCGTCATTGCCCTCGTCGAGCAGATTCGCGCTGCTCACGCTGAGGTCGTCCTCGCTGATCGAGGCACTGCACACGCGCCACTCGTCGGTGAGGTAGTTGCACTCGACCCAAACGAGGAGGCTGTCGCTGCAGCGCGCCTCGTGGATGACGAAGCCTTCGTCCTTGCCCTGGGCATCCTCAAGTACGAGCACATAGCGCTCGGAGGAAAGCCCCATGAGGTAGACCTGGGTCAGTTGTTTTGCGCTTGAGCCCGGAGCCGTCGCGCAGGCGACCTTCGAGCCGCTCGCGAAGAGCTGGGTGCCCTCGTCGAGCTCGAGGACGGTCGTCATCTCGTAGTAGCGCTCGGGTTTCTTGATCTCCTTGTAGCTCTCCAAGGTGACGATCGAGTTGGTCGGCACCTCGAGAACAGCAGGCGCGTTGGCATTAGAGGAATCGTCACCGCAGCCGGTGACGCTCAGCGCCGCACCGACCGCGGCAAGCGCAGCAGCGCCCGTCGCCGCTTTGGGTAGAGCCCCAAAGAGGTCGCGGCGCGAGATGGGGCGAGAGACGGCCTGGACAAGCGGCGAGGCCTGGAGCCCATCCGCCTGCTCGAGCTCCATCTCGTCGCAAGCTGTCTGTTTCTGCAGGTCAGCCACTAGGCCTGGTCCTTCAACGCCTGCTCGAGCGCCTGGGCCAGCTGGTCGGGGCAGCTGGTGGGCTTGGGTCCGCAGGTCGTACCGGCGACGCGGTCGATGACATCTCGTGCAGGCATACCCTCGACCAGGGAGCCGATGCCCTTGAGGTTACCGTTGCAGCCGCCCATGAATTCGACATCATGCACGCAGCCGCTGTCATCCAAGGTGAACGTGATCATGCGCGAGCAGGTGCCCTTGGTGCGGAAGTTGTATTCCTTCATCTGTCTCCTCCAAAACTCTCTGCAAGGCCTGCAACGCAGGCACTCGCAACAGGGGTTGGACGAATCCAGCCCCTGTCAGGTTGATGCGGTTGCCCTAGAACTCCAGGGTCTTGAGCTTGTCGAACATGACGTCCTTGCGCTGCAGGAACTGCCAGGGGTCGAAGATCTTGTCGAGGACCTCCTTGGTGAGCTTGCACTCGGGGTCGGCCTCGAGGCGCTCGCGGTAGGTGGGGCCGTCGACGGCCTGCTGGATGTCCTCCCAGACCTGCATGGCGTTGCGCTGAACGACGACGTAGGCGTCCTCGCGGGTCATGCCCGTGTCGACCAGAGCCAGGATGCACTTAGAGCTGAAGATCAGGCCCTTGGTGCGCCAGAGGTTGTGCTCGGCCTTGTTGGTGTAAACGTTCAGGCCGTCGAGCATCCACTGCATCTTGCCGAACATGTAGTCCAGCGCGGTGAAGCTGTCTGCCAAAGCGACGCGCTCGGCGCCGGAGTGAGAGATGTCGCGCTCGAACCACAGGGCGACGTTATCGAAGGCGACCTGCGCGTTGCCCTTGACGACGCGGGACAGGCCGCAGACGCGCTCAGCGGTGATGGGGTTGCGCTTGTGGGGCATGGCGGAGCTGCCCTTCTGACCCTTGGTGAAGGGCTCCTCGGCCTCGATGACGTCGGACTGCTGCATGAGGCGGACCTGCAGCGCGATGCTCTCGAGCGTGGAGGCGGTGACGGCGAGCGCAGACATCATCTGGGCATGGCGGTCACGGGCGAGCACCTGCGTGGACAGCGGGTCGGGGGTCAGGCCGAGCTTCTCGCAGACGTACTGCTCGACGTAGGGGTCGATGTTGGAGTAGGTGCCCACTGCGCCGGAGATGGCGCCGGTTGCGGAGCACTCGCGCGCCTGCTCGAGGCGAATCTGAGCGCGCTTGAGAGCCCATGCCCAAGAGCCGAACTTCATGCCCCAGGTCATCGGCTCGGCGTGGATGCCATGGGTGCGGCCGACACACAGCGCATCCTCGAACTCGAAGGCGCGGCGCTTGCAGGTCTCGCCGAGCTTCTTGATGTCCTCGATGATGATGTCAGCAGCCTGGATGATCTGGTAGCTGAGCGCGGTGTCGCCCAGGTCAGAGGAGGTCATGCCGTAGTGGACCCAGCGGCTGGGCTTGGGATCGCCCTCGGGGACCTCTGCGTCGATGTACTTGGCCATGACCGTGGTGAATGCGATGACGTCGTGGTTGGTGACCTTCTCGACCTCGTCGATCTCCGGCACGGTGCAATCGGCGTACTTGCGGATCCAAGCAGCCTCTTCCTTGGTGATGCCGCACTGGCCGAGCTCTGCCTGAGCCTCGCAAGCCAGAATCTCGACTTCCTTCCAGATGTTGAACTTGTTCTCCATGGACCAGATGTGGCCCATGTCCGGACGGGTGTAACGACCGATCATCGCGTTGATCCTCCTTGTACTGCGGACACTTATCCGTCCATTCTACCCTGCAAGTCTTGAACCCTCTTTGCAGTCGCTGCGTGTTTTTCTTGGAGAAGCAGGCTGGCTAGACCGATGGCAGCCAAGCGCCCGTGCCAGCGATGCGTGCCCATCGCCTGCTCGCCTCGCGTCCATCAAAAAAGCGGAGCCAGTCGCCCGGCCCCGCCTTCTTGCTTGCTATGTCACGCAGCCCTTAGCTGTTCTCGATCATCTTCATGAGAACACCGGTCACGTACTCGAGCTTCTCTTCCTCGACGATACCCGTGTAGTCGTTGGTCCAATGCCAACCCATGGGGGCGACGCCGTCAAAGCCCATGATGGTCATCGCGCGGCAGCCGGCCGCCATGGCGACGGTTGCGTCCGTGTCGCGCCAGTCGAGGCGCTCGGCGCTCATCTCCGTACCGTCGAGCTCCTTGCTCGCCTTGCGGACGAGGCTCTGCAGGCGACGGTCGCTGCGGCGGGTCTTGCTCAGGCCCTCGTAGTCGACGAAGCAGATATCGCCCGCGCCGACACCCTCGAGGTTGATGATGAGAGAACCGCGAAGCTCGCTCTTGTGCAGCTCGAGGAAGTTCTTCATGCCGCGGTTACCGGCACCGGATGCACCCAGCGCGACGAACCAGACCTCTTTGTCGAGCAGGTCGCTCTCCGTCATGGAGACAACGCTCTCGCGGATCTGGGCAGCGCGTGCGCGCACGGCGGCGTGGCTGTCTGCAGCGAGGTTCTCGTCGAAGTAACCGCCGCCCTTCCAGCCGTTGTCCTCGTCGTTCCAGCCCTCGTCGAAGCCCTGGTCCTCGCCCTTCTTCTTGCCACCGAACTTGCCGAAGAAGCCGCCGACCTTGTCCATGAGGCCGTGCATGCGGCCGGCAGGGGCGTCGATGTGGACATCCATGTTGGGCGCAAAGCCGTTGAAGGCCTCGAGGTTGCTGTCATCGAAGTCGTCGATGCTCGGCTGCTCGAAGGCGCTGCTGGAGACAGACGGGAAGGTTCCGGTCAGGCTCGGGAAGGAACTGGTGGCGCCGGGGTTCACGCTGACGCCACCAAGACCGCCGTCGCCCACCGCGGGAAACTCCGTGGACAGGGCCGGGTTGATGGCCGGGAAGCTCGTCGAAGCGCTCGGGCTGATGAGCGACGCGTTGGCCGCCGGGTCGCCCTTGGGAGCAAACGGGTCGAATGCCTGCGTCTGGTGCGGAGCCGCCTGGATGGTGTCCTGGTAGACGGAGGAGACAGCTGCCGCCTGGCGGGACTCAGCCAGCATGCCGGCGGCGTCCGCATGGCGATCGCCGACCTTGGTCGGCTCGAAATCGTCGCTCACGCGGCGCGCGGTCGGCTTCGCATTGCGTTTGGGCTGCGCGGCCTTGGCCTCCTTGGCCGCGGCGCGGCGCGCCTGGAGCGCCTTGAAGCTGCCCGTGAGACCCGCTGCGAGACTAGCATCCTGTTGAGACTCGGCTTCCTCGGCATCCTCCTCGTCAGCAGGGGCAAACGCGTCAGATGCGTCACGCGCAAAGCCGGCATCGCCAGAGTCGACGGCGGCGTAGGTGGCAAAGGGGCTCGCCATGTCATCGTCACCGATGACGGGAATGCGGCCGGTCAGGCTAAGACGGCTGTCGCCCAGACCCTCGATGACGTCGTCGGCGTCAAAGGAGCCCGTGGAGTCAGGGTCGAGGTCGTCGACGTCTGCCTGGGCAAGCTCGCCCTTGAACGCGGCGAGCGAGATAACGTTATCGTGAACGGGGGCGGCCTCAGGCTCAATCTCTGCCCCCACTGCGGGCTCATGCTCGGCAGCCTCTGCAGGCTGTGCGCCCTCGGGCTCGAACACGGCCTTCATCTGCTCGGCGTACACGGGCGGCTCCGCAGCCGCAACAGCGGGCTCGACAGGAGCAGCGGGTACAGGCTCGGAAGACGCGGGCATGTCCTCGGGGTCGACGCCGAGGTCGACCAGGATATCGTCGACGGAGCGGTTCTGGATGGCTTCCATCATGGCCTTGCTCTGCTCGTCCTTGACGGGGGCGTCTTCAGCCTGGACCTCCTCCTGGCGGCGGGCCTGGAGCGCAGCGCGAGCCTGCTCGCGCGTTGCGGGCATGCCGGCATACTGGGAGCGGACGCCGGGCTCGGAGGCTGCGGCCTGCTCGTCAGCTGCCGCCTCGGTAGCTGCGGCTTTGCGCTTGGCAGTCGTGTACCAAGAAGGCAGGCCGGTGGCCACGGGCTCGGGGATGGGAGCGGGAACAGGGGCGACGGGCGCAGCTGCGGAAGCCTCGGCCTCGCGCTCGGCCTCCTGGAAGTCGATTGCCTCCTCGCGCGTCGGCCAAGCGCCGCCCAAGGGAGCTTCCTCGGCAGGCACGGGTGCAGCGGGAGCAGCAGGCTCCTCGGATGCTGCGACAGCTGCGGCAGCGGGGAATGCGATGGTCTTGTCAGAGACGGCACCCTGCGCAGGCTCCGCGTCGATGTAGTCGATCTGGGCGCCCTCGGGGATAACACCGGCGGCGGCAGCTTCCTCCTCGCCGTGGATGATGGGCTCGACGGCATCGGCGTCGAAGGAGCCGCCGTCCTGGGTAGGCTGGAAGGTCTCGACGGGGATCTCCTCGCCGTTCTCGTCGTAGAGGACCTCGGGGGTCTCCTCGCCATCCTCCTTGGCATAGCGCTCGCGCTCGGACGGGTCGAGCAGACGGCGCGCCAGGCCGATGAGCACGGCAAGGGAAGACGCGTTGTCGTTGGCGCCGCTCACATAGGGCATGAAGCGGTTGATGACGATGCACAGCGCGCAAACCAGCAGGAAGGCGCCAATCACGAGGCTGACGATCCACAAAACGAAGTCGACGGTGTCAGGCCAGGGGAAGGGCAGCATGCGCACGACGAAGATAGCCGCCATGGCGATCATGCAATAGTAGATGCTCTTCTTGAGGATGGGCATGATGTTGACGAGCGCGGGCATGGCCTCCGGCTGCGCGCGCACCGTGTCGACATGCGCGACGACGATGACCTTGCGGCGGCGGCGCTCGCGGGCGACGGAGCTCGGCACGTAGCGGGCGACGACGTTTTGGGAGACGCCGCGAGTCAGTGCCTTGGAGAGGATCGGCCTCCCCAGGTACTCGGTGAAGTAGAAGACCACGGACGCGACCACGAACAGCAAGCCGATGGCGAAGAAGGTTGTGGACAGACCGGGGACGAACTTGCCCAAGCCGGACAAGACGGTACCGAGCATGACGAGCAGGAAGCTCAGCGCATACGGCCAGCGCACGCCCGTCGGCGTTGCAAACTCGTCGATATCCACTTCAAGTCCTGCCTCTTGCAGGTTCTGGGCAACATATAGGGAGGCTTGGTGCTCTTCCTCCGTGCTTACAGGACGCGGTCCGATCTCCTCGGCCAGCGCCTGAACATGTTCCATGAGTTCGGCCATAAGAAAAGGGCCCTCCTCTGGGCATAGGGTATAAATCAGTTCATTTTATCGCGCTTGTCCGCTTTGCGCCAATTCTGCTGGTCAGAGCGCAGTCGCTGCCTTAATGGAGGTTGCATCCCGTCAGTTAGCTGCAACCATGTCACAATCTAATCCACCTGCAAAACTCTTCGAAGTTTCCGACCTGAACTCCAAGGTGAGGGCTCTCTCACGCTCACCCTCCAGCTGTATCGCCCCTATCGTTACATCGGCAATACAACGATTGTGTATCGTTGCACAATCGATGCAACGATTCGAACAAGCGAGCTCAGAGAAGGGCAGCTAAAGGAAACTGCCCCGCCGCGATAGCGTCAAACCGCTGCCTAGTAGCAGGTGTAGCGGCCGTTGTCCTCGAGCAGGGTGACGGGCACACCAAAGAGCTCGCGCAGGTTCTCCGTCGTGAGCAGCTCTTCCTTGGGGCCGTCGGCGACGATGCGCGCATCCTTGATGAAGACGACGCGATCGAACTCGGGCATGATGTCGGCGACGTTGTGGGTGACGAGCAACATGGTGTGACCGGCCTGCCCCAGTGCAGAGAAGGACTGACGCAGGTTCCACATGGCCTCCGGGTCCAGACCGATGCACGGCTCGTCGAAGACGAGGACCTCGGGGCCGTTGATGAGCGCGCGGGCAACGAGCGCGCGGCGCTGCTGGCCAGTGGACAGCGTGCCGAGCGTGCGATCGGCGAGCTCTTCGATATGGAGCTCGGCCATTGCCTCGTGCGCGGCCTCGATCTGCTGAGACGTCACCTCGATGTGGTACGGCACGCCGATCGTCCCAAAGAAGCCGCCCAAGACGACGTCGATCACGCGGCGATTGTTGGTCATCGCCTCCGCATACGAAGTGGAGACGACGCCGACCGTCTGCTGGATAAGGCGCAGCTCCGCACGAGGGTTGCCACGGAAGAGCACCGGCGGCTCCTCGCGCCACAGGGGCATCATCTCGCGGGTGAGCAGCTTGATGAGCGTCGACTTGCCCGCGCCGTTGGGACCGAGCACCACCACGCGCTCGCCCTCGTTCACAACGAAGCCATCCACGTCCAAGATGATGTTCCCATCGCGCCTGACCTGCGCATTGTGCAACCTCAAGAGCTCTTGTGCCATCGTCGACATCCTCCTCGAAAGCAAAAAAGGGCCGGAAGTGTCATTCCGGCCCCGTTCGTATCTATTTGACAGCCCGCACACCGCCAACGACATCAGTCGTCACCGGTCGGGGCAGCTCGGCTCGCGCTGGGGCAGCCGCCGCAAGGCAGGGCTGTTACTTGCCCATGGCCCTTGCGCGCTCCTTCTTGCGGCCGATCTTGTCGAGCGTGCGCTTGCGCAGACGGATCGACTTGGGCGTGACCTCGACCAGCTCGTCCTCCTGGATGTACTCGAGAGCCTCCTCGAGGGTGAAGACCACCGGCGGGGTGAGCAGAATCGCCTTGTCCGCCGTGGAGGAGCGCTGGTTGCCCAGCTGCTTGGTCTTGGAGACATTGACGTCCATGTCGCCTTCCTTGGCGCACTCGCCGACAATCATGCCCTCGTAGCACTCGTCGCCGGGCTCGACGAACATCGTACCGCGCTGCTGCAGCGTATCGAGTGCATAGGCAACGGCCTTGTCGGTTGCCATGGCGACCATGACGCCGTTCTTGCGGCCGGTCACGTTACCGGCAACAGGGCCGTACTTGCTGAAGCGGTGGCTGAAGATGGCCTCGCCGTGGGAGACGTTGAGAACCTTGGTGCGCAGGCCCATGACGCCGCGCGTGGGAATCTCGAAGCGCAGCGTGGTGCGGTCGCCGTAAGTGGACATGTCGACCATGGTGCCGCCGTTGAAGCCGAAGACCTCGATGACCTTGCCGGCGTACTCGCTGGGGGTTTCGACGGCTGCGTCCTCGATGGGCTCCATCTTGACGCCGTCGACGGTCTTGAAGAGGACCTTGGGGGTGCCGACCTGGAACTCGAAGCCCTCGCGGCGCATGGTCTCCATCAGGACGGACAGGTGCAGGATGCCGCGGCCGGCAACCTCGACGCCGGACTTGTCCTCGGTCTCCTCGATGCGCATGGAGATGTTGGACTCGCCCTCCTTGAGCAGGCGCTCCTTGAGCTGACGGGCACCAACGATGTCACCCTCGCGGCCGACCAGCGGGGAGGAGGAAGCCTCGAAGACAACTGCCAGCGTGGGCTCCTCGACCTCGATGGGCTCCATCTCGACGGGGTTGTCGATGTCAGTGACGACGTCTCCGATGTCAGCGTCATCAACGCCGGTGATGGCGATGATGTCGCCGGCGAAGGCCTCGGTTGCCTCCTGGCGACCCAGGGCCTCGAAGGTGTAGAGCTGCTTGATGGTGGTCTCGTAGCGGGAGCCGTCGTGGTTCTTGATGACGAGCACCTTGTCGCCCGTGGCGATCTTGCCGCTGTAGAGGCGGCCCGTGCCGATGCGGCCGACATACTCGCTGTGGTCGACCGTGCAGATCTGCATGGCGACGGGGCCGTCGGGATCGACGTCAGGGGCGGGGATGTTCTCGATGATGGCGTCGAGCAGGGGCAGCATGTCCATGTTGCCGTCGTCGACCTCCTTGCGGGCGTAGCCGTTGACGCCGGAGGCGTAGATGACGGGGAAGTCGAGCTGCTCGTCCGTTGCGCCGAGGTCCATCATGAGCTCGAAGACCTCGTCGACGACCTCGTCAGGACGTGCGCCGGGGCGGTCGATCTTGTTGACGACCAGCATGGGGGTCAGGCCGCTGGCCAGGGCGTGCTTCAAGACGAAGCGGGTCTGGGGCATGGCGCCCTCGAAGGCGTCAACCAACAGCAAGGCGCCGTCGGCCATCTTCAAGACACGCTCCACCTCGCCGCCGAAGTCGGCATGGCCCGGGGTGTCGATGACGTTGATCTTGACGCCCTTGTAGCGGATGGAGATGTTCTTGGAGAGAATGGTGATGCCGCGCTCGCGCTCCTGATCGTTGGAGTCCAGCACGCGCTCGTCGACCTGCTGGTTCTCACGGAAGACGCCCGACTGCTTGAGCAGCTGGTCGACCATGGTCGTCTTGCCATGGTCAACGTGGGCGATGATTGCGATGTTGCGAATATTCCCTTGAATCATTCCTTTTATCCTTAACCGTCTGTTTCTTCTTGGTTCTTATTAAAAGACAAGCGTTAAGGATACCACGCACCTAGGTTGTCATGCTATAGGGACTTGACAGAAGCCTCAAACGGGGTTAATCACCTGGGCGGATTTTGCCTTGCCATCAGAACAAATGTTCTGTATCATCAAACACCCGCTAATTAGAGTACGGAGCACTATGAGCAAACCCTCACGCAAAGCAACAGCCGCAGAACGCCAGATCAAGCTGGCGCTGTACGCGTGCGCGCATGGGCCCGTCTCGCGCACGCAGGTCCAAAACCACCTGGCAGAGTACGCAACGCCCGCAACGGCGGACCCTGCCGCCCGCAAGCGCGAGGAGGCAACGGCTCGCCGCCGCTTCGAGCGCGACAAGGCGGCGCTGAGCAGGTTCGGCATCGAGCTTGAGGTCGATGAGGGCGGCCTCTACCGCCTTTCCCCCGCTGACAACGGCGCGTTCTCCTCCCTCGAGGAGGGCAGCGTGCAATCCGCCCTGCTGCGCGTGGCAAGCGCTGCGCTCCTCCAAGACCCCAGCTTCGAGCACGCCGGGGACCTGCGCATGGCGCTGGCAAAGCTCAGCGGCCCCCTCGAGATTCCAGACGTCCTCCCCTGGGCAGAGCAAGAGGCCCTGCGCGGGCTGCGCCCTGCGGAGCCTTCCGTCGAGGGCACGCGCCGTAAGGCGAAGACCGCTCTGGAGACCCGTAAGCTGCTGCGCTTCGAATACACGGACGCCGCCGGCAGGATCACCCAACGAGAGATCGAGCCCATCGGCCTGTACGCCTCCAACGGCTATGAGTACCTGGCGGCATGGGACAGCCTGCGCGCTGCGGAGCGCTGCTTCAGGCTCGACCGCATGGGCCGCGTCAACGTCAAGGACAGCGGTCGCGGCAAGCCGGATTTCGAGCCCCGCACGTTCGACCCCGCGCGTTGGCAGCTCCTCCCCTTCCAGATGGGTGCCAAGGCCTCAGAAGCCACCGTACGCATAGCGCCCAGCGCTTTGTGGCAGGCCCGCAACCTCTGCAGCGCACACGGCAGCATCGTCAAAGAGCCCATAGGCACCTGCTTCTGGCGCGTCTCGTGCGCGAGCCCCGCTGGGCTTGCCGCTTGGTGCATCGCCAACGGTCCGGGTCTCGTACCCACCTCCCCGCAAGAGGCAACAGACGCCTACTGGCGCCTGGTAGAAGAGGCCTCGACCTGGGGCGAGGACGGCAATCAGACGGCGACAGCCGCGCAGCGCGACGAGACCCACGTATGCCGCGCGGAGGAAGAAGATCCCTCTGCGGACGAGGTCTTTTTTGAGGAGGAGCAACAAGAGGACCCCTTCGGGCTCGAGCTCGCCTGCTTTGCCGATGGGCTTGCTGCGCAGTACGCCACAAGCGAGCCCGATTGCGGCAGCGCGAAGTCGACCCTTACAGACGACGACCTCCTCTTCGCCATGCTCGCGCTCGCGGAGCAGGCAGGGGCCGTCTCCATCCCGCAGGCAGCGCAGTTCCTCGGCGTCAGCGAGGCCAAAGCCTACAAACTGCTCGAGACACTCGCCTTCTGCTATGACGAGGCTGCAGACGCGCGCCTGCAGCTGGGCGAGGAAGGTTGCTCGTTTGCCGTGCTGGAAAACCCCGTCGGCCTGCAGATGTCCTTGAGTGACGTCGAGGCACGCAGTCTTGCGAGTGCCGCCGTTGCCTTCACCTCCGGTGCCGTCATCAGCACCGTTGCCGCCGCATGCGCCAAGGAGGGCACAGCCTTCCTGCAGATCGACTACTGGAAGGAAGGCCAGAGCGCACCGGAGGCGCGCGTCGTCGAGCCGCGCGCCATGGTCGTGCGCGATGGCCATACCTACCTGGAGGCCTGGTGCCACAAAGCACAAGGCGAGCGACTCTTCAGGCTCGACCGCATCATCTCGGCACATGCCGCAAACTTGGAGGAGCTGGGCGCCATCGGCACAGGGAAGGTCAAGGTGCAGGCAGTAAGCACGCCTATCGCCACCATCTCCCTGGCACCGGGCGTCCCCGTGCCCCCGTGGCCCAAGGTCTCCAAGTCGAGAAAGCCCAACGCGGACGGATCGGCCACCTTCGGCACGCCGTGGCTCAACAGCCCCTGGCTGCCCAAGCAACTGGCGGCCTGCGGTGCCGATGTCATTCGCATCGAGCCCAAGGCTCTGGCCCAAGCCGTCGGCGACTATGCCCGCAGCCTGAGGGAGCCAAGCTAGGGAAGCGCCGATTATCGCTGCGTACGATTCGCAAAATCGCTGCCTACGCAGGGGGGGCTGTCCCTCCCCTTAAGTCTTGCATTAATCAACGCTTCCCTGGCCAGCAACCAATGGCTGCCAGAGCGCCAGCCGCTTGGGAAACCGCTGATTATCGCGAGGCCTATGGGGAGGGACAGGGTCCCCTACGCTGGTCGTTGCTCGTTGCAACCTATGGCGCCGACTTCGTCAGGCGCCTACGTGTCCTCGCGATTCGACGGTACTAACGCGATGCAGGTTCGTTCTCGTAAGGATGGGAGGCTATTTCTTCCTCAGTACGAGCGCCTCGATAGCTGCGATCAGCTCGTTGGAGTCGATTGGCTTGGCGATGTGCTCGTTCATGCCCGCCTCGCGTGAAGCGCGCCTGTCATCGGCAAAGGCATTGGCACTCGCCGCGATGATGGGAATGCTCGCCGCATCCCCATGCTGCGAGGTGCGGATAGCCCGCGCGGTCTCGTAGCCACCCATAACCGGCATCATGATATCCATGAGAATCACGTCGAAGGTTCCCGCCGGGCTCGCTTCGAAGAGCTCGAGCGCTTCCTTGCCGTTTTCCGCAGAGACGACCGTCGCTCCAGCCTGGGCGAGGACGAACTCCGCGATCTCACGGTTGAGCTCGTTGTCCTCTGCCAGCAGGACGTTGATACCCGCAAGCGGCAGAGAGCCATCATCAGTATCACGCGAGGAGCAAGCCTTGCAATCGCTCTCGTCAGCTACGGCAAACGACAAGGTCACCACATAGGTCGTGCCCTCACCGAGATTGCTCTCAAAGCTGATCGTCCCGCCCATGATCTCGACGAGGTGCTTGGTGATGACCAGGCCGAGTCCCGTTCCAGAGGCCTCGTGCTCGGAGAGCTGCATCTCGCGCGCAAAGGGCTCGTAGACGTGCTTCTGGAACTCCTCGCTCATGCCGATGCCGGTGTCCGCTATCTCGATCTCGTAAGTTGCAGCACCGTCTTCGAACGTTGTCTCACGGCACGACACACGCACCGTGCCACCGGGCTTGTTGTACTTCACCGCATTGCTCGCGATGTTCATCACCAGACGCTTGAGATGGATAGCGCTGACGTTGATGTAGCGATGCTCGATGTCGTACGGAATGCGCACGATGGTGATGTCGCGAACCTGAGCCTGGCGCTCGAGCATCTCGCAGACATCGTCGATCTGCCTCTCGATGTCGGTCGGCGTGATGTCAAGCACGAGCTCGCCGCTCTCGAGCTTGCTGATGTCAAGCACCTCGTTGACGAGATCGAGCAAGATACCAGAAGCCATCCAGATCTTCTCACGGCACTCCGCCTGCTTGGCAGCATCGTCCGGATGTGCGTTTGCAACCTCGACCATGCCGCGGATGCCATTGATGGGCGTGCGAATGTCGTGGCTCATGCGACGCAGGAACTCGGTCTTGGCGTTGTTTGCACTCCGCGCATCGCGAGCGGATGCCTCAAGCTGGATGGCATACTGACGCTCCTGCTCGATCATCTCCTCGTAATGCTTGTGCGCCGAGCGACGGCGGGCGTAAATATAGAAACCGATGAGAAGGATGTAGACCATCGCCGCAACGCCGACAACGAGCCACATCTTCTTGTAAATCACACTGCCGGGCACAAAGGTGTAGACATAGTAGTTGCGCGCCTGACCATACGTTCCATAGTAAAAAGATCGATTGGCGCGGATAAGACGCATCTCGCCAGGATCGCGGTGCTCCTTGATACCGTTGACGACCGCAGAGTCAGCCTCTGCGATGGTCACGTTGTCAACCTCACCGTCCTCTACAGTATTCGAGGCAACAACCTTACCGGCACGCTCGATGACGATGGAGCAGTCATTCTCCGCTTCATAGCCGTCAAGCATGCTCTGCAGCGTCAACATGTAGCGACCGGAGAACTCCGCCCACGTGTGATAGCCCACCGCGACAAGACCCGGAGCATCGGTTCTCGCAGCGCATGCCAAATCGACATGCGACCCGTCCTCAAGCTCGACACGCACCGCGTACACCTTATCGGGATGGCAGGCCGTATCAAGTGCAGACTCCTCCGTAAGAGCTTTGGAAACATCGACGAACCCGAGCTCATCCTTAGAGTAAGAACCTTGCAGATTGCCTTCCTCATCCATCACGAAGATGCAGGTGATGCCCAGCTCCATGCACCGTTGCTCAAGGCTTTTCCTGTCGCCTTTGGGATGTTGCGTGTCAAGGTCGCGAGCAAGCTGCTCCGCACTTTGCATAATGCGATACTGGCTCTTCATGACGCTTGCGTCGTTGTAAGAGTCAAAGACCAGACTCTGCTTCTTGACGTACTCGAGAATGTCCTCAGAGCGCTCGCTCACCTGCTTGTGAAAATAGCTGAAGCTCACAGCTCCCACACAAAACAAGAAAGCCAGCCCGATGAGAACCGCAAGAATCCAAAGCCTTTTGCCGAGCGTCACATCCTTACTCATCGACGCCCTCCAAATCCAGGTACTTCTGGGCATCGTCAAGGTACTTTGAGATGATCTGCTCCATGCTGCCATCCGCGCGCATCTCATCGAAGGCCGCCTCGACCTTCTCGCAGATACCGCGCTCGTCGCTCACGTCGAAGGCAGTACCTAGTCCGACCACCTGCAGCGGCTCGTCGATTATCCTGAGCTCAACGTTGTAGTCCTTCTCGTACTGGACGATCGAGGTCTCGTGCGCGGCGATTGCATCCACATAGCCCTTGAGCAAGGCAGGGGTGATATACGCGCGGTCGGTGAAGCTGAGAACCTTCTCGACCTCGGGGACGTTCTTGGTTGTGCGGTCAAGGAGTATGCCCTCGGGCTTGGTGGTCGCCTGCACGGCAACGACCTTGCCTTTGAGGTCTGCGAGGGTCTTGATGTCGCTCGAAGGCGCCACGGCTACGACCTGACGGCTCCTCATGTAGGGGCCGGCCCACTGATACTCCGACTCGCGACCCGTCATGGAGAAGCAGCCCATGACGGCATCGATTTCGCCCTTGGCGAGCAAGTCCTTCTTCTTCTCCCAGTCGATGGTCTTGAAGACAGGCTTGTAGCCTGCACGGCGGCAAGCCTCCGTGAGGATCTTCACGTCGATGCCGGTGTAGCTGCCGTCCTCATCTATGTAGAAGTAGGGAGGATAGATGTCAGAGCCGACGATGATCTGTTCCAGGGAAGAGTCGCCTTGAGAAGAGCTGTCAGACGACTGCGGGGCCTGCGCGCAACCAGCAATCAGCGCACACGCAAAGAGCACGGCGGAAATCGCCGTGATAAGCAGCCGTTTTGCCATATGTGTTTGCCTCTTCTCAAATCTGCAAATAGCCCTCGAAGTGTATCAAAACTGCAGGCTGTATTTGCAGAACGCAGAGAATTGATACCAATGCGCTGGGATTTATTCGGAGAGACAGACGAGGGATGGGTGCCGCACAGACGAAGCAAGCAGGATAAGTGCGGGCGTTTGGGAGCCAAGAGTTGCGTAAGTGCGGTCGATTGGGCTCCGCTTGCAATTAAGTGCGGGTGAATCCACGAGAGAGCGCGCAAAAAGGACCGCACTTACACTGCACGTTCCCTTCTGCCCTCCCCCCACAAAAAACGCAGCAGGCATCAAGCAGCAGGTGGCAAGAAAAGCACCGCAGTCATCCTCCGTGCAGAACTTGCCGATCTACCCCAGCGCCCGCGCCTACAACCCAAAGCGCCCCGCCGGTCGCACTGACCAGCGGGGCGCTTTCTCGCAATGGCTCGACTACTTCTTAGCCGTTGTCGTCTTCTTCTTGGCAGCGGGCTTCTTGGCCGCGGCCTTCTTCTTGGGAGCCGCCTTCTTCTTGGCAGCCTCCTCCTCGCGCTTGGGACAGTCCATGTTCACGCAGATGCGCCACGGGCCGCGACCGGTGTCGACGATGACCTCCGGCGCACCGCAGCTGTCGCAGACCTCGCCCGTCGCCTGGAGCTTGCCGCGCTGCGGCAGCGGGTAACTCGTCTCGCACTCCGGGTGGTTGCTGCAGCGGATGAAGCGCTTGAGCGTGCGCGGGTTCTTCTGCGCAATGAGCCTGCCGCCCTCACGACCGGCTTCCTTGCATGCCGGGCACTCGCCCACGTCGATGGAGGGCTCGTGGTTGCTCGGGCACTCGGGGTCGAGGCAGTGGTTGTAGCCCTTGCTCCTAAACGGCGTGACCTTGATCTGAGTGCCGCCGCAGACCGGACAGGGTTCCTCGACCACGTCGTAGCGGCCCTGGGGCAGCGGGTAAGTGACGTCGCAGTCCGGCCAGCTGTTGCAGCCGACAAAGCTGCCGCGCGTCTTGGCGCTCGTCTTCACGCACAGGTCACCGCCGCACTTGGGGCAAGTGCCCACGCGGCTGTCTGCGATGACGGCCTCCGTGATGGCATCCGCCATCTCGTCTGCACGCGGGATGAGGTCGTCCATGATCTCTCCCAGCAGGCGACGGGAGTGGTTGACGACGTTGTCGCGCTCGTCCTTGCCCTCTGCGATGTTGGTCATCTCGACTTCGAGCTCCGCCGTCATGTCGGGCGTGGTGATGGAAGGCGCAAAGCGCTGCAGCGCGTCGATCACGGCAAAGCCGAGCTGGGTGGGCTCGATGGGGTCGTTGACGATGTACTTGCGGCCATAGAGCTTCTCGATCATGTCCGCACGCGTGGCCTTGGTGCCAAGACCGCACTTCTCCATCTCCTGCACGAGCTTGCCGGTGCTGTAACGCGCAGGCGGTTGGGTCTGCTTTTTCTCGCACAGCGGGCTGGAGAAGTCGAGCACGTCGCCCTCTGCGATCGCGGGCATCTGCTCGTCCTTCTTGAGGCCGTACTGGTAGACGCCGCGCCAACCGGGGACGACGAGCACGTCGCCCTTGGCCTTGAACTGCTCGCCATTGACGTCGAGCAGCACCGTGGTGCCCTCGATCTGGGCGGGGTCCATGAGCGTCGCCATGAAGCGGCGGGCGATGAGGTTGTAGAGCTTCCACTCCTCCGGGCGCAGCTTGTCCGGGTCGCCCAGGCCGGTGGGATAGATGGGCGGGTGGTCCGTGGAGAACTGCTTGCCGCGCGTGGGGTGGTAGCCCTTGTCCTTGGCGTCGGCGATGATCGCGTCCGCGTAAGGCGCGTACGCAGGGTTGCCCGCGAGCATCTTGAGAGTCGCGGTGTAGTCGAGGCCGTCCGGGTAGACCGTGTTGTCGACACGGGGATAGGTGATGTAGCCGCTCATGTAGAGGCTCTCCGCGATGCGCATGGTGCGACTCGGGCGGATGCCGATGCCGGACGCCGCAGCCTGCAGGCTCGTGGTGTTGAACGGGGCGGGCACGGGAGCCTTGCGCAGCTTCTTGGTCACCGAGGCGACCTTGGCACTCGTCGCGTTCTCGACCTGGGCAAAGGCGCGGTTGGCCTTAGCTTCCTCCTTGAAGTTGTTGTCGACGTGACCGCCGCCAAACTCCTCGTCAGCCTTGCCCTGCGGTGCAAACTTGCCGCTGATAACCCAGTAGTCCTCCGGGACGAAGGCCTGGCGCTCCTGCTCCTTGGCGACAACCAGCGCCAGTGTAGGCGTCTGGACGCGACCAGCGCTGCGCACATTGCCGATGCCGCTGTACTTGACGGCGGTGAGGTAGCGCGTGAGCACCGCACCCCAGATGAGGTCGATGTGCTGGCGCGACTCGCCGGCGTGCGCAAGGTCGAAGTCCAACTCGACGAGGTTTTCCGCGGAGAACGCCTCCTGAATCTCCTTCTTGATGAAGGCGCTGTAGCGAGCGCGTGTGATGGGGGCGTCGGGGTTCTCGCCGCGCACGATGCCGAGCGCGTCGAGGCCGATGAGCTCGCCTTCGCGGTCGAAGTCGGTTGCGATGACGATGGAGCTCGCCTTCTTGGCGAGGTTTTTGAGGGAGCGGATGATGCCCTTCTCCTTGGGGCTCTTGAGAAGGGGTGCGTAGGTCAGATACGGGAGCGCTTGGATCTTCCAGCCCTTGAGGTCGACGCCCTCTGCGGTGAAGGGCTTGCGCTTCTTCTCCCAGGGCGGGGTCGCCAGGGTCTTGGGGACCGTCGGCGCGTCGAGGACTTCCCCGTCAACGGTGAGGCCGACCCAGCCGTTGCGCTTGCTCCACACGAGCTCCACCGGGAACTCGACCTCGAGGATGTGGCCGCGCAGACCGATGGTGACGCAGTCGTCGCCGTTGCGCTTGAAGCGGTAGACCGGGGTGTCGTAGACCTTGTCGGCCTTGACGGGGCCCTCCGCCAGAAGCTTGGCGATGTTGCTCGCCGCGTCGTTTTTCTCAGTAATGATCAGTTCCATAGAAAGACATCGCTTCCTGTTGTGTTTGTGCCGGCCGGTGTCTCACGCGTCATATAAGATGGTTGGCGAGATACCTGTATGCAGCGGAGGGCGGATGAGGCCCTCTTATGTTTGATATTCGCAAGATAATAGCAGCGACCTGCGACGCGATAGCCGAGACTTTGTACCCCACCCGCTGCGTCGGGTGCGAGGAACCGGGCTCTTTACTATGCTCTACCTGCGAAAACGCCCTCGAGCGGATAAATCTTGAAATTGCCTGCCCGCGCTGCGGGGCGCCGTTTGGCAAAGACATGTGCACAGAATGCCCGCCACCGGGCTCGACCGACAGCCAAGGGCGGCTCCTGCCCCCACCCTACAGCTTTGACGCCGCGCGCTGCGCCTGCAGCTACGAGGGCATCTGCAAGCACCTGATCGGCGCCTACAAGGACGGCGGCGAGCGCCGCCTAGCCGATCACATCGCGCGCGAGCTGCACCGCACGCTCGCACGCAGCCCAAGCTGGCTGGCCGCCGCAGACCTCATCGTCCCCATACCGCCGACACCCTCCCACCTAAGGGAGCGCGGCTGGTACCCCGTCGGCGACATCGCCACCTGCCTCAGCGAGCGCTGCGGCATCCCGCTCGTCCATGCGCTGGAGAGCTCCAAAGCGGCAGACCAGCGCACCCTCGACCGCGAGATGCGCATGCACAACCGCACCGGTACGCTCGCCGTCAAACCCGGCTGCGAGCCCATCATGTCCCAGGGCCCGACTATAGTATTGCTAGACGACGTACTGACAACCGGGGCAACCTGCAACGCCGCAGCTCACGCGCTCAAATCAGCCGGAGCAAAGAGAGTCCTCGTCACCACTTACGCCCGTGTGTGGTAAAGTGCTGTGCTTGCAGGGAACCGAATATCGAACGAAGGATGCTAATGCTAGGTATTGGCTCTACTGAGCTTGTGCTCATCTTGTTCTTCGGGTTCCTTATCTTTGGACCGGAGAAGCTCCCTGAAATGGGACGCACCGTCGGCCGCGCTATCAGGCAGTTCCGCGCTGCCTCCGACGAGGTCAACAGCAAATTCAAAGAGGAGGTCTACGACCCCTTCCAAGAGGCCATCGATCCCTACAAGGGCGAGATCGAGAAGACCGTCGCCCCCATCAAAGAGGACATCGACGCCATCAACAGCTCTTTTAGGGACACCAAGGACGCGCTGAGCGACCCGCTGGACCTCAAAGGCAAGAGGCAGGAGATGCAAGATCGCGAGAAGAAGATCAAAGACACCTTCAGCTTCAAGTCCCCCAGCTCCGAGGTGAACACCGACAACTCCTCCTCCCCCAAGGCCGCCGAGGCCAAGGCCCAGGCACAGGAGGCCGTCAAGGCCGCTAACGCCGCCAAGGCAAAGAAGGCTGCCGCGGACACCAACGTCGACGACCCCTTCGCAAACGACGTCGCACCCGCAGCCGCCAAGCCCGCTGCAAGCGACGACCTCGCATCCCTGTACGACTTCGACTCCGAGGACGGTGAGTAAGCATGCCCATCGGACCTGCCCGCATGCCGCTGCTCGACCATCTGGGTGAGCTGCGCCGCCGCACCGTCATCATCGTCGTCTGCGTCCTCATCGCCATGTGCGTGCTCTATATGATCGCCCCGCAGCTCGTGGCGTTCCTCAAGCAGCCCATTGCCGAGTACCTGCCCGCCGACGGCGAGCTCTACACCATCAGGGCCTTCGAGGGCTTCACTGTCAAGATCATGGTCTCCATCTTTGGCGCGATCGTGGTCTGCAGCCCCATCATCATCTGGGAGATCCTCGCGTTCTTCCTGCCCGCGCTCAAGCCCAACGAGCGCAAGTGGGTCCTGCCCACCTTCGCCGTCGCCGTCGTGCTCTTCATCTGCGGCGTGGTGTTCTGCTACAACTTCTGCCTGGGCGCCGCATTCCAGTGGCTCACCGGCGAGTCGGACTCAATCGCGACGGTCCTGCCTGCGGCAAGCGACTACGTGAAGTTCCTGATCTTGTTCCTGATCGCCTTTGGCGTTGCCTTCGAGCTGCCCCTAGTGGTCTTCTACCTGATCTTGTTCGACATCGTCCCCTACAAGAAGCTGCGCGATAACTGGCGTGTCGCCTACATCGCCTTGCTGGTCCTCTCCGCAGTGGTTACCCCGGACGCAAGCCCCGTGACCATGTTCATCATGTTCGCGGCGCTTGTCGCCCTCTATGAGATCAGCCTGCTGTGCGCACGCGTGGCCCTCCAGCGCAAGATCAAGCGCCAGGCAGCCCGCGAAGCCGCAGAGGCAGCAGAGTAGAGCCGGCGGTCCACCATGCATGAACTCAGCCTGCTTCAGGGCGTCCTCGACTCTGTCACACCGGTCGCCAAAGACGCCGGCGCTACGCGCGTCACGAGCATTACCCTCAACATCGGGGAGATGACCCAGGTCGTCGACGAGGCCATGGACTTTGGCTGGAATGTCCTCACGGAGGACGATCCCTTCTACAAGGGCGCCCAGCTCATCGTCAACCACATCAACGCCAGCTCGCTGTGCTTCGACTGCGGCGAGGAGTTCTCCCACGACCGCTACCACATGCGCTGTCCCAAGTGCGGCAGCGGACACACCGTGGTCAAGAGCGGCAAGGAGATGGACATCGCCTCGATCGAGATCGAGACCCCGGACGACGAGGACTAAACGCACGAACCAACGGAGGTTTTGAGATGGCACACATCGATTTGGACAAGAAGATCCTCGACAAGAGCGAGCGCTTCGCACAGGACAACCGCGAGTTGCTCGACGCCAACGGCGTCTTCATGATCGATCTGCTCGCAAGCCCGGGTGCCGGCAAGACCTCCACCATCAAGGCGACGATCAACGCACTGCGCGACAAGTACAACATCGCCATCATCGAAGGCGACATCGCAAGCAACGTCGACGCCGTCCGCATCAAGGAGATGGGCATCCCCGCCGTCCAGATCAACACCGGCGGCAGCTGCCACCTCGAAGGTGACATGATCAACAAGGCCCTCAAGGTCCTCGACCTCGCCAACACGGACTTGATCATCATCGAGAACGTAGGCAACCTGGTCTGCCCCACGGACTTCTACCTGGGCGAGGACGTCAAGGTCATGATCCTCTCCGTGCCGGAAGGCGATGACAAGCCGCTCAAGTACCCCGGCATCTTCCAAGCAGCCAAGGCCATCCTGCTCAACAAGGTCGACACACTGCCCGTCTTCGACTTCGACATGCCGCTTTTCGAGGAGCATATCTCGGACCTCAACCCGCAGGCTCCCCTCTTCAAGATCGCCGCAACCAAGGAAGACGGCGTCGCAGAGTGGGCCGCCTGGCTCACCGAGCAGATTGAGGCCACCAAGGCCAAGCGCGCCTAGCAGCGCCTGCACACCCACCTAAGGCAAAGCACCCCGCCAGCTCTTGTAGCTGACGGGGTGCTTTTTTTGCTTCCCTTTTTACCGTGCGTTATCGCTATGTTCGCAAAGCCCAAATCGACCCCGTTCGAGGGGGGGGTGAAAATGCAGCTTTCTAGTCGTCGCGGGGGGACGGTCAACACTTTAGTCAGACTGATTTGTTGACCATGCCATGCGTGGCTTGGTCAACAAATCAGTCTGACTAAAGTGTTGACCGTGTTGCTTTCCTTACACGTAGGGGAGGGACCCTGTCCCTCCCCATATACCACGCGTAATCACTACGCCCCAACGCAATGAAAACCAAGCCATTCGCGAGGCTTCAATGCCGCATCGTACATGGGGAGGGACAGGGTCCCTCCCCTATGGTTGCATGCATCGCAGGCGCTTACCGCTACTCCTGCGGCGGGATGGGCGGCTGGCCGGCGGGATGCACGGGGCCTGCCTCAGGCTCAGGCACCGCGCCCTGCGGCAGCTCGCGGTACTTGCGCACCTTGGAGATGTAGACGCAGCTGATGATCAGCAGGACTGTCGTGATCAGGTGGCAGGCAAGGCAGGACAGAACCGCAGCGATGATGCTCCACACAAAGGCGCCGGTGAGCTTGTCGGGCTTGCGGCAGTTGCGCAGGGAGAGGATCGCCGCGATCAGCGAGACGACGTAGACGGCAGTCGCCAACACGATCAGCACGATGAGAACGCTTGCAAAGAGCTGTGCTGCCAGCTCCTCGCCGCTGCTCAGGCTGGTATCGCCAAAGGTGTTGTGCTGCTCATGGCTCTCGTGCTTCTCATGCAGGCCGTAGGCGTTGCTGGCGCCGATCTTGGCAAGAGCGCCGGCAAGGTCCTTGAGGTCGTCCTTGTCCAAGTCTGCAAGCTCGGAGCCGATGGCAATCGTCGCGCCCTTGGAGAAGCTCGTCAGGAACTTGGCCATCTTGGCCTCGTCGAGGTCAAGATCGTACTTGTCGTCGAAAGCGGCGAGTGCCTTCTTGATCTGGGCCTTGTCGGTCGTCTGCACGACCTTGCCAAAGGCGTTGATCTCTGACACCTTTGCCGTGCCAAACAGATGGGCGAAATCGGCAGTGGTCTGCTCGTCGAGGGCCTCGATCATCTGTCCAAAGTCCTCGTAAACATCGGACACGTCCTCATCGAGGTCGAAGATTTCCTCGATAGAACCGCCGTTGTCCTCGTACTCGTTGATAACCGTGCTTGTCACCACGCCTGCCCCGGCGATCAAGGCGATCGAGGCGAGTATGCCGAGCACAGAGAGAACGATCGTCGCGATGCTCAGACCGCGGACGACCCTTGCGTCAGATTCGTAGTTCATAAGGCTTCCTTTCTCGAAGTCTGATAGCCCCAGTCTACGCCACGCAAGCGTCCAGTCTGTGGCAGATGTGCTCTCTTACGCAAACGCAAGGGTGACATGCCACGCCAGAGAGGCCCTCGCAATGCGGCGCACAAAAAACGACCCCGCCTCCTCGAAAGGAGACAGGGTCGGCAACTAAGGCAGCTGCTAGACAAGCTGGGCGCTACTCGGTGACAGCACCTGCGGCAGGCTCGATGTCCTTGACGGACTTGCCGATGCGCTTCTTGATAACGAGCAAGGTACCGATGACGAGCACGGCGCCGATAGCCAGGCAGATGACCGCGTTCTGGACAAAACCGGCAATGATGTAGCAAATGAAGCAGATAACAGCCATCGTGATGACATAGGGCAGCTGGGTGTTCACATGCTCGATATGGTTCACCTTGGCGCCTGCAGAGGCCATGACCGTGGTATCGGAGATGGGACTGCAGTGGTCACCGGCAACAGCGCCGGCCAGGCAGGCAGAGATGCCGATGGTGAGCAGGGTGGGCTCGTTGGAGAAGATCGGCAGGACGATGGGAATCAGGATGCCGAAGGTACCCCAAGAGGTGCCGGTTGCAAAGGCGAGCGCCACGGCAACCAGGAAGATGATGGCGGGAAGCATCATGAACAGGCCGGCGGCAGCGCCCTCCATGAGGCCGGCAACAAAGTCCGCGGCACCCAGCAGGCTGGTCATGTTCTTCAGGCTGACGGCGAAGGTCAGAACGAGGATCGCGGGGACCATGGCGTTGAAGCCGCTGACAAAGCAAGAAGTTGCGTCCTTGAAGCTCACCACGCGGCGGACGAGCAGGTAGAGGAAGGTGAAGACCAGGGCGATCATAGAGCCCCAAGGCAGTGCCGTGAAGGCGTCCGTGTCACCGAAGGCAGCGACGACGTCGCCGAAGTTGCCCTCCTCGTCCCAGAAGCCGCCGACGTAGAGCATGCCGACGATGCAGCAGATAATCAAGACGATGACGGGCAGCAGCATGTCCCACAGGCTGGCGCGGCTGTTCTCGACGACCTCTTCCTCCTCGATCTTGCCGAGGTCGCCATCACGGTAGGCCTTGAGCTCGGCGGCGGCCATGGGGCCGTAGTCGAAGTTGAGGAAGATCAGGCCGAGGACGAAGACGATGATCAGCAGAGAGTAGAAGTTGAAGGGAATCGCGCTGATGAAGAGCTCGATGCCGTTGACGCCGAGGTCCTGTGCAACACCGGAGACTGCAGCGGCCCAGGAGGAAACCGGGGCGATCATGCAGATGGGGGCTGCGGTCGCGTCGATGATAAACGCGAGCTTAGCGCGGGACACATTCTTGCTGTCGGTCACGGGGCTCATGACAGAGCCGACGGTCAGGCAGTTGAAGTAGTCGTCGACGAAGATCAGCACGCCGAGGATAAAGGTGCAGACCTGGACGCCGATGCGGCTCTTGACGTGCTTGGCAGCGAACTTGCCAAAGGCCGCCGCGCCGCCAGCGATGTTGACGAGCGCGACCATGATACCGAGCATCACCAAGAAGATGAAGATGCCCGCGTTATCGGCAACAGCGGGGACAATGCCGTCGTTGATGATGGTGTTGAGGGTTGCGACGGGCGCGAAGCCGGCAACCAGCAGACCGCCGACGAGGATGCCGACGAAAAGCGACGTATAGGTTTCCTTGGTGATGAGTGCCAAGACGATAGCGATGATCGGTGGCAAGAGCGACCATCCGGTACCGACAAATTCCATGTTTCTCCTCCCTATGCGGGCAACCACACACGGCCGCGCGCACAGGCATGGAGCCTGTCGCAGGTCGTGGCAGCCCTCCGCTAAAGCGACAGTGCGCAGGATCTTATCCTGCACCCCAGATCCGCAGCGTCGTTGGGAAGCGCTGCGAGTCTTCGGCGATTGTCCCTTTCGCCCCGCGCCTCCCAAGCGCTCGATGGGGTTACTGATGGCAATCGCGCCTCTACCACAATTACAGTTGCACCGATTTTAGACGTAATTCTCCTGTTAGCAAGCAACCTGCAGGTAAACGGGTTGTTAATCTCGCAGATGGGGCCGCCGGCTCCTCCCCTATCTCATGCGGGCGATGCCGTTCTCGGTGAAGATGCCGGCCACGAGCTCGTGCGGGGTCACATCGAAGGCAGGGTTGTAGACATCGACATCCTCCGGCGCGATGAGCTGCCAGTCACCACCGGAAACCGGGGCGCAGCGAACCTCCATGGGATCGCGCTGCTCGATGACGATTGCGTCGCCGCTTTCCAGACTGCGGTCGAAGGTGCTCTCGGGGGCAGCTGTATAGAACGGCACACCATGGTGGCTGGCGAGCACTGCCAACGGATACGTGCCGATCTTGTTCGCAAAGTCGCCGTTAGCGCAGATGCGGTCCGCGCCCACGACCACCATGTCGACCTGACCCGCCTTCATGAGACTGCCCGCCATGTTGTCGCAGATGAGCGTGCAGGGTACGCCGGCCTGCATAAGCTCCCATGCGGTGAGGCGCGCACCTTGGTCGACCGGGCGCGTCTCGTCGACCCAGACCTTCTCGATGAGCCCGGCTGCAAAGCCGTGGTAGATGACGGAGGTCGCTGTGCCGTAAAAGCCCGTCGCAAGCGAACCGGCATTGCAATGGGTCTCCACACGCAACGGGCGGCCAAGCTTTGCCACCAACCGCTCGAGCTCGGGCAACGCCAGCTCGCCGATGCGCTTGCAGTCGGCCTTATCGGCCGCGAGTATCTGATGCGCCAGCTCGAGGAGAGATGCAGCCACCCCATCCGGAGCGGCGGCTCCAGCGCGCAACCCGCGCGCATGCTGGGCGCATTTCTCGACAGCCCAGCTCAAGTTGACGGCCGTAGGGCGCACGGCGGCGATCTGCGTGCAGCACTGCTCGAAGGCAGCATCGAAGAGCCCGTCGTCGGCCGGCCTCTCGCTCAGCGCCCACAAAGCCACGGCGTATGCGCCGGCGTCGCCAATGGCAGGGGCACCGCGTACGCTGAGCGTTGCAATCGCATCGCAGACCTGCTCAGAAGTTGTGCAAGCCAGATAGCTCGTCTCATGCGGCAGCTTGCGCTGGTCGAGGAGCTGCAAGCAACCCTCCTCAGCGTCCCAGTACATGGTCGCAGGCAAGTTCTCGAGCATGTGCTTTCCTCTCATGTGGTTTAGCCGACAAGCGCTTATGGAAAGGCGTCCCAGCCTCGACTCCATGCGGCGTGGCTTTCGTAGGGAGGGACCCTGTCCCTCCCCATGGTCGATGCAGCATCACCGGGCCCGGGCACAATGCAGGCCCCGCAAAACATGACGCACTTTGTCCTCGCAAGGCATATGGGGAGGGACAGGGTCCCTCCCCTACGGGCGCCACAGAGGGACAGGGTCCCTCTCCTACGATGAAGGTACGGTTCCGTCGCAACCCTATCGATAGCCCATGGCCTCGACTTGCTCCTCGGTCATCCCAAAGTAGTGGCCGACCTCGTGGACTACGGTCTTGCGGATCTCCTCGACAACCACGTCGCGGTCATCGGACAGACGCTCGTGCGGCCCCTTGAAGACGGTGATGCAATCAGGGTAGTCGCTCACTGCGCCATAGCTCTCGCCGCGCTCAAGCAGCGAGACGCCGTCGTAGCAACCGAGCGTCTGCCCGTCGTCAGGCTCGTCCTCAACTGCGAAGATCACGTTGTCGAGCTCGTCGAGGAAGCGCTCCGGGATGCTGTCGATGGCATCCTCGACCAGCGCGTCGAACTCCTCGTCAGTAAAGTGAACCGCCATGGCTTCCTCCTCTTTACCCTTGCCGGCTAGCCGCGACGCAGGACGTAGCAGTGGTGGACCTTCTTGTTACGCTCGAAGTCCGCCGGGATGGTGCGCTCCGTGATGTCGCTGATCACGACACCGGCCTTCTTGAGCTTCTCGACGTCCGGCTTGAAGTTGCGCAGGTTGCAGCTGAACACGATGGCACCGGTGCGCGTGAGCAGGCGGCTCACCTGGATGAGCAGTTCTGCGTGGTCCTCCTGCACGTCCCAGACGCGACGACCCATCTTGGTGGAGTTGGAGAAGGTCGGCGGGTCCACGAAGATGAGGTCCCAGCGGTTGCGCGTGTGACGCTGCTCCCTCACCCAGGTCAAGACGTCGGCGCGCTCGAGCTCCATGTGGCTGTCAACAAGCCCGTTGAGCTCGAAGTTGCGGCGCGTCCACTCCTGGTAGGTGTTCGACATGTCAACCGTCGTGGTGTACTTGGCGCCGCCGGCAGCCGCGTAGACGCTCGCCGTGCCCGTGTAGGCGAAGAGGTTGAGAAACACCTTGCCCGGCGCGAGCTGGCGGATGAGCTGGCGCGTGTCGCGGTGGTCGAGGAACAGGCCCGTGTCCAGGCGGTCGCCCAGGTCGACCTCGAAGAACAGGCCGTTTTCCTGCGTGATGAGCTTGCGACCCTCGTAGGCGCCCTCGCGGCTCTTGCGCGCGTACTGGCTGCCGCCCTTGGCGCGCAGGCGCTGCTTGGCAAAGACGTCGCTGGCATCCACGCCCAAGACGGCGGGGATGACAGCGAGCGCATCGGTCAGGCGACGCGCCGTCTTTGCGGGGTCAATCTTCTTGGGGGCGGCGTACTCGGCGACATGGACGAGCATCTTGCCCTCGTCGGGGCCGGCGCCGTTGTAGACATCGATGGCCATGTTGTAGTCCGGCAGGTCGGCGTCGTAGATGCGGTACGCGCTCACGCCTTCCTTCTTCGCCCACTTGCGCTTGGCCTTGTAGACCTTGCCCAGGCGCGCGACAAACTGCTCGACGCCGGTGTCGCTCACGTTGACGGTCTGGCCGTTGACCTCGATCGTCGCGGGCGCAGGCAGTTCCTCGCCATCCTCCGCCGTCGTGAGGTTGAGGTCGTAGACGCGTACGCTCGCCTCGTTGCCGCCGTTGCGGACGTTGAGCTCGCGCGCCAGGGGCAGACCAAAGGCGGAGTCGATGAAGGAGTCTGCCGCAAGCACGGCGAGGGCGTCGATGTTGGGGTTGGTGCGCACGCTCGTCGCGAGCTGGGCGTAAAGCGCCGGCATCTGCGCGAGCGAGGCAAAGCGGCCATCACCGGTGAGGTTGCAAGCCACCAGACCGCGCGTGGAAGCGCCCTCTGCCAGCTGCGCCTTGGCGACAGAGAACACCGGGGCCTCGTTGGAGAAGGCGATCATATGGCCGACACCGGCGCGCTTGGCGCAAGCCTGCGCGTAGTGGAGGGCCCTGTCGTCAGCATCCCAGGCGAAGATGTCGCCGCACTCCCTGTCGGCACCGAGCTCCGCGCGCTCGTCGGCCGCGTCGAGAACGCGCTGCCAGGTGACCTCCTCATGACCGAGCCAGTGCTCAAAGCCCCACTCGCCGCGGTAGAGCTGCGGGGCGACGTCGGCGGCGATCATCGCAGCCTCGATGGCCAGGGTGCCCGTGCCGCAGTAGGGGTTGAGCAGCTGCGCGCCGTTGGCGGAGCGCTCGTCCCAGCCGGCAAGCAGCAGCATGCCCGCTGCGAGGTTCTGCCTGATGGGGGTGCCGGCGGGCTTGCCCGCGCTCTCATAGCCGCGGCGGTCGAGCGCCACGCCGCTCAAGTCGATGCTTACGGTCGCCTTGTCCTGGTGCAGGCCGACGTTAATGCGCACGTCAGGGTTGCGGGAGTCGACGTTGGGGCGCTCGCCGCGCAGATCGCGCAGGCGGTCGCAGATGGCGTCCTTGACGCGCAAGGCGATGAAGCGCTCGTCCTTGAGCTTGTTGTTGGTGCCGTGGGCGTCGATGGCGATGGTGCTGCCCGTGCCGACGTGGTCCTCCCAGGCAATGGATTTGATGCCCTCGTACAGGGCATCGGAGTTGGCGGCGTTCACACGCGCGAGGTTGAGCAGCACGCGGCTTGCCGTGCGCGCCCACATCATGGCCTTGTAAGCGTCCTCCGCGTTGCCGAGAAACGTCACGCCGGCGCTCAAGGGACGTACGCTGTGAACGCCCGCCTGGCGCAGCTCCTCGCCAAGGACCTTCTCAAAGCCTCTGCCGCAGGTTGCGAAAAACTCCATCGTCATATTCTTTGACCTCCCTTTTGGTCTTGTTCTGTCGAGCCTTGCCCATCAAGGCCGCATATATCGTCATGCCGAGCACGAGCTTATGCGAGCATCTGCAGTCAAGCGCTCGATAAGACCCGGCATCGCTGGCAGCCAGACCCTCTGGGCTGGCTGTGCATCATCGCTCAGGATGATGACAGGACGCGCGGTCAAAGCGCAGCCTGTTGCCCTCAGATACGGCGGGCGGGACAAAGCCCGCCCTCAACGCCCTTTGCGGGCCTGTTAGTTCTTGGAGAAGAACTCCCCTGCCATGGGGAAGTTCGAGTCATCGTCGTCAGGGCGATGGTGGTGGTTGCGGTAGTCGTCGAGGTCCGGGTCACCGGTGCCCAAGACGCCGGTCGCACCGAGCTGTGCGCGCAGCGAGCTGTAGATGTCGCGCAGATCCGCGTTGGGGTCAACCGCGGCGGGATCGACGTCCTCATAGCCGTCGTCCATCGAATAGTTCATCTGGCTTATCGCCTGCTGGTCGCGGATCTGGTCTGCCAGCGCCCAGTCGAGGCCAAAGTCAGCGCAGGTCTGCTCGTCTTCGTACAAAAGCGAGATGGCTTGGATGTTCATCTCGTCGCCACCGACCACGCTCAGCAGGTCGTAGAGCTGGTAGGCGGTCTCCGTGCTGGGCAGGGTCACGTCCATGTCCTCGCTCGCCATGAGCGCGGTATCAAGCATGTCGAGGAAGCTCTGCACGCTGTTGCGGCCGGTGTAGTTGTCCTCGAGCACCCTGGGGATGTAGTCGATGAGGGTGCGAGTCGCGGCGCCCGTGCTCGCCAGCGCGTCAAGCGCGCTGCGCGTGTCGAAGCCGCAGATGCGTGCCATCGCCATAGCCTCGATCGTGCCCATGAGGCTGCCGGCCAGGCCGATGATCACCATGACCGCAGAGAGCGCGCCCTCGCCCGGGGAGGACAGCGGGCGCACGATGTTGGCGAGGTAGGGCATGAGCGGTGCGACCATGTCGACGCCCTCCTTCTCGCCGCCCAAGAAGCAAACGGACTCCTCCTGCTCGCCCACGTTGAGGACAGGGGCGTCGAGGTAGGTGAGGTCGTTGACCGCCGCCATCGCCTGGATCTCCTGTGCAAGGCGCGGCGCGATAACGCTCAAGTCGATGAGGAAGGTGCCGGGCTCTGCCACCTCGAGCAGGCCGTCGTCGCCGAGGTAGAGCTCCTCGACCTCGGAGGGATGGGCGCAGCTGGTGAGGATGACCTTGGTGCCGGTCGTCGCCTCCATGCGGCTCGAGATGAACGGGATGCCCGCATCCTCCAAGATCACGCCCTCGCGCGGGTCATGGGCACCGGCCACAACCTCGAAGCCGGCGTTGACAAAGCGAACCGCCGCCTCGAGCGCGGCGATGTTGCACGAGCCGCCGAAGAAGGCGATCTTCGTGTCGAGAGAGCTGAACATTTGCTACTCCTTAGAGAACTTGCTTGCGATGCGGTCTGCGATGGAGAGGTTCTTGCGGCGATCCTCGCCCCAGAAGACGATGGCGACCATACCGGGGCCGACGTGGCTGCCGATGGTGGGGCCGATGTTGCACATCATGGGCGGGATGCCGTCCTTGGGAAGGCCGAGGTGGTTGGCGACCCACTTGGCGTCGTCCTCCGCGTCCGCGCTGGCGACGATGATGTTGCCACGCGGGTCGTACTCTTTGATGTGCTCCTGCTCAAAGCACTTGACCAGCGACTTGAGGCTCTTCTTGCGGCCGCGGACCACGCCGGAGAGCGCCAGGGTGCCATCCGGGTTGAAGTTGAGGAGCGGCTTGACGTCGAGCGCGTCGCCAAAGCGGGCGGCAGCATCCGGGACGCGACCACCGCGGCGCAGCTGCTCGAGACCCTCGCAGGTGAAGAGGCAACGGACGAACCAGCGGGCCTCCTCCGCCCAAGCAGCGAGCTGCTTGGCGCTCATGCCGGACTTGTACTGGTGGATTGCTTCGTAGACGAGCAGACCCTCCGCCACGCTGGCGAGCAGGGTGTCGACAACGTAGCACTCCCAGTCGGGGTACTTCTCCTTGAGCTCGGTGGTGATACGGTCCACCGTCTCAAAAGTGCCGGACAAACCCGCCGTGAAGGCGAGGTAGACGAGCGGCGTGCCCTCGCGTGCCCACTCCTCGAAGCGCTCCATGATGACCGGCAGGGGAATCTGGGCAGTGCCGGAGACCTCGCCCGCGCGCAGGCGATCGTAGAACTCCTTGGGCTGCATGGAGACACCGAGGTCGTCAAAGTGCTCGCCGTCGTTCATCATGAAGGGAAACTGCAAAAACTCGATGCCCGCGTCGTCGAGCACGCGACGGGGAAGGTCGCAGCAGGAGTCGAGCACGAGCCTGCATTTAGAGTTGATGTTAATAGCCATTCCGCTCTCCTTCCAAGGGAGTGGGGTATTTCGCGAATCGCCTGAGTATAACAAGCGCATGTGTCGCCCTTGCAAAACGTCACGAAAACACAGCTATTCTGCGCATTGGAGGGGTATGCGATGGCTCGGCGTTACCCGCGACGCTGGGCGGAATAAATTCCGCCCAGCGTATTTCACTTGCAAAGCAACGATGTGGATGTCAAACGACGCAATGGCCAACGCAACATCTGGATAGCGCGAGGTATATGGGGAGGGACAGGGTCCCTCCCCTACGTAGCTGGTGCAAAAATACGTAGGGGCCGATTTCAATCGGCCCCAACTTTGCTGCAAACATATGGACGTGCGTCAGCGTCAGCGAGCAACAGCCCTAGTACACGTCCTCGCCGCGCAACTCGCGGATCATGGCCGCACGCTCGGCATGCAGGCCCTTCTCGATGCCTGCAGGGTAACTGTGCGGGTTGAGGAAGCGCTTGATGGAGCTGTCGAGCTTGCCCATCTGCTCGACGCAGCGCGCCTTGGCGGCGTGGATATCGGCGAGCTCAGGCGCGACGACCTTGCCCTTGCGGACAAAGGGTGCGAGCATGCGCTCGCAACGCTGGCCGGCTGCATAGCGCTTGCGATGCGTGTCGTCCATCGGGTCGATGCCAACGCAACCGTCAGGGCAGCCAAGTGCCTCGTCGAAAACGACGTCGCCGGCGAACATGCCCTCGTCATCGTAGAAGCGCATGGTGTCGAGCACGCCGGGCGTGGTGAGCTTCACCGTGTTCTCGGAGAGCTTGATCTTGGGAATCCACTCGTCGTGACCGGCGGGCTTTACAGCGGAGAGCTTGTACACGCCGCCCAGCGCGGGTTGCGGGTTCGCCGTGATCAAGTGCGTGCCGATGCCGATGGCGTCAAAGCAAGCGCCTTGGTCGATGAGGCTTTGCACCAGGTACTCGTCCAGATCGTTGGACAGCACGATCTTGGCATCCTCGAAACCGGCCTCGTCGAGCATCTTGCGAGCCTTCTTGCTCAGCCAGGCGAGGTCGCCGCTGTCGATGCGGATGCCGGCAAAATGCTCGCCACGCTCGCGCATCTCCTTGGCGACGATGATCGCGTTGCGCACGCCCTGCTCGACGTCGTAGGTGTCAACCAGCAGGGTCGAGTTGTTCGGCATGCTGGCAGCCCAAGCCCTAAACGCCGTCAGCTCGTCGGGAAAGCTCATCACCCAGCTATGCGCATGGGTACCGCTCACGGGAATGCCATACTTCTGGCCGGCGAGCACGTTGGCAACGCTGCCGCAGCCTCCGACAAAGGCGGCCCTGTCACCGGACATGCCGCCGTCGGGGCCTTGGGCGCGACGCAGGCCGAACTCGGCCACTCCCCTGCCCTGCGCGGCATAGGCGACGCGTGCCGCCTTGGTGGCGATGAGGGTCTGGAAGTTCATGCCGTTGAGGATGCAGGTCTCGAGCAGCTGGCACTGCATGAGCGGGCCGGTCACGCGCACGAGCGGCTCGCGCGGGAAGACCACGCTGCCGTCGGGCACGACGTCGATGTCGACCTCGAGCTCCATACCCTGCAGCCAGTCGAGGAACTCCGGGTTGAACAGCGCGGTGCCGTCCGGTGCCTTGAGGCCCTTGAGGTAGGCGATGTCATCATCAGAGAAACCAAAGCCCTCGACGAGCTCGGCGACCTGGTCGGCTCCACAGCTGATGGCGTAACCGCCGCCAAAGGGGTTGTTGCGGTAGAACATGTAGAAACACGCCTGCATATCCAGGCTCTGCTGCTGCCAATAGCCCTGGGCCATGGTCAGTTGGTAGAGATCGGTGAGAAGCGTTAGGTTGCGTGCCATGCGCGCGCCTTCCTCTTAGGTCAAAATGTGTTCCCAACGTTATAGCACTGCAAAGCGTCGGCCATGTTAAGCAATCCCCACCCGAAGGGAGCACCGTGCAAGAACTCAAGACCAAGGCGATCTACCGCCATTTCAAAGGCGACCTCTACCTCGTCGAAGACGTCGCGCGTCATTCCGAGACCGACGAGGAGTTCGTCATTTACCGCAAGCTCTACGGTGACTGCAGCCTGTGGGTCCGCCCCAAGGCGATGTTTCTCTCGGAGGTCGACCGCGAGAAGTACCCCGACTGCCCGCAGCGCTACCGCTTCGAGCTCCAGGAGATCGAAAGCGTCGCCCACAAGGACTGAGCGGCTGCAGGTCGATTGCGGCACCATCAGTCAACACTTCAGTCAGACTGTTTTGTTGACTGACAAACACCAACATCACCAGCACCAAAAACGGGGTCCCATCGGGACCCCGTTCTCGTTTGACTTGTCGATTGCGGCTTACTCGCCGCTGGGCTTGGGTGCGCTGCCCTGGCCGCCCTGCTGGGTGCCAGAGCCGTTGCTGCCACCGCGTCCGCGACCGCCGCGACGGCGACGGCGCTTGCGCTCGCCGCCCTCGGCACCAGAGGTATTGTTGCCACCGGAGCTCTTATCGCCGTGCAAGGTAGAGCTGTTCTGACCCGGACGCGGCTTGCGCTGCTGCTGGCCGGAACCTTGCTTCTTCTCGCCGCGCTGCTGCGGCTGCTGGGACTGCTGCTGAGCACCCTCGCCGCCCTTGCCGCTTCCGCGGCCGCCGCGACGACGACGCTTGCGCTGCCCGGAAGAGGACTTCTCCTGCTGCTCGGCACCATCGGCTGCCGTGCGCTGGCGACGCTCCTGCGTGCCCTCCGAGGCCTTGGGCGCCGACTGGCTGCCGCGGCGCTGGCGCGGCTTGCGCTCGCTGGAGCGTACCTCGGTCGCGGTCTGCTCGTCGGCGTCGATGCTCACGCTGCGGCGACGGCGACGCTGGTCGCGCGGCTTCGTCTCGATCTCCGGCTCTGCCTCGTGACGACGACGGCGACGGCGGCTGTCGTCGCGACCGGAGCTGACATGCTCGCTGCCCATGGCAATCTTGCCGCTTTTGCGGCCACCGCGGTCGCTGCGCTCGACATGGCCGCGGTCGGCAACCTTGTCTGCGAGGTTGCCATCGCTGCTGAAGAGCTTGTCGCCCATCATCGCGAGGTTGGCGTCGTTATGAAGGTCCTCGATAATCTTGTCGAAGGCCTCCTGACCGATGTGGCACGGACGCAGACGCTCACCCTCCTTGGGCTTCTTGTCGCCGGTGTCCATGCTACCCAGCGGGACGACCAGGCTGCTGCCATCCTCCATGCGCAGGCGCAGCTGCTCGCGCGGGGTGTCGAACTCGACGACCTTGGCCATGCCCATCGGAGTGTCGATGAGGGCGTTCTTCTTGGGCGCGCGGCTCTTGAAGTCCTTGTAGGCCTCGAACTCGTAGCGCAAACAGCACATAAGGCGACCGCACAGACCGGAGATCTTGCTCGGGTTGAGCGGCAGGTCCTGCTCCTTGGCCATGCGGATGGAGACGGGCTGGAAGTCGCCGCCAAGGCGCGCGCAGCACAGCTCCTCGCCGCAGTGACCCAAACCGCCGAGCATGCGGGCCTCGTCGCGCACGCCGATCTGGCGCATGTCGACGCGGATCTTGAAGATCGACGCGAGGTCGCGCACCAGCGCGCGGAAGTCAACGCGGTCGTCGGCTGCAAAGTAGAAGGTCGCAAAATCGCCGGTGAACATGAACTCGACGCGCACAGGCTTCATGTCAAGGCCGTGCTTCTCGATCAGCTCGCGGAAGATGGGCATGGCCTCCTCGCCTTTGCGGTTCATCTCGTCCGCCTGGTCGAGATCCTCCTGCGTCGCGATGCGCAGCACGGGCTTGAGCGGCTGCTTCAGCTCCTTCTCGGACACCTCGCGGATATCCTCGACCACCAGGCCGATCTCGCGGCCGCGCGCGGTCTCGACGACGACGTGGTCGCCTTCCTCGCAGGCGATGTCAGCGGGGCTGAACCAGTAGTCCTTCGAAACATAGCGCAGCCTTACTACGGCTACCTTGGGCATAGTGCCTCCCTGATCTCAAACAGCATGGCCTCGAAGGTCAGCTGCGGTGTTACGTTGCACGCGATGCGGCGGCGGGCGGCACCCACGGCCTCAATCGCGCGGATGACGCCGGCTATGCCGGCGTTGTGTGCGATGTCTTCCTTGGCGGGATCGCTAAACGCGCCGCCGCCCATGTCCATACCGAGCGAACCCTGCGCGGCCTCGCCCGTAGTGTCTGCCAGCTCCGGTGTCCCGGCGGCCGTCACCAGACAATCCCTCAGCCATGCCTCGAACGCATCAAGCAACGTCACGTAGTGCATGCGCTGCTCCATCGTGACCTCTCGCTTGTGGGCATCCGCCAAATCCTTGCGAGCACCAGCAGTCAGATAATCGGCTGCCTCTTTCTCTGCAGCGGCCTGAGCATCCTTGAGGTCGTCGATGCCCTCGCTAGCGTTTGCGACGAGGTCCTTGGCCATGGTGAGCACGACGCTGTTTGCCGCACCGCGGCCGATGGCGGACAAGATCCTTCCCACAAGATGCGCGGCAGACGCCACGCGCGGGTCCATCTGCACAGGGGCGGCGTTTGCCGAGGAGACGTTAAGCACCTGGCAGCGGCTGCGAATCGTGTTGAGGACACCGCCCTCCGCGGAGGCGAGCAAGATGATATGCACGCTTTGCGGTGGCTCTTCGAGCGTCTTGAGGAATGCGTTGGCGGGAGCGCCTTTCATGCGGTCCGCATCGTTGACGATATAGACCTTGCATGCAGCCCTGACCGGGGCGAGCGTCGCATCATGGACGACTTCGCGCACTTGGTCGACGAGGTAGCCGGCCGAGCTTGCGGGCTTGGTGACGTGGATGTCCGGATGAGACCCACGTGCAGCGAGCTCGAACTGCTCTCGGTCGTCGCCTGCCACGAGCGCTGCCGCCAACCTCTGGGCAAGCTGGTCATGTCCGCAGCCAGAGGGGCCTACGATGAGATAGGCGTGGGTGACGTTGCCCGTCTCGAGCGCACGGCGCAGGTAGCCTGCTGCATGACTGGCAGGAAGTCCCTCGAAGGGGTCAATCATATTCAGCCTCCCGTGGCGCTTAAGATTCAGGTCGCATAACCGTTAGATGCTACCACGACTAGGGGCGATGTCATAGCGAGGGCTGACGTCAACCTCGCAGGGAAAGCAGGGCGTGACACACTTTGTGCCAGTGACATTGTGTATCACGCAGAAGACTCACGCTAGCCCGCGACTCGATGGCGTGACACACAATGTCACTGGCACAAAGTGTGTCACGCGCAAGCAAGCCGCTACAGCAGCGTCATCACGCGGGCGAGCACGGCAACGTGGACCTCTTCGATGCTGCCTTGCGCGCCGACGACAAAGACGCGGTCGGGCTCCTCCATCGCGATGCGGGCGAAACCGTCGTGCACGCGCTGATGGAAGGCCAGGCCAGCCGCCTCGATGCGGTCGCCCTCGCCATCGCCGCCGGTCACGCCCATAGCACGGCGCAGGCCCTCAACAGGGTCGATGAAGAGCATCAGGGTCATGTCAGGTGCGAGCCCGTCGACGGCTGCCTCGTTGAGCTTGCGGATAAGCGCGACGTCGAGGCCGCGGCCGTAGCCCTGGTAAGCAATTGTTGAGTCGTAGAAGCGGTCGCAGAGCACGATCTTGCCCGCGTCGAGCGCAGGACGGATCACCTCGTGGCAGATCTGCGCGCGGGCGGCCTCGTAGAGCATGAGCTCAGCCATGGAGTCGAGTGCTGTGCTCTCCTTGGCCAGCAAGATATCGCGGATGCGCTCGCCGACCACCGTGCCGCCTGGCTCACGCACCTGCAGCACGTTATAGCCGCGCTCCTCAAGGGCCGCGGCCAGCAGCTTGATCTGCGTCGACTTACCGCAGCCCTCGCCGCCCTCGAACGTTATGAACTTGCCGGTCATAAACCGCATCCTCTCTCAATCAACAACGTCGCTATCCCGGCGCCGCAGCGCCTGGTTGGCTCTCACGTCAGCGCCGGCGGGTCGCAAACCCCGCGTAGGCGCCAGACGCAGTCGGCGCCATCCGGTCGCAACAAGACCGCAAAACCACCAGTTACGCAGGGGAGGGACCCTGTCCCTCCCCATAAACCTCGCATCAGCCAGCGCTTCCCTAGCGCACCCGCGCCGCCTCCATAACCTGCGCGTAGACGTCGTTACCCTGCGTGTCCACGGCGACAAAGCAGGGAAAGTCAACGACCTCGAGCCTGCGCAATGCCTCCGTCCCCAGATCCTCCCAAGCAACGGTCTGAGCGCTCACCACCTGCTTGGCCAGCAGCGCCGCGCATCCGCCGATGCAGCACAAGTAGACGCTGCCGGTCTCCACGCACGCGTCGATGACCTCCTGGCTGCGGCTGCCCTTGCCGATGCTTGCCACCACACCCGCGCGGTAGAGGGCAGGAGCGGCAAAATCCATGCGCCCGGCAGTCGTCGGCCCAACCGAGCCCAACGGTCGACCAGCACTCGGCGGGGTCGGTCCCGCATAGAAGATGGCCTGACCAGCCAGGCCATAGGGCAGCTCACCGGTCTGATCGAGCGCCTCCATAATCCTCACGTGACCCGCATCGCGAGCGGTGTAGATGGGACCGCTCAAAAGCAGCGCGTCACCCGCGCGCAAACCCGCCATATCCTCGCGGGAAAGGGGCAAGGTCAGCTTCTTAGTCTCTACCATGGCAGCTCTCCCGTCTCTACGTAGCGCTCAAGATCGACGCTGATGCTGCGCATGGCGCTGCATCCCATATTGACGGCGACGGGCAGCGCCGCGATATGGCACGGTGCCGTCTCGATATGACAGCAAAGCGCCGTCGTCGAGCCACCAAGCGCACCGGCGCCGATGCCCATCGCGTTGATGGCGTCGAGAAGCTCGGCTTCGCAAGCTGCTACGCGCTCGTCGCGCGCAGGCTCGCCGACCGGGCGCAGCAACGCATGCTTGGCAAGGCCTGCGACCTTGTCGAAGGTAGAGCCCACACCGACGCCGACGACCAACGGCGGACAGGCGCTCGACGCCTTCTTTGCCACGCGTTTGAGCACCACATCGCGCACACCCTCCCAGCCAGCGCCGGGGGCAAGCATCTCGACGACGGAGGCGTTGTCGCTTCCACCGCCCTTGAGCATGAGGTGCAGCTTCGCCCCGCGCCCTTCGACGAACTTGAGCTCGGTGAAGGCAGGGGTGTTGTCGCCCGGGTTGCTGCGATCGACGAGTGCGTCCCTCAGCGTGCTCTTGCGCAGCTTGCCGGCCTCGTAGGCGCGGGCGACGGCTGCGTCGACATCGGTAAAGGGGTCGGTGGCCAGGCTGCAGTCATCGCGGCCCAGCTCGAGGCACACCCAGACCGTTCCCGTATCCTGGCACAGGGGCACGCGGTCGTCATGTGCCACCTTGCTGTTTTCGAGCAGCTGCTCGAGTACCAGCTTGCCACGCGGATTCTCCTCGCGCGCCGCCGCCTCCTCGAGGCCTTGCAAAACATCCGGTCGCAGGTCGAAGGCAATATGGGGAATCGCCCTCTCCACCACCTCTGCCACCAAGTCAGGCGTCACCTGCATAGAGGCCCTCCTTCTCTTCTAACACCTGCGGCCCGGCAAACGCGGCCAACGCCCCAATCAGCCTGGTTTGTTGACCGCCGCACCGCTGCATCCAATCCAGCAAGTCGATTTTCGTCTAGCCCCACATCCTACCGCGTCAGTTGGACAAAGCACCTCAATACCTCCATATAATTATTGAGACTTTCTCTCAATAAGGTGCTAATCTGTCCATGAAGGGAGGCAGAGATGCAGAGAAGGAACACCCGTCAAAGACAGATGGTGCTCGACACGGTGAGGGGCCGCTACGACCACCCCACTGCAGAGCAGATCTACCAGGAGCTGGCTGACAAGGACCCCAAGATCAGCCGTGGAACGGTGTACCGCAACCTCGCGGTGCTCGTCCAAGACGGCAACGTGCTGGAGATCGAGGCACCAAACGCAAACCACTACGACTTGCGCTGCGACCCACACCATCACCTGATCTGCACGAGCTGCAACCGCGTTATCGACGTCGATTTCGACTACCACCCCGAGTTCGACGAGCAGGTCGCGCAGGCAACCGGCTACAAGATCGCCGGCCACCAGATGCTGTTCCAGGGCACCTGTCCAAACTGCGCGGGCACCAAGTAACACCGCAACGCGCCTTGGAGAGGCGCTTATGCGATAAAGAGACCAAGAGAGATTGGAGAGCTCATGGCAAACAAGTACGCAGGCACGCAGACCGAGAAGAACCTCTGGGAGGCCTTCGCCGGAGAGTCCCAGGCACGCAACAAGTACACCTACTTCGCCAGCCAGGCAAAGAAAGACGGCTTCGAGCAGATTTCCGAGCTCTTCACGCTGACCGCTAACAACGAGAAGGAGCACGCGAAGCTCTGGTTCAAGGAGCTCGAGGGCATCGGCACCACCGCCGAGAATCTCGAGGCCGCAGCCGAGGGCGAGAACTTCGAGTGGACCGACATGTACGAGGGCTTCGCCAAGACTGCCGAGGAAGAGGGCTTCCCCGAGCTGGCCGAGAAGTTCCGTGGCGTTGCAGCCATCGAGAAGCGCCATGAAGAGCGCTACCGCGCACTGCTGCACAACGTCGAGAACAAGGAGGTCTTCGAGAAGTCCGAGGTGAAGATCTGGGAGTGCCGCAACTGCGGTCACATCGTCATCGGCACCAAGGCCCCGGAGATCTGCCCCGTCTGCGCTCATCCGCAGGCCTACTTCGAGGTCCACGTCGACAACTTCTAGGGAAACGCCGATTAACGCAAGGTTTACGGGGAGGGACAGGGTCCCTCCCCTACGTCGCCAGCGGTTTTGCCAATCGCACGCAACGGACACTTGCTCTGGTCAGCATTTCCCTAGGCTTTAAAGTTCTAACTACGAGGGCGGCCCCGGGATAACAGCTCCCGGGGCCGTTCTTTTTTGAACGAATCAGTGGTCACATCCGTTCAAAACCCACACGCAAAGAGGGGCCACCCCGCAGGGAAGCCCCTCTTCCAATCTCTGTGAACGCGGCCGCAAGCCCGCTACTCTTCCTTCTCCGCAGCGTCGAGTGCCGCAGCTGCCGCCAGCTTGGCGACATCGACGTCGAAGACCTTGTCGCGCTGAGAGCAGACCTTGCAGGTGTCGAGCCATGCCGTCCAGCGGACCATGGTCTCCTCGCTGATGGTGTGCTCGATCTTGCACGCCTCCTCGTCTGCGACCTCCGGGTCGACGCCGAGGATATCCGTGAGAAACGAGCTCAAGGTCTTGTGGCGCGCCAGGATGCGCTTGCCGTACTCCTCGCCCTTCTCGGTCAGGCGAATGAGGCCGTAGCGCTCCATATCGATATAGCCGCCTTCGCGCAGGTTCTTGGTTGCGCGGGCAACGCTCGCCTTCGAGAAACCCAGGTCCTCTGCGATGTCGACGCTGCGGCAGGAGCCGCCGCCGCGCTTGCACAGGTCGTAGATCGCCTCGATGTAGTCCTCATAAGACGGGGTGAGATGTTCAGGGTGAACTTCTTCAGTCATGTAAGCTCCTCGGATGTTTCCCAAGAATCAGAAAGCACCTGCTAACTCTATCACGAAAGAGGAGAAAAGGGTGCAGTGCTTCGATTAGCGCATCGCACGCCCCTCGGGCTATGCCAGGCCAAGCCCCTTGACCTGCTCGGCGATGCTCTTCGCAGAAGCCTGAAGCTCGGCAAGCTCTGCGTCGTTGAGGTCGAACTCAACGACCTCCTCGATGCCGTCGCGACCCAAGCGCACCGGAACGCACATGCACACACCCTCGATGCCGTACTCGCCGTCGAGGTAGGCGCAAACGCTCATGACCTCGTGCTTGTCCTCGATGATCGCCTCGCACATCTGGGCGATGGAGGAGCCGGGCGCGTAGTAGGCAGAGCCCGTCTTGAGCAGCTCCACTACTTCAGCGCCGCCGTTGACGGTGCGCGCCGTCGTCGCAGCAATCTGCTCCGGCGTAAGGACCTCCGTGAGGGGTTTACCGGCAACCGTGGAAAACCTCGGCAGCGTCACCATCGCCTGGCCGTGTGCGCCCACGGCATAAGCGCAGATGTCGCTGACGGAGGCACCCGTCTCCTCTGCGATCGCAAAGGCGTAGCGCGCGGAGTCCAGCACGCCGCCCATGCCCATGAGGCGCTGCTTGGGAACGCCAGCCTCCTTGAACGCCAGGCAGGTCATGACATCGAGCGGGTTGGTGACGCAGATGAAGACGGCCTCGGGACTTGCGGCCCTCGCCTTGCCGATGACGTCGAGCATGATCTTCGAGTTAATGTCGATGAGGTCCTCGCGCGTCATGCCCGGCTTCCTGGCGATGCCGGCCGTGATGACGACGATGTCGGACCCCGCCGTGTCGGCATAGTCGTTCGTGCCCGTCACCGTAGCGGTGAACTTCTCGTTCGAGCGCATGTGCATCATGTCGAGCGCCTTGCCCTGCGGCATACCCTCGACGACATCGCACAAGACTACATCCGCGATGTCTTTCATCGCCAAGATCATACCCGCGGTGGCGCCGACGTTGCCGGCGCCGACGATCGTGATTTTAGGCTTGGTCACAAGTCCTCCTCATGGTCGCAAACGCTGTTGCTTTGTGTACATAATCGCAGGTCAAACCCTATTTGAGCATCCTTAGATATCCAAGGCGGCGTGGAAGCCCTCGTAAACGGCGCTCGTCACGTTGCGCGGCAGCCATGCATCGCCGATAACGCGCACCCACGGGGCCGCGTCGCGCAGCTCGTCTGCGGCGGCTTTGCGGCTGCGCTGGCCGATGGCGCTCACCACGGTGGTACCGGGGATAAGGCGCTCGGAGCCGTCCGGCATGGTGACCTTGACGCCCTCGGTCGTGACACCGGCCGCCTTGGCGTTGACGACGACGTCGATGTCGCTGTCCTCGATCTCCTTGAGCAAGATGGGGCGATGGCGGCAGTTTGCATCGATCGCGATGCCGTCGCGCATCTCGATGATGTGGACCTTCTTGCCCTCGCGGATGTACTTGAGCGCGCACTCGGCACCAGTGAGTCCGCCGCCGACTACGACGACCTCGCCAGTGACCTCTGCACCCTCGAGGTAGAGGTTCTCGACGTTAACCACGTGCGAACCCTCCTCGATAGGGAGGAAGAAGAGGCTCATGGGCTCGGAGCCAACGGCGACGATGCAGGCATCTGCGCCAAACTCGTCGGCCCATGCAGCATCGACCTTAGTGTTCAGGCGGATGTCGACACCCACGCGCTCACACAGCAGGGCATAGGTCTCGCCGAGGTGGTACATGTCGTGCTTGAAGGGAACGGCCGCCTCCGTGCGCAGGATGCCGCCCAACTCGCCTGCCGCCTCGCACAGCGTCACCTCGTGGCCGCGCTTGGCAGCAGTGTGGGCAGCGACCATACCGGCGATGCCGCCGCCGACGACGAGTACGCGCTTGCGGTCGCAAGCAGGCACAGGAGCGATGTCGAGGCCCTCGTTCTCCCTGCCGATGAGCGGGTTGAGGCTGCAGCGGCGCGTCTGGGTGACAGGGCGCTCGGCCATGCAGGTGAAGCAGCGCATGCAGCGGATGATCTCGTCGCCCTTGTTCGCCATCACCTTGTTGGGAAGCTGCGGGTCGGCAAGGAGAGCGCGGCCCATGTAGACCATGTCCGCCTGGCCGGAGGCGATGATCTCCTCCATCTGGGCGGGGTCGCTCAAGCCACCGAGCGTGGCGACGGGCTTGGAGACGTGCTTCTTGATCTCTGCCGCCAAATAGACGTTGCAGCCGTGCTCGCGGAACATGCTCGGATGGGTGATGGAGAAGCCAAACTGGTAGCTGCCGGCGGAGACGTGGATAAGGTCGACGTAGTCCTCGAGCGCCTGGGCGATGCGCACGCCCTCGTCGAGGTCGTAGCCACCGTCGAAGAGCTCGCTGCCGCTCATGCGCATCTCGATGGCAAAGCGCGGGCCGCACTTCTTGCGGATGGCCTCCAGAACGCGACGTGCGAGGCGCGTGCGGTTCTCAAGGCTGCCGCCGTACTCATCGGTACGCTTGTTGAAGTGCGGGCTCAAGAACTGGTTGATCAGCCAGCCATGGCCGCAGTGGACCATGCACATGCGGAAACCAGCGCGCTGGGCGAGCGAGGCCGCCTCGGCGTACGCGTCGACAATGTCGTCGATCTGCTCGACCGTCAGCGCTTTGACCTTGATGCCGTCAGGACGCACACCATCGCTTGCACCGTACTGGCACAGCTCGCCCTTGGCGTCCTTGTCGACCATATAGGTGCCGGCGTACTGGCCGGAATGCGACAACTCGATGCTGGGAATGGCACCGTGGCGGGCGATGGCGTCGGCCACGTAGGTGTAGGCCCCGAGCTGCCCCGGCGTCGCAAGCGACAGGTGCAGCATCTGGGAGCCGTCGGTCTCCGGGTGGACGACGAGCTCGGAGACGGTCACGATCGCCGCGCCGCCCTTGGCACGGCTCTCATAAAACGCAAGCGTACGCGGACCCGGCGTACCCTGTGCGTCGATGTCGGTGGCACCGATCGGGGCCGATCCCATGCGGTTGCGCAGCGTCAAGCCGCAAAGGTCCATGGTTTTGCAAAGGTTGGGATAGTCGCGCTTCATAGATTCCCCCTCAGAATCAAAGCGAACGGTAATGGAGAGATTCTACCGCGCGCAAACGACGCAATAGCGCGTCCATCAGGGCAAACACAAGCTAATTCCACTATTGGCACGTCGCTTCATCGTGGTGGAGTACAATATCCAGCATTGAATAAACGCCTGAGGAAAGGCTTGACTATGACCGTCAAGGAAATGATCTCCCCCGAGGAGGCGCGCGAGCTCGTGCTCGCCAACGTCTCCGCCCTCGAGACAGTCGAGGTGCCCCTGCTCGAGGCGAGCGGCCGCGTTGCCGCCGCAGACCTCAAGAGCGACATCGACATCTCCCCCTTCGACCATTCCGCCATGGACGGATTCTGCATGCGAGCAGCCCAGCTTGAGGGCGCAAGCGAGAACAATCCCGTCGAGCTCGACGTCATCGCAGAGATCGCAGCCGGCGACTTCTACGACGGCACGCTGGAAGAGGGCCAGTGCTGCCGCATCATGACCGGCGCCGCGCTTCCTGCGTGCGCAGACTCCGTCGTTAAGTACGAGATCGTCGGCGTCGTCTCCGGCGACGGCCGCATCGGCAGCCGTGTGAGCTTCACCGCCCCGGTCAAGGTAGGCAACAACATCCGCTACGCAGGCGAGGAGGCCAAGGAGGGCCAGACCATCGTCGAGCTCGGCGAGGTCATCAACACCGCGGGCATCGGCTTTTTGGCCAGCTGCGGCATCACCTCCGTCCCCACCTACCGCACGCCCAAGGTCGCCATCATCGCCACGGGCTCCGAGCTCGTCGACCCCGCGCAGACCCCTGGCCGCGGACAGATTCGCAACTCTAACAGCTACGCGATGGCAGCCCAGGCGATTGCCTGCGGCGCCGAGCCCTGCGTGCTTCCCATCTGCAAGGACACCTTCGAGGGCCTCAAGGAGGCCGTCTCCGCCGCGGTCAGGGAGTACGACTTCGTCATCACCACCGGCGGCGCCGCCAACGGTGACTTCGACTTCATCAAGGCCGTCGTAAGCGACCTGGGCGAGCTCAAGATGTCCACCGTCAACATGCGCCCCGGCAAGGCCCAGACCTTCGGCATCGTCGAGGGCACGCCGGTCTTCGGCCTGCCCGGCAACCCCGCAGCTGCCTACATCGGCTTCGAGACCCTTATCCGCCCGGCGCTGCGCAAGATGCAGGGCTTCACCTGCTTCGACCGCCCCAGAATCTCCGCCAAGCTCAGCAAGGACGTCAAGAAGAAGGACCCGCGCCGCATCTACCTGCGCGCGACCATGGTCAAAGACGAGGCCGGCGACTTTATCGTCACCCCTGACAAGAACCAGTCGAGCGGCTCCTTCGGCGTCATCCAGCACAGCACCTGCCTCGCCATCATGCCCGAGGGCCTCGAGAGCAAGGCCGCAGGCGACGAGGTCCGCTGCATCCTCCTCGACGTCCCCGAGGAAGTCGTCTTGTAGGAAGACGTCATCTTGCCGATTAACGAGGCCCCTTGCGCACGACGCGAGGGGCCTCTCCCTTTGGGACGACAAACCCGCCAGCGCATAAGTGCGGTCGAATTCGCACGCCTAGTCGCTCAATCGACCACACTTAGCTGTCAGCAAACCCAAAACCGCCGCACTTACGCAGCTTCAAGGTCCCAATCAACCGCACTTGTCCCGTGCACCGTGAGGAATCCTTCCCCACAGCTTCCCCACACCCCAAGCGCCATGCCATGCGGTATGCTCTTGGGCATGATTGAATCCCAGAACAACACCCCCGCGCCCAAGCGGAAAAACTACCCGATCACCCGAGGACTGTGCCTCTTCTTTGGCCTGTTTGCGCTGGTCAACGCCGTCGTGTGCGTTAAAGGCGGCACCACGGCGCAAAACATGAACATGTGGTGGATCGACCTGAGCACGCTGGCTGTCAGCTACAACGGCAGCAGCCTGCACTTTGGCTTCGCGATTGAGATGCTCGCGTCCGTGGCGATGATCTTGTGGGCCTTCCGCCCGCGCGCCTGCCTCGCCCGCCGCATCATCACCTGCGTGCTCACCGCATGCCTCGCGGTGTTCGCTGTGCTCAACGCCATCAGCTACTGGAAGGTCCTGGCATCCGGCACGCTCTACTTCGCGCTGCCCATCCCCTTGAGCCTCATCATCGCCGCCGTCTTCGCCGTCATCACGCTCCGCATCGCGCGCAGCCACGCAACGGCAAGGACGGGCATCCTGACATCGGGCATGATCGTTGCCTGCGCTATTGCCGCCGCACTCCTCTTCCCGCTGCTGCAGGTTGGCTTCTTTGGCACGACGGACTACCGACGCAACGCAGACGCAGCCGTGGTCTTCGGCGCACGCGTCTACGAGGACGGCAACCTGAGCGTCGCCTTGCGCGAGCGCATGGACACGGCTATCGAGCTCTATGACCAAGGTCTCATCGACAAGCTCATCGTCAGCGGCGGCATCGAGGAAGGCAACATCGACGAGGCTCAGGCGATGTACAACTACGCGCTGGCCAAGGGCGTGCCGAGCACGTCTTTGCTCATCGACCGCTACGGCGACAGCACGGAGAAGAGCGTCAAGAACACGATCATGCTCGCCAAGCGCTATAAGCTCAAGAAGGTCATCGCAACTAGCAGCTTCTACCACATGCCCCGCATCAAGATGCTCTACAACCTCAGCAACTTCGACGTCTACACCGTCCCCACCGTCGGCGACGTGCTGGGAAACGGCACTATGGCGAGCATCTGGCGCGAGATTCCCGCCTGGTGGTGGTACTGGCTCAAGGGAATCGTGTAGGATTCTCACTCCACCACAGCGCGGCCCAGCGTCGCGAACATCATGGCAACCTATTCGCCCTCATTGAGAAAGCGAGTTACTTCGATGACGATGAAAGTCACCATCTACAGCGACGGCAGCAGCCGCGGCAACCCCGGCCCCGGCGGCTACGGCACCGTTATGGAGTACGTGGACGGCAACGGCCGCACCCACACCAAGGAGCTCTCCGGCGCCTACCGTCTGACGACCAACAACCGCATGGAGTTGCTCGGCGCGATCCGCGGTCTCGAGGCGCTCAAGCGCCCCTGCATCGTCGAGATGTGGACCGACAGCCAGTACGTCGTCAACGCCTTCAACAAGAACTGGATCGCCGGCTGGCAAAAGCGCAACTGGGTCAACAGCCAGAAGAAGCCCGTCGCCAACCCGGACCTCTGGAAGCGCCTCATCGCCGCCGTGGACAACCACGAGTCCGTCTCCTGGAACTGGGTGAAGGGTCATGCCGGCCACAGGCAAAACGAGCGTTGCGACGAGCTTGCCTGCGCCGCTGCCGACGACAAGAGCCGCTGGCAAGAGGACGAGGGCTATAAGGGTTAAGGAAACGCTGATCGAAGCGGATGCCCGCTGCATTCGATTGGCAAAACCGCTGGCCACATAGGGGAGGGACCCTGTCCCTCCCCTATAAACCTCCCTTTCATCAGCGTTTCCCTAGGGCCGCAACCTGAAGGACCTCCATCCCATTCAGGACGCATGAACCTCGACAGCAAAAAGCGCCCCCTGCAACCACACGCTGCAGGGGGCGCTGTTGTATTCGGGTTTGAAGCCGAGAAGCTAAGCTGCCTTCACGGAGGCGTAGAACTTGGACTCGGGGAAGACCTCGCGCAAGGTGAGCTCGCGCGGGCCGAACTTCAGATCGATGAACTCGCGCACCGTGGGCACGAGTTCGGAGGCGTCGAGATAATGCCCCTTCTCGTTGAGCTGGTCGGTGTGCTGAACGCGCCAGTAGTGCTCATTGCAATCTGTGATGTAGTAAACCGTCCCGTCGGCAATCTCGATGTAGACCGCATGCTCGCGTCCGAGGTAGTCGGTCAGTTCCTCAAAGGTAATGTCAAGTGCCTCGTCTGCTTTGATACCCATTTTGGGGCTCCTTTCATCAAAGGGGACCTTAACTCCATGGAGTCAATATACGCCAGAAAAACAGCGGAAAACGCGGCACTCAAAGGGTATTTGAGGGTCTTGCAAAGTTTCTTCAAACACTTTTGGATTATCGTTGTTTTTGCCTATTTACAAGGGAAAACACCGTCAAAAGCCGCTATGATATTGACTGTTGCGCATAAGGCAAAAAGCCCGGTCTGCCTTCTCAGGCAACCGGGCTTTTCTCGTTTTCTCGAACACATTCAACAAAACTGCAAGCCTCGTAGGAGAGGGACCGAAGTCCCTCCCTTTAACCTAGCTTTAATCAGCACTCCCCTAGTCGCTGATCTTCGACAGAAACGCCTTGAGACGCTCGCTCTTGGGGTTGTTGATGAGCTCTTCGGCCGGACCTTCCTCGGCGATGACGCCGTCGGACATGAAGATGATGTGGTCGGCGACATCGCGAGCAAAGCCCATCTCGTGCGTGACGATCACCATGGTCATGTGCTCGGCAGCGAGACTGCGGATAACCTTGAGGACCTCCTGGGTGAGCTCGGGGTCAAGTGCGGAGGTCGGCTCGTCGAAGAAGAGGATCTCCGGGTTCATGCACAAGGCACGGGCGATGGCGACACGCTGCTGCTGGCCACCGGAGAGCTCGCAGGGAACCAGGTCTTCCTTGCCCTCGAGGCCCATCTTGGCGATGAGTTCGCGCGCCTGCTTCTCGACCTCTGCCTTGTCGCGCTTTTGGACGCGGATGGGGGCGTCCATGATGTTCTTGAGCACGGTGTAATGCGGGAAGAGGTTGAAGTTCTGGAACACGAGGCCAAACTTCATCTTCGCGGCCTGCATGGTCTTCTTGTCGCTGTAAACCGCGCGGCCAAACGTATCGTTGGCAGAGACGACCAAGCCGTCGTAGCTCAAGTTGCCCGCATCGAGAGTCTCGAGCATCGTGCAGCAGCGCAGCAAAGTCGATTTGCCGCCACCGGACGGGCCGATGATCGCCACAACCTGACCTTGGGCCACGTTGAGCGAGATATCCTTCAAGACCTCGGTCTTGCCAAAGCTCTTCTTCGCATGCTCGAGGCAGAGCAGGTTGTTCGCATTAGTCATGGTAGTAATCCATCTTCTTCTCGATGCGGCTCAAAACAAACTCGACGACCATCGTGAAGCACCAGTAGATAGCCGCGGCGACGAGGTAGGGCATCATGCTCACCTGGCTGGCAGCGATGACCTTGGCTTGCGTGAACATCTCCATGACACCCAAGACGAAGGCGAGGGAGGTGTCCTTGACCAGTGCGATGACCTCGTTGCCCATGGCCGGCATGATGCGTTTGAAGACCTGCGGCAAGATGATATGGATGAAGGTCTGGGAGGAGCTGTAGCCCAGGACCTCACCTGCCTCCCACTGACCGCGCGGGATGCTCTGGATGCCGGAGCGGTAGATCTCCGCGAAGTACGCCGCATAGTTGAGGATGAAGCCGATGGCGCAGGCGTAGAACTTCCAATTGGAGTCCAGGGAGATGCCCAAAAGGTAGTACGGGCCAAACATCCACGCCATCAGCTGCAGCATGAGCGGCGTGCCGCGCAGGACGCTGATGTAAAAGCGCGCGATCCAAGCCAGGGGCTTGAAGCTGCTCATGCGGCACAGGGCCACCAGCACACCCAGGGGCACCGCGCCCACCAAGGTGATGACGAAGATCTCCAGCGTCATCACGAAGCCGCTTCCCAGCAGCCCCATCATCGTTGCGAGTTCCATCGCTTGCCTTTCCTCGAGTCTTTCCAGCGCACCTGCAAGGGCGCTCTATCTTCCAGCCAGCCCACCCTACAGGGACGGTGCCGACATATGTTCTTTGCCTTGAGCGGGCAAATGCGCGGCATCCTCGGATACCGCGCATTCAACCGCTGAGCGCACGTCAGGCGGGCACGCCCCAAAGCGCGCCCGCCTGCGTTGGTCAGCTATCTCAAGCCGTCTTACTTGATCAGCCAGTTGCTGTAGGAGATGCCCTGGTCTGCGTACTTGTCACACAGCTTCTCGATCTCGCCCTGCTCGTTGAGCTTCTTGAGGTCCTCGGTCACCTTGGCAGCAGTCTCGGTGTCGTCCTTGGCAAAGCCAACGCCGTAGTTCTCCTCGGAGAGAGCCTCGTCGAGCTGGACGAAGGCGTCGGGCTTGGCAGCCAACTGGTAGGCGGCGATAGACAGGTCGCAGGCAACCGCGTCGACAGCGCCGGACTCAAGCTGCATGAAGGCGTTGTTGTAGTCGCCGATGGTCTGCAGCTCCTTGAAGGTGTCAGCGAGGTCCTTCTTGTCGTCGTTGAGGACGTCGAGGGCAGCGGAGCCCTTCTGGGTCAGGACGATCTTGCCCTTGAGGTCTGCCAGGGACTTGATGTCGCTGCCGGCCTTGACGACGACGACCTGACCGTTCTTCATGTAGGGATCGGTGAAGGCGTAGTCATCCTCGCGGCCCTCGATGCTGAAGCCGTTCCAGATGCAGTTGATGGAGCCGCTGCCGAGCAGGGCGTCCTTGGCCTCCCAATCGATGGCCTCGGCCTTGAACTCCCAACCCTCCATCTCGCAGACCTTCTGGGCGAGGTCGAGGTCGAAGCCGGTGTAGGAGCCGTCGTCGGCGACGTAGCCGTAAGGCGGGTACTCGGCATCGAAGCCGACGGTCAGGGTCTTGGTCTCACCGGAGTCGGATGCCTTGTTGTCGCCAGAGTTACCGCAACCAGCGAGCATGAATGCGCTGAGGCAGACGGCAAGGCCGGCTGCGACAACTGCTGCGAGCTTCTTCTTCATACTGTCTCTCCCTCGTAAATTACTTTGATGATTTAGCACTCTAGCGTGCTAAAGTGCTTTGGATTATACCCTGATGGCCGGGATTGCCAAGGGTTGGGTGTAAGAAAAGGACAGATGAGCCGCGAGCGGCACCTTGCCTATAAAAAAAGGCCCGCGTTGTGCGGACCCTTGCAATTAGTGGTGGAGGTAAGGGGGCTCGAACCCCTGACATCCAGCTTGCAAAGCTGGCGCTCTCCCAGCTGAGCTATACCCCCAGAGAGCTGCATGAACCATCTAAGTAAGATGGTGGGCCTTACAAGATTCGAACTTGTGACCTCACGATTATCAGTCGTGCGCTCTAGCCAACTGAGCTAAAGGCCCATTGTTTTGAATGAAAAGGGCCTGTCAGGCAGGCCCTTTTTAAATCGATGGTGGAGGTAAGGGGGCTCGAACCCCTGACATCCAGCTTGCAAAGCTGGCGCTCTCCCAGCTGAGCTATACCCCCAGAGAGCTGCATGAACCATCTAAGTAAGATGGTGGGCCTTACAAGATTCGAACTTGTGACCTCACGATTATCAGTCGTGCGCTCTAGCCAACTGAGCTAAAGGCCCTTAACACGCAAGACGGTATAATGCCAGACACCCCCTCGCTTGGCAAGCAAAATCTCGAAAAAATTGAAGATTTTTTTCGAGATAGCTGCCTGGCAGCTGCCGCTACGCCGCCTCACCGTCCAGATACTGCAGCGTGATGTAGCGCTCGTACTCACCGTACTTGCTCTCGCCGGTCTTGAGCTCCGGGTCGTGCACCTTCGTATAGCGCACGCCGCAGTCGACGACCTTGTAGTTGGCGTCGTTGGCGAGCAGGACCTCGTACTCGGTCGGGTACTCAGAGAATCGGTAGAGGTAGCCGCAAACCGTCTTGTCCTTGGGTGCGAGGACGTGGATGACCGTTGCGTACGGACCGTTGGCAAAGCCGTTGGCGGTACTGTCGAAGAGCGCCGTGGAGACGACGACGGGGTGCTTCACCTGCTTGCCGACGGCAGCCTGCATGTCGTCGAGCGTGGACTGCGCGCCTGTGTAGGCGTAGACGCTGCCGATGCCGCTATAGAGCTCCGTGCTCACCGGCAGGTTGAAGCGCTCGAGCTCCCACTTGAGCAGCGCGGAGATCTCGTAGTACTCCTCGATGTCATCGCCAAACTGGTCCTTAGCGCGGCTGATGTACTTGGCGTCGCCCTGGGCGGCCTTGATCGGCACGTACTCGTTGCTGGTGTAGCAGTTGATAGCCGGGTTGCTGGCAGACTTGAAGGAGCGCCCCTTGTTGGCGGCGTAGTACTTCTTCTCCCAGGACTTGAGGTCCTTCTTGCTGTTCACCTGCTTGTAGCCGCTGTAGGAGTTAGGCTTGCTCGCAGTCGCCTTCTTGCCGCCCACAGCTACGTTGACGCGCAGGTAATAGGTACCCATCGCGGCGACGATGTTGGTCTTGCCGTTGCCGACTGCCTTGACCTTACCGGTCTCTCTGTCGACCTTGACCACGTTCTTGTTGCTGGAGTAGTACTTCACCTGGCCGGCCTTCATGCCCTTGACGGAGACCGTCGTGGTCTTGCCCTTCTTGGAGAGCTCGGCTTTGGCGATTTTCATCTTGGGCGTGCTCGTGGCAAAGGCGAAGTCGTTTGCCAGCGCGTACTTCTCGGCCGCAGACCCGCGCTTGCCGATGATCAGCGCGCCGGTGGCGCGATCGCCATCCCCGGTGCCACCGCTGTAGCCGATGGCGTTGTCCTCGATCGTCGTGACCGTCGCAGGAATCGACAGGCCCTTCTTGCCGAGCATGGAGTCGTCGAATGCGTTCTTCTGGATCGTCGTAACCGATGCGGGGAGCTTCACACCGTTAGCGTAATAGACAGCACGGAAGGCGCCGCTGCCGATGGTATCAACGCCGTCGGGAACAACAGCAGGCGTCTTCTTCTTACCCTCGCCGCAGCGGGAGGGAACGCTTACCAGGGTCTTGCCATCGGCGCTGCACAGCATGCCGCCGATTACCTTGTAGGTCTTGGAGCCGGCGGCGACCTTGTACTTCACGCAAGCCGTATTGGCGGCAAAGTCACCGGCGACGCTCGTCGCGCTGGCAGGGATGGTGATAGAGGCCAGGTCCCCGCACTCGCTAAACGCATCGCTGTCGATCTTCTCGATGCCCTCTGCAAGCTTCACAGTCTTGAGGTTGCAAGAGCCGAAGGAGTTGCTGGAGACCTCTTTGAGGGACCCAGGCAGCGACACGCTTTTGAGCGCGCTGTTGTTCTCGAAAGCACCCTCGCCGATCTCCTTGAGCCTGTTGGAGAACTTGACGTTCTTGACACCGCCGAGGGCAAACGCGTCCTTGCCGATCTTCTCGATATTGGAGAGGTCGATCGTTTTGAGCCTGTAGGCCGCCTCGAAGGAGGACTCGCCGAGCTCCGTCGTTGCGCTGGGCAGAGTGAAGGTCTTGTCGGTCTTGCTCGGCGGGTACTTCACAAGCGTGCTCTTGTCCGCGTTGTAGAGAACGCCGTTAGCAGCAGAGTACGACTTGCTGCCCTCGGCGACCTTGAAGCCTGTGACGGAGCCGCCGCTAAAAGCGCTGGGTGCGATATCGGTCACGCTCGCGGGGATGTTGACCGTCTTGAGGCTTCCGCCGGCGGCAAAAGCCATGTCGCCGATTTTCTCAACGCCTTCCTCGAGCTTGAGGGTCTTGAGGTCGAAGCAGTCGTTGAAGGCATCCTCGGGGATCTCCTTCACGGAGGTGGAGACCTCCTTCAGGGAACCGCAGTCGCTGAAGGCGTTGCCGCCGAGCTTCTCGAGCGATTTGGGGAGATTCGCCTTGCCCAGGGATATACACTCGGCAAACGCGCGGTCACCGATGGAGGTCAGGCCTTCGTTGAAGGGGATGGAGAGCAGGTTGTCGCATTGCTTGAAAGCGCGGGGGGCGATCTGGGTCACGCCCTCCATGCCGGTGACCTTCTCGAGCCTGCGGCATTTGGAGAAGGTGTACTTCTCGATGGTCTTGATACCAGCGGGGATGTCGATGCTCGTCATACTCGAGCAGCCGAAAAAGGCACCTTTGCTGAGCGTGGTGAGCGTTGCGGGCAGCTTCACGTCCACCAGACGCGTGCAGTAGAAGAAGGCCTTATCGCCGATGGTTTCGAGACCCTCCGGCAAGTTGAGCTTCTTGAGGTTGACGCACTCCTCGAACGCACTCGTGCCGATACCCTTGACCCCGGCGGCGATCTCTACGTTCATGATCTTCTGGTTGCCAAAGAAGGCCTTATCGCCAATCGAGGTGACGGTATAGCTCTGGCCATCAGCAAGCGTGACCTGCGCAGGAACGACGGCGCTACTGCCCTCGCCCTCGAACTGCGTCAACTCGACGGTCTTGGCCTTCTTGTCAGTGACGTTGTAGAGACCGAGGCTGTTGCCCTCGCCGGCCTGCTCGCCAACAGGCGTCTGGGTTGCAGCATCGTCGTTGCTGACAGCAGCTGCAGCGCCTTGGTCGCCGCCCTGCGCGTCTCCAGCTGCAAACGCGCTGGTAGCAGGCGAGAACGCCATGACCATGGCCGCCGACATCGCAACGCTCAGCGGTTTCTTGAACTTCATCTTGGCTCCTTTCCGTAGGGAGGGGACCTCTCTTGCAGGTGGTTTCAAGATACACGCCTCGGGTCTTAAGGATTCCTTATCTTTAATGGCTTTTTAATGGACTGGGAAAGCGGCAAATCCCTGTACGGATGTGACCAGGTCTGTTTCGTTCAAAACCGCTGTTTACGTAGGGGAGGGACCCTGTCCCTCCCCACACACCTTGCATTAACCAGCGTTTCCCTAGCGCAATCCACACCCGAGCCCACGCTTTCCACGCCCGCTTCCTGTCGGCGCGCTCCCCTCCCCTATCCTCCAGGGCACATGCTCCAACAGCAAGGAGGAACCGAATGAGCACACAGACACCAGTAATCGCGCGCATCGGTGCAGTCGGCGCGCTGGCAGTAAGCACCGCCGTCTTGGGCAGCGCCTTGATTGCACAGCCGGCTCACGCAGCGGAGGCAACCCCCATCAAAACCGCCGCCGAGCTCAAGGCCATGGACGCAAAGGGCAACTACTACCTTGCCAACGACATCGACCTTGCTGGCGAGAAGGACTTCAAACTCTTCGCCGTCGGCTCCTTCAAGGGAACGCTCGACGGCAGGGGCCATGCCATCAAGAACTTCACCCGCAGCGAGGTTAACAAGTACAAGAACGTCGAGGTGGCCCTCTTTGGCAGGGCATACGGCGCCACCATCAAGAACCTCTCCCTCACGGGAGTCAACATCACCGTCAACACCGGGCGCGACATCAAATGCTCCGCTCTCGTGGGAACCGCCACAGGAGGCTGCAGGTTCGAGAACATCAAGGCGAGCGGGTCGATCAAGGTCAGCTCAGTGAACATGGACACGGAGGAGAGCTACCAGCACCTCATCGGCGGCCTGTTCACCTCGCTTGACAAGAAGACCACCGTCACCAAATGCACCAACGCCATCAACATCAACAGCCAGATCACCGGCAGCGACGGGGTTGTAATCGGCGGCATCGCAACATCTGCAGAGAACCCGTTTAGCAGCTGCACCAACAAGGGCAAGATCTCCTTCAGCGGCACCGGTATCTGGACCTCCAGCGTCTCAGTCGCTGGCATTGCCGGTTCGAGTATCGGAAACCTCAAGCTCACCAAATGCGTGAACAGCGGCCCCATCTCCGTGACGATCGAAAAGGCGATGGAAGAGTACAGCGCGATGGACTACGTGAGGGTCATCGGGCTCGCCCCCGAGGCAGGCGCCACGTCCAGCGGCAACAGTGGCAAGATCACCGTCACTCTCAAGAAGGGTGCTCAGACCAACAACGTCACCGTCGCAGGACTAATCGAAAGCTTGGGCAGCGGCGTCAGCAACAAGATCGTCCCCGTCACCAAGTGCTATAACAAAGGCGCTATCACGCTTGAGGGATCTAGCTGGAAGCCCAGCTCTGCTACGCGCAGCATCGACGTCGCCGGCGTCATCGCAAGCGCCTATGCTGCCAAGGGCGTGAAGAAGCCCGTCAGTCAGTGTTATAACAAGGGTGCGGTCAAAGTCTCAATCGGCGCCAGGTTTGCCAATGTCGGCGGCATCTGTGCCGAGTTCTCGAGCGCCATATTCTCCGACAACTACAACGCCGGCGCCATCAGCGGCAAGGGCAACATGTTCCTCGGCGGGCTTGTCGGCAGCGCCTCCATGGTCGGCAAGCCCAAAGAGGGCGTCGTCATGGAGAAGAACTACAACGTGGGCAAAGTCTCGCTGTCCGGCACCAAGGCCAATTACAAACATCTCAAGCCCGGTGCCATCACCGGCAACGTAGAGGGCATGGACATCGCTGCAACGCGCAGCGTCTACGACAACTACTACACGAGCGGCAAGCCCTACCCGCAGTCCAACGTCACTTGGAAGGCCTGGGTCGCCAAGGGAGTGAAGGTCGGCTCGATCACCTCCGGCAACTGCCCCAAGCTCTCGAGCAAAACCTGGACCTACTCCAGCAAGTACAAGCGCCTCATCCTCAAGGCCAACAAGGAGAACTAAGGCAAAAAGAGACAATCCGCTCTCGTGAAACGAGGAGGGGTGCAAGCAGCTTGCACCCCTCCTCGTTGTTCTTGTTTCGCTCAAGGGCGATATCTGCTGCCCGGTGGCGTTTGTTGCCTACGCAAGTGCGGTCGATTTCGCCCGTCTTCGCGAAAATTCAGCCGCACTTATCGGCAGACAAAGGAAAATCGACCGCACTTATGCAGGCATCAAGCGGAAATCAACCGCACTTAGCCGAGCACCGAGCTCCAGCCAAACGCGCCAGACCGGCATGCTCGAGCCACCGCCCTAACCCTAAAGCAGCGACACCACGGTGAGCGCGACGCACACCGCGAAGACAGCCATTGCCACGGCAAAGACGATGTTGGCGCGACGCTCACCTAAGCCGCTCAAAACCATATCGACAATGGGGAAGATCAGCCACAGGTACACCATGGCCACCAAGCCAATAACGAGGTCGTTGACCAGCCAGCCCTGCTGCAAGATGTTGAGCGGAAGCTCGGAGTTGTCCCAAAACGGGTATTCGCCCGTGAAGGGGTCCGGTTGGTTGATGAGCAGACCGAACACCGTCTCCATGGTGCCCGCGAGCACGACGGTAAGGATATAGACGATGGCAAAGGCACCCAACAGCGTCTTACAGCGGGCGATGATATGTTCCTTGAAGGGCTCGAGGGCCAAAGTCATGCCCAGGGCACCAAAACCGTAGACCCAATAGGGGTAGTACCACGGGTCGACAAGGGTCGCGTAATCCGAGTCAACGATCCCAAACATCCCCATGAAGGCGCAGTAAGGCATCTCAAGCCAATGGCCGAGCATGGAGCAAAACGCAAAGCAGAAGATAGTCGTGCGCCAGAAACCCCAGGTTTTGGGTGCATAGCAGCTCTTCCTCAGCTCTCCTGCAAACTCTTGAATCCTGTCACCGCTCATAGCCGCCTGATTTCTGGCAAAGCTGCCGCTCAATCGCCTCTATCTAGCAAACAAATAAAGTATACGCCGCAGATCAAGCAACCACAAAAACCGCACTAGACAGTCAGCCAGCTGCAACCTGTGGCGCCGACTTCGTCAGGCGCCTACGTGTCCTCGCAACTCCCCGGCGCCTCGACCCCAACCAGCCGCAACACAAAAGAGGGGCGCCCCAACAGGGACGCCCCTCTCATCTTCCAGCTAGTCGCTGCGTGCTTGAAGCTGCTCGCTACTCCTCGTCCTCGTCGACCTCGTCCTCAGTCGAGGTGTCGAAGGTGCCGGAGAGCTCTGTGTCGAACATCTGGGTCTGACCAGCGATGGCCGCGGTGGCCTTCTTGCCTCCGGTCGGATCCACCACGCGAGCCAGCGCGGTGATGCGGTCGTCATCGGTCAGGTTCATGATCTTGACGCCCTGCGTCGCACGGCCGAGCTCGGAGATGTCGCTAGCCTTGCAGCGCAGGGTCATGCCGCTCTCACTCACGACGATGAGCTCGTGCTCGTCGGGCACGACCATCATGGACACCAGGTTGCCGTTGCGCGGGGTCATCTTGATGGTGGTGACACCCTGGCCGCCGCGGCCCTGGAGGCTGTACTCGGACAGCTTGGTGCGCTTGCCGTAGCCGCGCTCCGTGATGACGAGCAGGTCGTCGTCCTTGCCCTCGGGCACGATCTCCATGCCGAGGACGCGCACGCCACCCTCGATGTCGACCTTCATGCCGCGCACGCCGCTCGTGTCGCGGCCCATCGCGCGGATGTTGGAGTCATCGAACTTGATGGCCTTGCCGGCGCTAGACGCCATGACGATGTGGTAGCCGGGGCGGAACTTGTGAACCGCGACCAGCTCGTCGCCGTCCTTGAGGCTGATGGCAATCAGGCCGGAGCTGCGCACGTTCTTATACTGGCTGAAGGCCGTCTTCTTGATCATGCCGTGGCTCGTGCCAAAGAGCAGGAACTCGTCCTCGGGGAAGTCGCGCGTGTTGATGACAGTCGCGCAGTGCTCGCCCTTCTCCAGCGGGACCAGGTTCACCAGCGCGGTGCCGCGTGCATGGCGGCTACCCAGCGGGATCTGGTGGACCTTGATGCGGTAGACCTTGCCAAAGTTCGTGAAGATGAGCATGTAGTCATGCGTGCTCGCCACGAAGACCTGGTTGACGTAATCGTCCTCTTTGAGGTTGACGCCGGTCTTGCCCTTGCCGCCGCGCTTCTGCTGGCGGTAGGTGGCGACAGGCAGGCGCTTGATGTAGCCGCCGGCCGTGATCGTGACGACCATGTCCTCCTCGGCGATGAGGTCCTCGACGTCGACCTCGCGCGCGGAGTCGGTGATCTCCGTGCGGCGCTTGTCTGCGAAGCGCTTCTTGGTCTCGGTCAGCTCCTCCTTGATGACGCGCTCGACCTCGTGCTCGTCGGACAGGATCTTCTTGAACTCGGCGATCCTCTCCATGAGGTCTGCCAGCTCGGTCTCGATCTTGTCGCGCTCCAAGCCGGTGAGGCGGCGCAGGCGCATCTCGAGGATCGCGTTGGTCTGGGGCTCGGACAGGCCGAAGCGCTCCATCAACTTCGCGCGGGCCTCGTTGTCATCGCGCGAATGGCGGATGATCTGGATGACCTCGTCGATGTTGTCGAGGGCGATGATGTAGCCCTGCAGGATGTGGGCGCGCTCCTCGGCCTTGCGCAGCTCGTAGCGGGTACGGCGGACGACGACGTCCTTCTGGTGGTCGATGTAGTGGCGGATGATCTCCTTGAGGGAGAGCACGCGGGGCACGCCGTCGACCAGCGCCAGGTTGATGATGCCAAAGCCCGTCTGCAGCTGGGTGTGCTTGTAGAGCTTCTGCAAGACGACCTCGGGCTCCTCGCCGCGCTTGATGTCGATGACGATGCGCATGCCCTTGCGGTCGGACTCGTCGTTGAGGCCGGAGATCTCCGTGATCTTCTTCTGTTTGACGAGGTCTGCGATCTTCTCGATGAGGCGCAGCTTGTTGACCTGATAGGGAATCTCCGTCACGACGATGCGCTGCTTGCCGCCGGCGCTCTTCTCGATGTGGCACTTGGAGCGGATGCTCAAGCTGCCGCGGCCGGTCTCGTAGGCGTCGCGGATGCCCTGACGGCCCATGATGAGGCCGCCGGTCGGGAAGTCCGGGCCGGGGATGACCTGCATGAGCTCGTCGAGCTCGATATCGGGGTTGTCGATGCACGCGATGGTGGCGTCGATGGCCTCGCCCATGTTGTGGGGAGCCATGTTGGTCGCCATGCCGACCGCGATGCCCGCAGATCCGTTGACCAGCAGGTTGGGGAAGCGAGCGGGCAGGACCTTGGGCTCTTGCAGGGACTCGTCGTAGTTGGGCTGCCAGTCGACAGTCTCCTTCTCGAGGTCCTTCAAAAGCTCCATGGCCGGCTTGTCGAGGCGGCACTCCGTGTAACGCATTGCAGCGGGGCTGTCGCCGTCGATGGAGCCAAAGTTGCCGTGGCCGTCGACCAGGGGCACGCGCATGGAGAAGTCCTGCGCCATGCGGACCAAGGTGTCGTAGATGGCGGCGTCGCCGTGGGGGTGGTACTTACCCATGCAGTCGCCGACAGGTCGCGCGGACTTGACGTGGGGCTTGCTAGGGTTGCAGCCGGACTCGTGCATCGCGTACAGGACGCGGCGGTGAACCGGCTTGAGGCCGTCGCGCACGTCCGGAAGCGCACGGGCGACGATGACGCTCATGGAGTACTCGAGGAAGCTCGAGCGCATCTCCTCGGCGAAGTTGGTCTCGGTCACCTTGCCGACGTTGATGTCGAGCGTGCCCATAGCACCGTTGATCTTGCTCTCAAGGTCGTCTGCCTTGACGACATGCTCGGGAGCCTCGTCAAGGCCGGTAAACAGATCCTCGTTATCTGCCATGTCTTATCTCCCTCCTTAGATGTCCAGGAACCTGGGGTCCAGGTCCTTAGCGTGCTCGGTGATGAAGTTCTTGCGGCACTCGACGTCGCTGCCCATCAGCTCGTTGACGACGCGGTCGACCTCGGCCGCGTCCTCGATGCGAACCTGGCGCAGCGTGCGCGTCTCGGGCTCCATGGTGGTCTCCCACAGCTGCTCGGCGTCCATCTCGCCAAGGCCCTTGTAGCGCTGGACCTCGTACTTGGTCGGGTCGTCGAGGTTTTCCATGCACTCGCGCAGGGCCTCGTCGTTGTAGAGGTACTGCAAGATCTTGCCGGTGCGGCTGTTCTTCTTCTTGAGGCCGTACAGCGGCGGGCATGCGATGTAGATGTAGCCGCGGTTGATCAAATCCGGCATGAAGCGGAAGAAGAAAGTCAGCAGCAGGATGGCGATGTGTGCGCCGTCGACATCAGCATCGGTCATGATGATGATGCGGTGGTAGCGCGCCTTGTCGCCGTCGTATTCGTCGCCTACGCCCGTGCCGATGGCCGTGATGAGGCTGATGATCGACTCGGAGGACAAAGATCGGGACAGACCTGCGCGCTCGACGTTCAAGATCTTGCCGCGCAGCGGCAGAATGGCCTGGTAGCTGCGCTCGCGCGCCTGCTTGGCAGAGCCACCTGCCGAGTCGCCCTCGACGATGTAGAGCTCGGTGAGAGCCGGGTCCTTGATGGAGCAGTCGGCCAGCTTGCCGGGCATGGACGCACCGTCGAGCACGCCCTTGCGGCGCGTGGCCTCGCGTGCCTTGCGAGCCGCAGCGCGGGCCTTGGCAGCCTGGACGGCCTTCTTGGCGATCGCCTTGGCGGGCGTGGGGTGCTCCTCCATGTACTCCGCCAGGCCCTTCATGACCGCAGTCTGGGTCAGGCCGCGCATCTCGGTGTTGCCGAGCTTGGTCTTGGTCTGGCCCTCGAACTGGGGCTCGTGCAGGCGCACGGAGACCACGGCGGTGAGGCCCTCGCGGATGTCCTCGCCGGAGAGGTTGTCGTCCTTCTCCTTGAGGATGCCGCTGCGGCGGGCGTAGTCGTTGATGGTGCGGGTCAGCGCATTGCGGAAGCCCTCGAGGTGGGTGCCGCCATCAACCGTGTTGATGTTGTTGGCAAACGACATCGTGTTCTCGGAGTAGGACTCGTTCCACTGCATGGCGACTTCGACCTCGCCGTGCTCGCTGTCTGCCTCGAAGTAGATCGGGGTCGCGGCGCCGACGACGCTCTTGCCCTCATTGAGGAACTTGACGTAGTCAAGCAGGCCGTTGTTGAACTGGTAGGCGTCCTCCTTGATGGAGCCGTTCTCCTCGACCTGACGCAGGTCCTTCAAGGTGATGTGCAGGCCCTTGTTGAGGAACGCCGTCTGGCGCATGTGCTGCGCGATGGTGTTGTAGTCGAACTCGATGGTCTCGAAGATCTCCGGGTCCGGCCAGAAGGTGACGGTCGTGCCGGTGTCCTTTGCCGGGCCGAGGTGTGCGAGCTTGCCCACGGTCTTGCCGTGGTCGAAGTTCATCTCGTAGGTCTCGCCGTCGCGGCGCACCTGCACCTTGACGTTGGTGGACAGCGCGTTGACGACGGAGACGCCGACGCCGTGCAGGCCGCCGGAGACCTTGTAGCCGCTGCCGCCGAACTTGCCGCCTGCGTGCAGGACGGTCAAGACGACCTCGAGCGTGGGGATCTTGAGCTTGGGATGCTTGTCGACGGGAATGCCGCGGCCGTTGTCGACAACGGTGCAGGAGCCGTCTTCGTTGAGGGTGATGTCGATCTTGGTGCAGAATCCACCGAGAGCCTCGTCGACGGAGTTGTCGACGATCTCCCACACCAGGTGGTGCAGGCCGCGCGGGCCGGTGGAGCCGATGTACATGCCAGGGCGCTTGCGAACGGCCTCGAGGCCCTCAAGCACCTGGATGTCTTTTCCAGAGTAGGATTCTTCGGATTTTGCCAATTCAACTCCTTACAGTAAGCGAAGCGCACCCGCGATCGGACTGCGCTTCTCGTAGAGTTATCGAACGAAAATTGTACCCCAGAACACTCGTTTTGTCTCCCCTCAGAGCCATTTAAAGCCTCTGTGAGGCGTTTTTGGCCCTCCAACCGTTGCCCAAGGCGTTTGGCTTCACAAAAAAGCCTTACAACGCAAAATTTTGGCTCGCCATGCAAGTGCCCGCCGAACCCGCAGGCACCCTTGTGCGCATATGACCAGGTCTTTTCCGTTCAAAACCTTTGCGGTTTGAACGGAAAAGACCTGGTCATATGCGCACAAGGAGGGCAAGAGCCGCCTCCCCTATTCCTGCTGGCCTTTGCGCAGCTCGGCGCTCGCGCGCATGGCGTCGAGCGCAGCGCGGCGGATCCTCGGGTCCTCGATGCCGGCGACTTGACGCTCGATATCGGCCTCCTCCTCCGGCGTCAACGCGACGGGGTCGCCCTTGAAGTGCATGTCCTCGTCAAGCAGCTGCTGCTCGACGGGCACGTCGCAGGCGCGCTTGCCGCGGTACTTCTCCTTGCTGGCGGCAAAGCGCAGGCGCTTGATGGGCTCGGGGTCCTGACCGCTGTAGCCGTCGGCCCCAGTGATCGCTATGTTCATCTTCAAGCGCAAAAGCTCGCACTGCAGGCCGAGCTCGGTTGCCCAGATGTTCGCGTCGACGTAGATGACGACCTGCGAGCCGGCTGTCTCCGGGACGGTGTAGACGGCGTCGGTGTGCGAGACGGCGGCGGGGTCTGCGACCTTGCGCCAGATGTCGTTGTTGCGAGCGGAGAGCACCATCTCGGGCTGGCGGCGACGCACCTCGCCGAGCATGCTGAGCATGCCCTCGCCCAATCCCGTGCCACCTGCGCGGATCTCGGCCATGTCGCCCCTTTCGCCCTAGTACTGCCTTTTGGTCCCCTCGATGGGGAGCTCTATCACCTGGGCCTGCTCGAGAAGCCCCTGGGAGAAGTATCCCAGATTCGTGGTCGTGATGAAGGTCTGGGTGCTGCGGTCGATAAACGCCGTCAGCGCATCGCGGCGGCGCGCGTCGAGCTCGCTCATGACGTCGTCGAGTAAGAGCACGGGCGCGTTGCCGGTGAACTCCCTCACCAGCTCGACCTCCGCGAGCTTTTCCGCCAGCACGATCGTGCGCTGCTGGCCCTGGCTCGCAAACAGGCGCGCGTTGCGCCCGTTGACGAAGAAGGCTATCTCGTCCTTATGCGGTCCGACGAGCGAGGTCTTGCGGCTCAGTTCCTGCGCAGCAAGACGTCTCGAGGCCTCCTCGAGCTTGGCCTGGACCTCTTCGACGGCAAGCCCCTCTGCATCCGCACACGACGCGAGCTGCTCGAGCGACTGGGCATCGGGGCGCTGGCGCCCTGCCCCGTCAAAGCGCATCCAGCTGGGGACATAGGCGCACTCGAGGCGCTCCCCGTCCGCAAGCTGCGCGTAGATGGCACCCAAGTGCTCCGCCAGGCGGGAGAACAGACGCATGCGGTTCACCGTGAGGCGCGCGCCGTTGACTGCGGCGCTCTCGTCCCAGCTCTCGAAGAGCGGGCCTGCGTGGACCTCGCTTTTGATCAGCAGGTTGCGCTGGCGCAAGGCGGCGCTGTAGTCCGCCTTGATAGCCCCGTAGGTCTTGGAAAGCTGGACCGCCAAGCCGTCGACGGCGTCGCGGCGCAAGGCGGAGGACCCCTTCACCATCTGCAGGTGGTCGGGGATAAACAAGACGCTCGGGCAAGTGCCGCGCACACCGGAGGCTGCACGTTTCTTCCCGTTGACCTCGTAGCTGCGCTTTCCCTGCGACACGGACAGCTTGTGGGTGACGCTGCGCTTTTCTGCCACATCCACGAGCTCGGCCTTGATGCAAGCCGCTGGTGCGTCCCAGCTCACGACCTCGGCCCAGCCGGGCTTGCGAAAGGACTCCCCCGCCGTCAGCAGCTGTATGCCCTCGATGATGTTGGTCTTGCCAACGGCGTTGGGGCCGACGAGCACGACGAGGTGCCCCAAGCCGGAAAGCTCCAGGTGGCTGTAACCGCGATATTCGTCGAAGCGTATGTTGTCGATCGACAGCGCCACTGCGCGACGCAGCCCTTAAGCCAGGCGGACCGGCATGGCGAGGTACAGGAAGCCGTCGTCGTCGGCAGGCTTGAGGATGCCGGGCTTGAGGCTTGTCTGCAGCTCGATCACGACGTCGCCGTCGATGGAGGTCAGGCCGTCGAGCAGGTACTGGTGGTTGAAGGCGATTTCCATGCTCTCGCCGTCGATGGCCGCATCCATGCCCGCCTTGGATGCGCCGACGTCTTGGGTCTTGGCGCTCACGGACACGCGCTGCTCGTCGATATCGAAGTCGAAGCGCACGGGAGTATGTGCCTGGGCGAGCAAGCTCACGCGCTTGACGCAGGAGACGAGCTCTGCCGCGCCAAGACGCACGCTGCAGGCGCAGCCCTTGGGCAGCAGCTGGCGGTAGTTGGGGTAGGTACCCTCGATCTTGCGGCTGACGAAGACGCAGGCGCCAAAGGAGAACACGATCTGGTTCTCGGAGAAGCCGATCTTGACCGTGTCGTAGGAAGCAGCAAGCTTGGCGACATCCTCGAAGATGCGGCCAGGCACGATCGCCTGGAAGGGCTCGTAGGGCTCCTCCGCGTCGATGCTCATGTCGCCGATGGCGAGGCGGTAGCTGTCCGTTGCGACAAGGCGCACCTTGTCCTCCTCGACGCTGAAGAGGATGCCGGTGAGGATGGCGCGGCTCTCGTCGCGGCTCACCGCCTTGCCGACCTTCTTCACGACATCGGCGAGCTTCTTGGTCGGCAAGACGACCTCGGTGCCAGCGTCGACCTGCGGGAAGTACGGGAAGTCGACGGGGTTGAGCGTAGAGAGGGTGAAGGCGCTGTCCATGCAGCTGATGATCACCTGGTCGCCGTCTGTCGCCACCGTGATGGCGGCATCAGGCAGGGACTTGGCGATGTCGTTGAAGAGCTTGCCGGGGATGACCGTGCGACCAGGGTCTGCGACGTCGGCGACGACGGAGTGCTTGATCGAGATCTCAAGGTCGGTGGTCTGGAAGGTCACCGAGCTGTCCTCCGCACTCACGAGTATGCCGCTCAAGATGGGCAGCGTAGAGCGAGAGCTCATGCCCTTGGAAACGATATTCAATACTTCGTTGAGTTCGCTTTTGGCTATGTTGAACCTCATGTCTGCGTCTCCCCTATCTTCGGGACTTCCTCGCCCGTGTTATTTATTAAATATATTTATATATACATTTAGTAGTAGTAATAAAGCAGGTGGAAATGTGGATGACCCGCGTTGTCCCTGCTCAGCGTACCTGTTTGCGTCAACACGAATGTTGACAACAGCTTAATGAGTCCACAAGCGGTTTTCCACTGTTTCCACCTTCCCACGACCCCTCAACAGGTTCTCCACGAGTTTATCCCCATGGTGAGACACGGTTGAGGGGTGCGCTTCTCCCCAGCTTTTAACACCTTTCCTTGATCCTGGCGCGCAGCTCCTCGAGCGTGTCGTAGAGCAGGCGGTTTTCCTGCTGGTCCGCCTCGATCTTCTTCACGCTGTGCATGACCGTCGTGTGGTCTCGCCCACCGAACTTCTTGCCGATGGTCTCGAGGCTGTCGTTGGTCATGTAGCGGCACAGGTAGATTGCGATGTGGCGCGGCTGCGTGATGCTCTTGGAGCGCTTGGAGCTGATGATGTCCTCGTGTGAGATCTTGAAGTGGCGCTCCACCTCCGCCTGGATGGCGGCGATGGTGACCTTCGCATCGGAGATGTCGGGGAAGAAGTCCTGCAAGATCTCCTGGGCCTCGTCCACGGTGATGTCGGGCTTGTGCGTGAGGTTCATGTTGCCGATGAGCCTCGTGATCGCTCCTTCCATCTCGCGGATGTTCGTGCCCGCGCTCTCTGCCAGCCAGCTCAAGACGTTTTCCGGGATGAGGCCGGTGAAGGTCGTGGACTGCTGCACGCGCTGGTAGGTGTTGCGGATGATGGCCAGGCGCGTCTCGTAGTCGGGCGGCTTGACGTCGACGAGCATGCCGCTCACAAAGCGGCTGCGCATGCGCTCGTCCATGTCGATGTCCTTGGGCGCGCGGTCAGCGGACAGCACAACCTGCTTGTTGCGGTTGATCATCTCGTTGAAGATGTTGAAGAGCTGGTTGATCGTCTCGTCCTTGCCCTCCAAGTACTGCACGTCGTCTACGAGCAAGACATCTGCGTTGTGATACTTCGCGTTGAAGTCCGCCCACCTGTTGCGCTGCGTTGCCTCGACGTAGTCGTTGAGGAAGTCGTTCGCACTTACGTAGCGCGTCGCCATGTTGGGGTAGTTGTTCTGAACATAGTTGGCGATGGACACGAGCAGGTGCGTCTTGCCCAGGCCGCTTTTGCCGTAGATGAACAGTGGGTTGTACGCGGTGCCGGGCTGCTCGGCGACGGCGAGCGCCGCGCCGTGGGCGAACTTGTTCGAGACGCCGACGACGAAGGTGTCGAAGGTGCACTTCGAGAAGAGCGCCTCGTTGCCTGCCCTGCTCTGTGCGATTGCCTGCTGCGGATTGGGCTGTGCGACCTGCTGCTGTGCGGGCTGCGCGGCTTGCGGCTGGTGGCCGGGAAGGTCGCTTAGCTGCACGTAGGTGTTCATAAAATCAGGCGTGCTGCTTGCGGGTTGTGCCGCTTGCGGCTGTTGGGCGGGTTCCTGCTCGATAAACGACGGGACGACAAACGGCGTCGAGGTGCTCGTCGCGGGCTCCGCTGCCTGCTGGGCCGGCTGCTGCACCACAGGCTGGGCCTGAACGGGTGCCGCTGCCTGCGCGGGTGCAGCCTGCGCGGCAGGTGCCGCCTGCTGGGCGTTGCCTGCGGGGTTGGAGACGACCTGCACCATGTAGGCGACGCCGCTCACGCTTTGCGCGGCGGCGGTGATCTCTTCCAGGTAGTTCATGCGAACCCAGCTCTCAACCTGCTCGCCTGCGGCAAGGAGGATGAACTGGTCGCCAAAGACGCCGAGTGCGTGCAGCTGCGGCAGGAAGAAGTTCTTCGGGTCCGTTGGCGGGACATTGTCGAGCAAGACGGCAAGCACCCTGCTCCAAAGCTCGTCTTTATCCATCTACTACACCTGCTCTCTCAAAACCTGCTGACCGAGCTGGGTGAGGATGCGCTTTCCCTTGTGGGAGGCGTCCTGCATCAGGTAGCCGGCTTGTTCCAGCTTCTCCAGCTTGCGAAACGCCGTCGTGGTGGCAACGCCGAGTGACGTGGCGACGTCGGTCGGGCCGATGCTGCCTTCTGTGGCGAGTATGAGGATGTTGGCTTCGTCCTCTGCGAGGAAGCTGACGCCTTGGGCAGGCTGCATGGCCGGCGTCATGTATGCGGGCGTCTGTGCGGCCGCACCCATGGGCATTTGGTTCATGCCGCCCATTTGCTGCATGCCGGCTGCCATCTGGGGCTGCTGGCCAAAAGCGGGCTGCTGTCCCATCTGCTGTTGCTGCTGCCAAGCGCCCGGCATACCCTGCTGCGGCTGCATGCCCTGCTGCGCGTGCTGCTGCATGGACTGCGCCTGGACGTATCCTTGCTGAATCTGCTGCGGCGTCTGCGCATAGTGCGCCTGCTGGTTGGGAACGCTCACGACAGGGGATTCCTGGTAGACGACCGGCGGTTGGCTCATGGCGTTGGGGTCGACGGCGATGGTCACGACGGCGCCGTCGCAGATGTTGTCCTCGATCACCAAGCGGCCGTTGGAGAACTTGAGGTACTCCTTCACCATGGGAAGACCGCTTCCCACGCCGCGGATGTAGCTTTTCATCTCGCTGGTCGCGCTCGAAAAGCCCGGGAGCTGTGCTCGGTCCTTGTTGTCGATTCCCGGACCCTGGTCCGCGAAGCGGATTGTGCACCCGTGGTCCATGATGCTCACGGTGATCTCTTTGAACTGCGCATGGATGAAGTTCTCGGAGACCTCGCGGATGACGGTGTAGGGAATGACGCCGCCGAGCGAGGCGGCCATCTCATAGGTGGTCGACGCGATCTTGTCTATATATGACGCGACGTCTGACGGTGGAATCTCCACCATTCTCGGTGCGGAAAGGAGATCGTCGTATGCGGCGATCCTGGCTACCTGTGTTGCTGTTAAGGGTTCGTTTTCTGGCGCCACCTCTCCTCCTTTCGTTGGTCAAGGTGGGAAAAGTTTAGTTTTCCACAAAGAAATCCACAACCGTTTTTCCCAAATTCGTTGGAATTTACTCGGCCTTTTCATTTTCTTTCAAGTTATTCCAAGTTTCCCACCGCTATTTACCTGCGGTTTTCCGAGTTATCCACACATCTTTCCACTCATGTTAAAAACTACGGTGGAAAGCGGAAAGAACGGTGGAAACAAATGGTGAAAAACTAGGTGAAAAGTGAAATGGGGATTTGAAAAGTTAATCCTGAGCGGCGATTTTGCGAGTTTTCACCCCTCTTGTTGCGCGGAATCCACAGCATGGAAAGCGGAATGGAAAGCGAAAAGTGGGTTTTCAAGATCAGTGAGGGTGAAAAGCGTCCGGAATCAGCCTGGAAAAAAGTTTTCCAGAGCAGTTGTTCACCTGCTTTTTAAAGCTATGTGGAAGAAATACACCGAGTTTTCCCCAGCAAATATGCGTTGCGCACAGGGTTTTCCCCTTTTTCCACAATTTTGGCTCTTTTTTCGGGAGTCGCTTGATTGGATGTGGAGAGAGTGCGTCTGAACGAATTCGAACAATTATCGGCAGATTTGGGTTCTTGACGCACTAGCGGGTCGTAAATATAATTTTGGGGCTTATGTAAACACAAGGGGTTTAGCTAGTCCCCCTAGGAGGAATGCTGTAATGAAACGTACTTACCAGCCTAATAAGCGCCGTCGCGCAAAGACCCATGGCTTCCGTGCTCGTATGGCCACCAAGAGCGGCCGTGCAGTCCTGAAGGCACGTCGTGCCAAGGGCCGCAAGCGCCTCACCGTCTAAAACCGCGGTAGCGCTTGATTGGATAGCCCTTGAAGGGCACGGTTAAATCCAAGGATGATATGGAGCGCCTCTTCCGCGAGGGGAGGCGCTCTTCTTCGTATTTGCTGAACGTACTCTCGCTGCCTTCGCCGTCTGATGACGCGAATATCGGCAGGATGGGGTTCATCGCCGGCAAGAAGCTCGGCGACGCCCCCTATCGCTGCCGTTGCAAGCGCGTGATGCGTGCGGCAGCTGCGGAGCTCGGTGGTCCTTGGCCCGGTCTTGATGTCGTGTTCGTCGCCCGCCACAAGGTCGGGCGCGCCAATCACGACAAAGTGCTCAAGGAGATGCGCAAGTGCCTCGACGGCCTTGGGGTGTCGGTAGATGTGCTCTAGCCATTGCGGCTCTGGTTCTCATGAGGCCCCGCAGGGCTTCAAAGAGGAGGACCTCTACGGTGCCCAAGTCGAGGATCCTGACGCACAAGAGGGAGAGCTCTCCTTTACCGAGCGTCTTGCTCGCCTCCCCAAGCGCGCTTTGATCGGCTTCATCAGGTTCTACCAGCGTGGAATATCCCCGCTCTTCCCCAGGACTTGCAGGTTTGTTCCAAGCTGCTCTCAGTACGCGGTCGTTGCCGTCACCCGCTATGGCTTTGCCAAGGGTGGTTGGATGGCCCTCAAGAGGCTCGTCAAATGCGGGCCTTGGCATCCGGGTGGATACGACCCAGTGCCTTGATTTCGTGTTTTGTTGGCAGGGGTTCGTCCCCATGCTGAGAAGAGGATAGTTATATGTGGGATGGAATTCTTAACGGGTGCGCCTGGCTGCTCTGGCAGCTTGCGAACCTCGTTGGTGACTGGGGTCTGGCGATCTTGATCGTCACCTTGGTTATCCGTGTCGTGCTCTTCCCTATCCAGGCGAAGCAGTACCACTCTTCCTTCGCTATGAAGGAAATGCAGCCTAAGATCCAGAAGATTCAGGAGAAGTACGCTGGCGACCAGCAGAAGATCTCTGAGGAGACCATGAAGGTCTATGCGGAGATCGGATTCAACCCGCTCGCAGGTTGCATCCCCATGCTGATTCAGATGCCCATCTTCATCATCCTGTTCCAGACTCTGCGCTGGAAGCTCGTCGATCTTGCTAACCAGGGCAATGTCATCAGCTTCTACAACATCCTCCCGGACCTCACCCTGACGGTCCCCGAGGCCCACTTCAATGTTGTGTACTGCATTTTCGCCCTGTTCTTCATCGTGGTCTCCGTTGGCCCGATGGGCTACCAGCTGATCAAGCAGAACGCCAACCCCCAGTCCGAGACCACCAACTGGATGATGCTCATCTTCTTCGGCTTGATGTTCATCTACATGGCATGGATCTCCCCTGCTGGCGTTATCCTCTACTGGGCCCTCTCCTCTGCACTTGGCTTCGCACAGCAGCTCATCACCAACCGCAAGCTGCAGCGCCAGAAGGATGCAGAAGAGGCCGAGAAGAACATCCCTGAGCCCGTTGAGATCGATGTCGAGCGCAAGGTCAAGAAGAAGCGCCCTCACAAGTCTCGCTAAGCTCGTATGCATACGCACTGAAAAGGCACCCGTTTGGGTGCCTTTTCTTTTGTCCTTGCCTTGCAAAAACCCAGATATCCTTCATCATCTAGTCGTAACTACTGCAGCCGGATGCGTCTCCTCGTTAAGACTTCGCATAGACCGCCGGCTTCCCTATTCAAAACAGGAGGGCACTATGCCTGAAAACAACGAGCTGCTTGATTCGGACACTTCTGTGGAGGAAACCGTCGTCGAGCAAGATGATGACCGCGAGCTGACTGACGAGGAACTGGACCTCGTCGCCGACACCGCAATCGATACCCTGAAGGAGATCTTGGGCTTCTTCGACATCCATGGTGCGGAGATCAACGAGTACGAGGGTGACGAGGGTGAGATCATCCTCGATGTGGTAGGCAGCGACGACCTTGCTATCCTCATCGGCCGCCGTGGTCGCAACCTCGACGCGCTCCAGCTGATGATCTCCACCATCACCTTCCGTAAGCTCGGCTTCCGTTATCCGGTTACCATCGATATCGAGAGCTACAAGCATCGTCAGCGCCAGAAGCTCGAGTCTATGGCTGCCTCTGCCGCTTCTCGTGCTTGCCGTCAGGACAGGGATGTGAAGCTTCGTCCCATGAACCCCTATGAGCGTCGTCTTGTTCACATGTACCTGCGTGAGGATAAGCGCGTCGAGACCTTCTCTGAGGGTGTGGATCCTGATCGTTATGTTGTCGTACGTCCGCTCTAGCTTGATTTCAGGCATATAGACAGGGGTTTCACGTGAAACAGACCGATTTTAAAAGGGCCGCATTGGATGCGGCCCTCGGTCGCTTGGGCTTGGAATTCGAGGAACAGGTGAAAGACCAGCTCCTCCTCTACCTTGACCTCGTGATCGAGAAGAACAAGGTTCTCAACCTTACTCGCATCACTTCCTTTGAGGATGCTGTAGTTCTGCATCTTGAGGACTCGCTTTCCATACTCGAGGATTTCCGTCAGACGTCTGGGGATTATCTCGATATTGGCACAGGTGCAGGTTTTCCTGGCATTCCCTTGGGTCTTACAACGGACCGCAAGGGCGTCTTGCTTGACTCTGTGAAGAAGAAGGCTGTGGCTGTACAGGGATTTATCGACGAACTGGGGCTTTCTCCGCGCTTGAGGGCGACGGGGATGCGCTCGGAAGAGCTTGCGCAGCAGCAGCCCAACTCCTTTGGCGTTGTCACTGCTCGTGCCGTCTCCTCTCTTCCTGCCGTTGAGGAGCTTGCGACTCCCCTTCTCAAAAAGGGTGGCCACCTGATCGCGATGCGCGGTATCGACACACCGGAGGACGTCAAACAGGGTAAAGCCGCTGCAAAGATCCTCGGTCTTGAGCTTGTCGACAGGAAAGAGTTTAAAATCGGCCCTACAGGTGAGTATACGAGGTCTGTCTGCGTGTTCCAGAAGATTGGTAAAAGCCAGATAAAGCTTCCCAGGCATCCTGGATATGCCTCAAAAAGGCCGATTGTCTAGGAAATTTGCTACAGAGAACATCAAATTAGCCAGGTGCAGTCCTTGTTATAAATGGATTCACCTGGCTTTTCTTTATGCTGCCCTCAGAGCCCTCAGAGCCCTCAGAGCCCTCAGAGCCCTCAGAGCCCTCAGAGCCCTCAGAGCCCTCAGAGCCCT
>CAKUES010000005.1 GCA_934646835.1 uncultured Coriobacteriales bacterium
CACCACCCCCACGCCCCTTGGGGAGCCACCGTCGATTACGGCCATCTTGCTTGGAGGCCGAGAATGGGTTTGGGCCTCAACGAAGCTGACGCACAACCGAACGCCCCACGCAGCGATGGCGCCGACTTCGTCTGGCGCCTACGTACCCTCGCGAATCGTCGGCGCTGACGCACAGCCAATTATCAGCAGCAACACTTGACCGGCGAAGCTGACGCACAAATCCATTGATTCTAGCAACGAAGCCGGCGCCTTCTGCCGAGGGGCCTTTGACAAACGCCTCGCGCAACCGCCCCTTGCATAGTTGCGCGGAGCGCAGCGCACGAGCCCGAAGGGCGAGCAGCGGAGCGGGCTTTGTCAAAGGCCCCTCGGCAGAAGACGCCGGCGGTCGATAGCAGCAACATTTGAGACCGGCATTCCATTTGGTTTCGCATCGTATATGGGGAGGGACTTCGGTCCCTCCCCTACGTGGGGGCTGAAGGCTACACAAATAAAGGCGGTTGAAGCACGGGGCTTCAACCGCCTTTCTCGTTGGTGTTAGCTGGTCGTTGCTACAGCATCCAGGGGACCGCCATGGTCAGCGGAACCGCGGCGAGCAGGACCAGCAGACGGAGCATGAAGCCGCCGACGAGCACGGTGATGTCGCTGACAGCGCTCACGGCATGCGCGAGGGAGGACTCCTCGAACTCCTTGGAGCTGAAGAACAGCAGGCGCGTCTCGGTCGCGACAGGGACGACCAAGCCGATCAGCACGAAGAGCAGCCAGAAGGCAATCGCGTACTTGCCGCTCACGAGCGCTGCCACAGATGCGGCGCCGGCGTCGTTGACGGTAGAGGTGACAGCCAGCAGGCTGGCAACCAGGAACATCTCCACAACCGGAAAGATGTAGTGGATCTTCTTGAGGGTACCCATCTGGTTGAACTCGTCAGGATGCCTGAACACGGCGGCCAGAAGCACGCTCGCCATGCCGGTGGACATCGCGGAGACGAAGAACAGGACCGGGAGCAGGGCATTGTTCCACAGCGGGAAGGTCTTGCACACGCCAAGCAGGCAGCCAGTGTAGATAGCCACGCAGACACCCGCGACAGCGCCGATGAGCTCGATCCACATCGGGACCTCGCCGTGGAACCTGTCGTAGTGCTTGAGGATGTCAAGCAAGAACGCGACGAAGCTCGCGACCAAGAAGACCGCCAGGAACACGACACCCCAGGTCATCACAGACCCAAGATTGGTAAGCAACAAGGCAAAGCGCAGCGGGTTCGTGATGCCCGCCTTGGCGTCGAACATCAGCAGCACAAGGCCGACCAGGACCGTAATGAATCCGATGGCGTGTGCCCACTTGCGCATGCCCTTTGCCTGAGGATGGCGCCATGCCAGCACGGCGCCCGTGGCGAACGCACCACCGCCCAAGCCGCCCAAGAAGAGGTAGCAGGCGATGATACCGCTCCATACAGGTTCGTAGATCATTTCATCATCACCTCACGTAGAACACTTTGGACTCGGTCAGGGTGCCGGCAATGGGCTGAGCGTTGAGCTCGGCGATCGCACGGGAGACCTCGGAGTTGGGGTCGTCGAGGTCGCCGACGATGCGCACGCCCGTGGGGCAAGCCGTGACGCAGTTGGTGGCGCCGTCGGGGGCGCCGGCAGCGCAGAGGCGGCACTTGTCGACAGCGCCGGTCTTCTCGTTGCGCACGCGCACCTGGTAGGGGCACGCCGTCATGCAGTACAGGCAGCCGATGCAGCGACCGTGGTCGACGGAGACGATGCCGTCGGCACCGATGTGGGCAGCACCCGTGGGGCAAACCTTCGCGCAAGGCGCGTCCGAGCAGTGCATGCACTGCAGGGGCACGGTCTCGACGGAGACGTTGGGGTAGGTTCCCGTCTCCTTGACCTCGTAGCGGATGAAGTCATCCTTTGCATCAAGCTGGTTTTGGTTCTGGCAGGCGACGCGGCAGGCGTAGCACCCAATGCACTTACGCGTGTCGATCAACATTCCATAACGTGCCATCTTTACTCACCTGCCCTCTCGATCGTAGCCAGCGTCTCAAACGTCATCGCGGCACCCGTCTTGGGCTCGGCAGCAAGGGAGATGAGCTTGAGTGCAGACTCGCCAAATCCCTTTGCCTCGGCAACGTCGGGAGACGTTGCGCCGTAGTGGACGGGCATCCAGATAGCCTCGGGGCAGATGAGCTTGGTCACCTTTGCCGTTGCCGTGATGGAACCCTCGTTGGTGGAGACCTTTACGTGGTCGTTGTTGGAGATGCCGAGCTCGCTCGCGACCTGCTCGTTAATCCAGACGGCGTCGAGCGCGTACATCTTGGAGATCTCCATGAGCTCGGGGCTCGCGGTGGTGTAGCTCGCGGTGTGGATGGCCTGCTGGCCGACGAGCAGGCGTGGGTTGTCCTTGCTCGGGATGTTGGCCGGGTCGATCCACTGGGGAGCGCCGATGCCAGCCGGTGCGAACTCAACCTTGCCGCTTGCAGTCGTGAAGTAAGGCGTGCTGCCGTACTTCACTTGGCTGCCGGGAACGGTTGCGACACCCTGGCTCGCCAGGCCGTCGTAGTCGACGCCAGCCGCCTTGCACCATGAGCGATTGTAGTCCTCGAGGCTGAAGTTGAACGCATCGCCCTTACCGCAAGCAGCAGCCAGCGCGCAAACAGCCTCGTCGATGCTCTTGGTGTCGGCGCTCAGGCGGTCAATGACGGGCTTGCGCAGGGAGACACAGCTCGTGATCGCTCCTGTGCTCTGCACGGTAGAGCCACACTCGAGGTAGCTTGTCAGCGGGAGCACGTAGTCGGCCAGCTGGGCGGTGTCGGTCATGAACTCGTCCATCACGACGAGGAACTGCAGGCGATCCAGGGAGTCCTTGGCCAAGCCCGCTGCCGGGTAGTCGACAACAGGGTTGGTCTCGACGAGGATCGCAGCGCTGATATCGCCAGACTGCATCGCCTGGATGGCAGACACGCAGCTCGTGCCGCCGTACAGCGCGACGTCGGAGCCAGCCGGCGCGCCTTCAGCCGCTCCCTGCAGGGGGATGCCCTGCTTGGCGAGCATCTCATCGGTGATCCACGGTGCCTTGCCAAAGATCCATCCGCCCTTGGCATTGAAGTTGCCGAGCATGGCGTTGATCAGGTAGACCATACGGCAGGTGTCGAAGCTGTTCTTGTAGGCCGCGCCAAAGCTGCCGCCCCAAGGATAGTCGACGAAAGCCGCCGGAGCGTTGTTAGCGAGCTTGGCGGCAATGCTGCCGATGACGCCCTCGCCGATACCGGTCTTCTCGCTCGCCCAGGTAAGAGAGCATCCGCTCAGTGCCTTGGCAAACTTGTCGAAGCCGGCGGCGTGCTTGGCGACGAAGTCCTTGTCGTACTTGTTGCTGCGGATCAGCTCATGGGCGATGGCCATGAGCAAGGCGAGCTCGTTGCCCGGGATAATGGGCACCCACTCGTCCACCAGGCGGCCAAAGCTGCCCATGCGGGCGTCTACGAGCACGACCTCGGCATCCGTGTTGGCAAACTCGGCCTCCTCTGCCGGGCGCATGCCGTCGTAGGACGACTTGCCGAGCATGAGGATGAACTTGGCGTTCTCGACATCAGGCGTAGGGTAGGCGCCACCGCTCACGTTGATAGCGGCGTTGAAGTCGATATCGTGGATCGCGGAGTCGTTGAAGTAGTTGGGTGTACCCAGAGCCGCCGCAAGGCGCTTGGTGTAGAACTCGCAGTTGCCGCGAGCCTGCAGGATGGCGAGCTTGCTGCCCAGACCGCCGACCTTGCCGGCGATGTCTGCCAGGGCTTCGTCCCAGGAGACTTCCTCGAACTTGCCGCTGCCGTTGTTCTTGAGCGGGGCGGTGAGGCGGTCCTTGGAGCTAACCTGGCTTGCCAGGCCCTGTCCTCGTCCGCACAGATGGCCGTGGGTCAGGGGGTGGCCCACCTCGCCGGAGTAGCGCCACAGCTCACCGTTGCGCTTCCAAGCGATCATGGGGCACTTGTTGCCGCAGCCGTCGCACAGGGTGTGGACTTGCTCCTCAACGAGCGGCTGAGGCGGGTTTGCAAAGGCTTGCGTCAGGGACGAGACACCACCCGCGCAGGCTGCTGCACCTGCAACAGAGGCACTGACCCCTATGAAGCCCCTTCTTGTCAAAGTGTGTTTCGACATAGTCCTTGTCCTCTCTTTTGCATTACCGTGAAATCAGATGGCCCACGGTTACTGCACGAGCGTGACAGTGCGTACCACGCCCTCGTCGATGGCCTTCTGGGCTATGTCCTGCCAGTCGATGAACTGGATAGCGCCGTTGGGGCACTGCTCCGCGCAGCGACCGCAGCTGATGCACTTGGTCGACACGCCGGTCTCGGCGTCGACGCGCGGCATGTTCCACGGGCAGGCCTGAGTGCACATGCCGCATCCGATGCAGATGTCGGGATCGACCGTGCGGGCACCGCTCTTCTCATCGCAGTAGATGGCGTGGACCGGGCAGTAGTTCATGCACAGCGGGGTCTCGCACTGCTTGCAGTGCTCGACGGTGAACTGGCATGCGCCGGGATTGCCGTCGCCAAAGGAACCCTCGCCGGTATCGGCGCTCTTGCCCCAGTAGTAGTTGTCCCAAACGCGGACGCGCGCGATGTTCTGGCAGACGCGGCCGTCGTTTTTGAGCGTGCACATCATCTCGCAGCGCTGGCAACCACTACAGCGAGCGCGGTCGGTGACGATCATCTTGGTAGGAGTCGTGCGGATGCTCACGCGGCCGCTTGCGATGCTCTCCTGGGTGACGCCCCAGCTGGCGAGAAGACCGCCAACTACCATACCTGCAACGCCACAGCCAACCATGGCGCAGACCTGTCGACGGGTGATGGTCTTCTTGGGCTTCGCCTCATCGGCGCCGTCGGCGTCAAACTGCTCGACGGCAGCAGGCTTGCTCTCATTTTGACCTGTCATTAGATTTCCCCCTCCTTGGTGAGTCGTATCTATACGGTGCCCGGTCCATACTCGGCTGCCCTCCAATTCTGCAGCCAGGCCGGCGCACCGCACCCTCTCTCACTTGGTCAATCACGCAACACCAGGAATTATTGGCTACACCCCTTGCCCCCTTGTGCCCTCTTTTGGGTCCATTTGAGGAAGCATTTTCATCAGGAAATAGGGAGGGTAAGGCAATGACCTGCAGTTTTGGTGAATTACCCCCAAAGAGGGTACACAGCTTTTGCTGATTTGGGGGACACTTCCCTCTGACGAATAACGTCTGCACCCAAGTCACTTGAGAGCATGTCACGCAACGCATGTTTCACCACGGAGATTTGGAGATGCAAAATGGCTGACGACAAGTCCTATGGTTGGGCAGGCAAGCTCCTGCGCGTCAACCTGACAACTGGTAGTGTCACTACCGAACCCACCGCCCCGTACAAGGAGTACATCGGCGGCATGGGCCTGGCCAACAAGATCATGTACGACGAGGTTCCCGCGGGCACCGATCCGCTGTCCCCGGAGTCCAAGATCGTCTACGCTGTTGGCCCGCTGACGGCATCTGGCGTCCCTCTGGCCGGACGCACCACCATCAGCTTCCTTTCCACCTTCACCACTGACCACCTCGTCGTCGACGCTCACTGCGGCGGCATGATCGGCGCGCGCATCAAGCTCGCCGGCTACGACGCCATCATCGTCGAGGGCGCTTCCAAGAAGCCCGTCTACCTGCACATCAAGGACGACCAGGTCGAAATCAAGGACGCCAGCATGGTCTGGGGTCTGGGCACCCGCGCCACCACCGAGGCCCTCAACCGCCTCGAGGGCGACCGCGCCTGCGTTGCCACCATCGGCCCTGCAGGCGAGAACCTGGTCCCCTACGCCATCATGATCAACAGCCGCAACCACTCCGCAGGTGCTGGTCTGGGCTGCATCATGGGCTCCAAGAAGCTCAAGGCGCTCGTCGTCGAGGGCAACGGCAGCGTCAACGTCGCCGACCCGAAGAAGCTCGCAGAGCTCTCCGACTACATGCTGCGCGAGATCGTTGGCTCCAACAACAACCACGTCGTGCCCTCCACCCAGCAGGAGTGGGCAGAGTACTACGACGAGGGCAGCCGTTGGACCGCTCGCAAGGGCCTGTTCTGGGCTGACGCGGAAGGCGAGCCCATCGAGACCGGCGAGCCCAAGCCCGGCGAGATCAACACCGTCGGCTACCGCTGCATGAAGACCACCAAGGACGAAGGTCCCGAGGCAGAGAAGTACACCATCAAGATGAACGGCTGCCACAGCTGCCCCATCCACTGCTACAGCGACATGCGCGTCCCCGACGCCAAGAAGCACGGCGGCTTCGAGATCACCGGCAACACCTGCGTGCCTAACTTCCCGTTCTCGATCTACATGACCGCCATTCTCGGCGATTTGACCAGCGTCAAAACCGGCACCGAGGAAGGCTTGATCTGGGATCAGGTTGTCGGCGGCACTATGGACGACCTGGGCATGTGGTGCAACTACGCCCAGATCTACCGTGACATCGCGCACTGCTACGCAGCAGGCGTCTTCAAGAAGAACCTGCCCGCAGCCGAGTACAACAAGTTCGACTGGAGCAAGTTCAAGAAGGGCGACCCCTCCATCATGGTGGAGCTGCTCACCCACATCGCCAAGAACGACAACGAGATGTCCTACATCGCCAAGGGCCCCATCGTCTGGTGCAAGCGCTGGAACGACATGGCATGGTTCGACAACGCGGCAAGCTGCCTGATCAACTACCGTGGCTGGCCGGTCCACCACTCCATCGAGTCCTACGGTCAGGTCGGCGGCCTGCTCAACATGGTCTTCAACCGCGACCCGATGATCCACTCCCACCAGAACATGCTGCAGTGCGGCCTTCCGCACGAGCTCAAGCAGCAGATCGCCGAGGAGCTGTGGGGCGGCGCCGACGCGCTCGATGCACCGATGAACTACACCCCGATGAACGAGCACAAGGCCAACTTCTGCTGGTGGTCCATCGTCACCGACGTCCTGCATGACAGCCTCACCCTGTGCAACTGGGTCTGGCCCATGGCCCAGTCTCCCTCCAAGGACCGCAACTACCGCGGCGATTTGGACCTCGAGGCCAAGTTCTACAAGGCCGTCACCGGCGAGGACATCACCACCGACGAGCTGTACAAGCGCGCCGCCAAGATCATGACCCTGCAGCGCGCCAACACCGTGCGCGGCATGAAGGGTAAGGACGGCAAGATCGGTTGCAACGAGCTGCGCACCATCCACGACGTCATGACCAAGTGGGCATACGACAAGGACCCCGATATCAAGGTCTTTACCCCTGGCACGAACAAGATGGAGCGCGAGGACTTCCAGAAGGGCCTCACCATGCTCTACGAGAAGTTCGGCTGGGATAGCGAGAAGGGCTGCCCGACGGCAGACTGCCTCGACTACTACGGCATGGCCGACGTCAAGAGCGAGCTCGCAGACCTCAAGCTCCTGCCCTAACACTCGCACCCCCCTCGGGCGGCGGGGAATCTCCCTTCAGCCCCGCCGCCCTCCTCTCATAGAGAGACGAAGCAATTGCCATGTGCGTCTCTCCCTCTTCCCCCGGACCCGCAGTCGCTGCCTCTTGGCGCTGCGGGTTCTGGGCGTTTATGGGGGGACGTTGAACGAATCAGACCTGGTCGTTTCCGTTCAACACTTTGCTGGGAGGAGTACGGCGGATGACACACAATGTGCCAGTGACAAAGCGTGTCACTGGCACATTGTGTGTCATCTTCTCTCATGCTCCATCGACTGCTCATCAACTGCAACCAAAAAAGCGCCCGGCACCCCACTGAGGGGCACCGGGCGCTTTTGCTGCAAGCGAGTGAATGCTGCGGGTCTGCTGCTACTTGAGCAGGCCTTGCTCCTCCATGTAGGAGCGCAGGTCCTCTTCCCAAGTGGGCAGGTCCGCACCGAGCATCTCGAGCATCAGGCTCTCGAGGACGATGTTTTCTGCCGTACGGGCATCCGTCGTGGGGATGAGCACGCTCGAGGGGTCATAGCCGGCGTACTCGAGCACCTTGGCGGAGAACTCGTAGCGGCTCGCCTTGCCCGTCGGGCAGATGTGGAAGGTGCCGTAGGCGCGCTTCTCAATCGCATGGCACAGAAACGCCGCATAGCTCTTGACAGAGCAGGGCGCTGCAAACTGGTCCATGCGCGCAGCAACCTTCTCACCCTTGCGCGCAGCCTCGAGCGCGTCGAACATGCGGCCGCTTTGGGCATGGTAGATCCAGGAGGAGCGGGCGATGATGTGCTCGCTCATCGTGTCGCGGACCATGGCCTCGCCTGCGCGCTTGGACTTGCCGTAGGGCGTGTCGGGGTGCGGGTTGTCGAACTCGTTGACCGGCTCGGTGAGCTTGCCGGAGTAGACGTCGTCAGATGAGACCTGGACCATCATGGCACCGCAGCTGTTGGCGACGAGCGCCACGTTGCGGGCACCCAGCGCGTTGACCTCGTAGGCCTTGATGCGGTTGGACAGGCCCGTGGCGTCGCGGCGGATGCCGGCGCAGTTGACGATTGCCAGGGGGTGAATCTCCTGCGCGAAGGCCTCCATGCGCTCGGTCTCTGCTACGGAGAGCTCCGCGTCCGTGCCGACGACGCTATAGCCGTAATCGGCAAAGCGCTGGGAGAGCTCGCTGCCGAGGAAGCCGTTGGCGCCAGTCATCCAGATGATGTTGTTTTCGCTCATGAATCCTCCTTAGGCCGCAGCCTCAAGCTGCTTGTCGTTGCCGCCGTCTTGCTTCTTGCGGCGGATGAGCTGGAAGGCAGCGATGCCGCCCAGGATGACGATACCAACGATGTCGCTCGGAATCATCGGGATGAGCAGGCCGATGCCGCCAAAGACGGCGAGCACCCTGAAGATGGGGTTGAGCTTGCCGGCAAAGTAGCCGTTGAGGCACATCGAGATGCCCATCAAGCCGATCATCGCGGTGATGGTGTCGTAGACGCCCATCGCGATGGAGACATCACCCTCCATCAGCAGGCTGGGGTAGAAGGCGAAGATGTAGGGCACCACGAAAGCCGCGATGGCGAGCTTGGAGGCGTTGATCGCCGTCGCCATGGGCCTGGACTTCGCGATTGCGGAGCCCGCGTAGGCAGCCAAGGCAACCGGCGGGGTGATGTCTGCCACGATGCCAAAGTAGAACACGAAGAAGTGCGCGGCGACCTGCGGGATGCCCAGCTGCATGAGGATGGGAGCGCAGGTTGCGGCCATGATGCAGTAGTTGGCCGTGGTGGGAACGCCCATGCCGAGGACGACGCAGCACAGCATGGTGAGCACGAGGCCGATGATGACGAAGTCGCCAGCAGCCATGACGATGACGTTGATCAGCGTGGAGGCCAGGCCGGTGACGGTGATGCAGCCGGCGATCAGACCCGCCATAGCGCATGCGATGGCGACAGAGATGCAGTTCTTGGCACCGGCGGCAAAGGCGTCGACGCAGGTGAAGGCCGCGATCTTGACGGTTTCGAGGAGCACGAAGCCAAAGCTGCTGCCCTCGGGGCGCTCGCGCCAGTTGGTGAACAGGAAGTTGATGAAGCCGACCACAAACGCGCCAAAGATGGAGATGGCGGCAGAGACGGCCATGGTCTTGGCGCCCGTGGCGACAAGCCATACGAGCAGGACCAGCGGCAGAACCAGGTAGCAGTTCTTGGCGAGGTAGGACCACTTGGGAAGCTCCTCGCGCGGGATGCCCTCGAGGCCGAGCTTCTTGGCCTCGAGGTGGACGGTGACGAAAATGCCGGTGAAGTAGAGCAGAGCGGGGATGACGGCCTTAGCCGCGACCTCGATGTAAGGAATGCCCATGTACTCGGCCATAAGGAAGGCGGCAGCGCCCATGATCGGGGGCATGATCTGGCCGCCCGTGGAGGAGGCCGCCTCGACGGCGCCCGCGAACTCGGGCTTGTAGCCGGTCTTCTTCATCATCGGAATGGTGACAGAGCCGGTGGTGACGGTGTTGCCGACGGAGGAGCCGGACACCATGCCGCACAGCGCGGAGGAGATGACGGCGACCTTGGCCGCGCCGCCGCTGGACCAGCCGGCGAGGCGATTAGCGAAGCTGATGAAGAAGTTCGCGATGCCAGTGCGCTCCAAGAACGCGCCGAAGATGATGAAGAGCACGATGTAGGTGTAGCAGACGTTAACAGGCGTGCCCAGGATACCGCGCGTCGTGTAGAAGAGCTTCTGCACGTTCTTGGTCAACGCGCCCAGGAAGTCTGGGCTGTACTGGAACTGGTAGTAGAACGCATATATGATCAGGCAGCCCACGACGACGATGATGGGAATGCCGACGCAGCGGCGGCACAGCTCCATGACGACGAGGATGCCGATGACGCCCAAGGTGACCTCGAGCATGCCGATGCGGGTACCCATGAGCATGATCTCCGTGCAGTTGACGGAGAAGTACATAAACGAGCCTGCACCCGCGAACATCAAGACGATGTCATACCAGGGGATCGAGTTGACCTTGTGGTTCTTCTTGCTCGCCGGATACATCATGAATCCGACGATGATGACAAATGCCACGAAGCGGGCGAGGCGCGCCTCGGCCTGCTCGGTGGAGACGAGCGTCATATACAGGCAGTAGACGGAGAAGAGCACCATGATGGCGGTGACGACGATCTTGGAGATGCCCTCCCAGATGCGGGTATTGGACTCCGCATCGTACTTGCGCATGATCTCGTCGACGTTGACATCCTCCTCAACGGCAACGCTGGCCCCCTCGGCCTGGTTGCCCTGGATGTCTAGGGCCTTTTTCTTCTTCTTGAAAAACGCCATGTATACACCTCCTTATATCCTTCGCTCAAACAGAGCACTTGGTTCACAAAGGCTTTGAGCCTGCAGGCAACCGCTGATGAGCGGGCACCTGCAGAATCAAAGCCGAGAGGGTCGCAGCCTTCCAGCGGCGACCCTCTGCGGTCTTGAGAGCTAAGTCAGATCGTAGTCGACCTTACTTGGTGGGAACGTCGATGCCCTGCTCCTTGAAGTACTTGGCAGCACCGGGGTGGTAGCCGACGGTGGTGACGGAGGCAGCGGTGTCGAGGTTGAGCTCAGCGTACTTGGCGTGAGCGTCAGCCTGAGCCTTGGCACCGTCGAAGATGGACTTGGTGAAGTTGTAGATGGCGTCCTCAGAGACGGAGTCGTTGGCGATGATGACAGCCTGGACTGCGACGGTGGTGACGTCCTTGTCCATACCGGAGTAGGTGCCGGCCTTCACAACGTCCTTGGAGTAGTAAGGAGAAGCTGCCAGCAGCTTGTTGACATGCTCCTCATCAAAGCCGACGAGGTGTGCGGGCTTGGTGGTGGAGAGGTCGGTGATGGCGGTGGTGGGTGCACCAGCGGTCAGGAAGGCTGCGTCGATCTTGCCGTCCTTGAGGGAGTCGGCGGAGTCGGCGAAGTCCTGGTAGACAGCGTTGACGTCGTCAACAGTCATACCGTAGGCCTTCAGGACGTCAACAACGTTGAAGTAGACACCGGAGTTGGTTGCGCCAACAGAGACGGTCTTGCCCTTGAGGTCTGCAACGGTCTTGATGCTGTCGTCGCAGGTGACGATCTGGACCTGCTCCTTGTAGAGGGCGGAGACGATGGAGAAGCCGTCGTAGCCAGCGCCCTCGAAGAGGTTGGTGCCCTCAGCAGCGTAAGCCAGAACGTCGGACTGGCAGAAGCCCATCTCGGCGTCGCCGTCCTGCAGTGCCTGGACGTTGGCCTGAGAGCCGTTGCCGGACAGTGCGGTGACCTTCACGTCGCCGTTGTTGGTGGCGTAGTTGGCCAGGACGGTGCCATAGGCGTAGTAGGTGCCGGACTCGCCGCCGGTGATGAAGCGGATGTCGCCAGAGGCAGCGGTGTTGGAGCCGGAATCGGTCTTGGTGTTGTCACCGGAGCTGCCGCAGCCAGCGAGGCTGAAGGCCAGGACAGCAGCTGCTGCAGTTGCGGTAACCGCAGCGAAGATCTTCTTCATCTTCATGTGTGTCTCCCTCTTGTCTTCGAAACATTCCCTTGATGCTGCGAGCAATGCACCCGCAGCCGCTTGTTGACGCAAGGCAAAGCCTCGCGCTTCATGCGATGTACATACGTTAACAAATTTTTTTGGTGTAGTCACAACTATTTCTTGTTAACGGTATGTTTCGGGGGCGCTTTTAGCGATATTCTGAGTCGCAACAAAATGAATTTGTCGTTTTTAGCTCAAAATGCGTTCTCGCATTGTTGTTGCTTGAGATAGGCAAACGCGGTTAGGGAAAGGGACAGCGGTGGCACTCGACTCTTGGAACTGGTTCATCCAACTGGCGCAGATCGGCAACTTCACGCGCGCTGCAGATACCCTCGGCATCTCGCAGCAGACGCTTTCCGCGCGCCTGGCCTCGCTTGAGAAGGAGCTCGACGCCAAGCTCATCGCGCGCACCACTCCCCTGACGCTCACCCCCGCGGGTACGGAGTTTTGGATGTTTGCCAAGGACCAGGAACAAGCCCGCACCGACATGATCCGCAAGGTGGGCGACGCGTCGAGCGGCGGCGCCGGCGTCCTCAAGGTGGCCATCAGCTCGAGCCGTGCGTGCGACCTCATGCCCACGGTCATCAAGGAGTTTCGCAAGGGGCTGCCCGGCGTGCGCGTCATCATCTTGGAGGGCACCAACGAGGAGCTGCTGCGCATGGCAGAGCGCGGCGAGGTCGACATCGCCGTCGCGCGCTTCGACCGCAGCCACCCTGGCGTCGACGTGCGCCCGCTGTTCGAGGAGGAGGTCATCCTCGCCATCGACCCCGAGCTTTTGGAAAAGCACCTTGGCTGCAAGGCTGACGAGGCCGTCAAGCTCATCGAGAAAGAGGGCCTCAAGCTGATGAAGGACTGCCCCTTCCTGCTCGAGGACGACGACGACATCGCCGGCAGAATCGGCCAGGCAGCGATGAAGAAGGCCGGCATCAAGTACAGCGGCGTGGTGAGGTCGGAGAGCATGAGCGTGCTTTTGGCGCTGTGCAACGAGGGCCTTGGAGCGGTCTTCTGTCCCAACGCGCTGCTCGACGCCTTCGAGCAGGACAACCGACGCCTCGCCCGCATCCACCTCACCGAGCCCGCGTCCTACCAGATCTCCATCGGCCGCCCCTCCAACGCCGAGCCCTGGACCCCCGCTCAAGTCTTCGAGGATATCCTCGGCGCGCTGTACGGGGAGTAGGCGGGAAACGGGGTACGCTGCAATCAGAACCACGTTTATCAAAAGATGCGGGTCTCCCCCTCTTCATGGCAAACCATCGCTTGCGACAACTCACACTCAACAGAGCCGCTATGTCTCGCCGGAGGTCTGCCATCAAAAAGTGCACGAAGTGTTAAGGGTTGATGCAAGTTGTCGAGTAGCCACAAATCTGCAACGCTGTGACCTGCGGTTTTGCAAGCGTCAACTGCCGGCTACTCGCCTGCTCGCCGAAACCCTTAACACTTCGTGCACTTTTTGATTCCAACGCGCGCTTGCGAGACGCCAACCCACCGCAACACGATGGCGCCGACTTCGTCTGGCGCCCACATGGGGTTTCGCGCCCAAAGGCGCTAACGCGAAACTCGCCGCGAGCAGCAGCAAGGCAAGCAAATCATGCCACCCGAGCCATTGTTGGCACCCTGCTTTTTAGCCACAAATACGTTTAAGGAAAGAAATGAACAGGGCCGCAAGTCGATGACCTGCGGCCCCTGCATATAAGTGATTTCCATCTGACGGGAGCGACTACTCATCTTCCTCATAGCGAATGATGTCTCCAGGCTGACAATCAAGCTCTTTGCAAATGGCCTCGAGCGTGGAGAACCTGATCGCCTTCACCTTCCCCGCTTTGAGGTTCGACATGTTGACTCGGCTGATGCCGACCTTCTTTGCAAGATCGGTGACCGTGATCTTTTTCATCCTCATCAACTCATCTAGATGAACAGTGATTGCCATATGCGAGTCATCCCGCCCCGTGCCGTCCGTCAAACAATATATCTACCGACCAAAGCCAGAATCAGAGAGCAAAGATAACTGCAAATCAGCACGGAAACAAGGAGTCCCAGACCGGCAATCATAGGAAAAACTCTAAACACATATGCAAAGCCAGCACATACCGCCAAACCCAGCGCAAGGGCAATCGCATTCCCGCGCTTAGCCTGAAGCGCCCTCGAAGCCAACCATATAGAGGAAAGCGCCACAAGCAGAACAACAGCTATGCGCCACGCACCAAAGAGGCTCATGCTGATCTCGAACCTCTGATACATAACCAGCAGATAGGGGTCAGCGAAATAAGCTGCGATCGACAGGCAAGGTATCACCAGCACCGTCAAACAATGGGACAGAGCCCCCTTCAGTTTTTCCATGATGCTCTCCTTTCCCTTGGCAGCTAATCTCCAAACGTCATAAAGCAACATCTTTGCAAAACCAATGCATCATCACTGGCGCAAGTTAAGAATACTATGGAGTGTAATGATTGTCGATACATTATGTGCTTTATTCCATTAATTATTGAGCTGCGGTTGTAACCTGGAAGATGTTAGCTGGCTCGAGTGAACTGTCACGCGACAACTGACCCTCAAACACGAAGCCCGACACGGCAAAGGTAATGTGTCTCGCCGGGGGTCTGCCATCAAAAAGTACACGAAGTGTTAAGGGTTTCGGCGAACAGACGAGTAGACGGCGATTGAAGCTCGCAAAACCGCAGGTCACAGCGTTGCGACCTTGTGACTACTCGGTATTCTGCTTTAACCCTTAACACTTCGTGCACTTTTTGATTCCGGCGCGCGCTTGCGAGCCGCCAGTTCTCTACAACCTGATAGCGCCGACTTCGTCTGGCGTCTACGAAGGGTTTCGGGCTCGATGAGGCTGACGCACAGCGCATCGCAAGTTGCAACGGTGGGGCGGAATGAACTCCGCCCCTACGTATTTGCGCTGTGAATCACATGCACTTGAGCGCCATCAATCCCAAACAAAGCGCAAGCAGAAAACCCCTAGGGAAGCGCCGATTAACGGGAGCTATATGGGGAGGGACAGGGTCCCTCCCCTACGAAGGGTCCCAGACCAGCAAAACATTCGTAGCGTCATGCGGATAGCCGCCGACACGCTGCAACCTGACGGCGTCGACTTCGTCTGACGCCGAGGGGTTTCGAGCCCGATGGAGCTAACGCGCAGCACGCCGCGAGTTGCAGCGGTGGGGCGGAATGAATTCCGCCCCTACGAATTTGCGCCGCGAATCATACAGCGCACATGAGTCACCGATTCCTAGAAAACACAAGGAAGAATCCCCGCCAAGTTGCCCCATCCACAGGCCGCAGCTCAACGACATCCGCCCCCACGGAACGAGCACGGCAACGCCCCGCACCCACAAGTTGCAACTCAACGTCACTCGCCCCGCGAAGCGAGCGAACCGATGCTGAGCGCCCACAGCCCGCAGTTCAACGTCACTCGCCCCGCGAAGCGAGCACAGCGATGCTTCGCGCCAGCTGGCCGCAACCCCCAGCCCCGCCCTCCCACGCAACCACGGGGAGGGTCGGCGGGGGTGGAGGGGAGGCCGGCGAGGTGCGCTCGCGCAACCGCTTCTACTCTAGTTGCGCGTAGCGGAGCGCACGAGCATACAAGAAATCCCCCGGCAGGGCCGCGCATCGCGCAGGGACCCAACCGGGGGATTTCTTGTATGCGAGCAGCGGAGCGGCCACCTCGCCGGCCTCCCCTCCGCCCCCGCCGCCACGAGCAGCGGGCGTCACATACTCCACATGTACCCAACACCGCGCACCGTCTCCAGTCGCGCGGCAAGCTCCGTCCCGAGCTTTGCGCGCACACGGCGCACATGAACATCGACCGTACGGCTGCCGCCGTAGTACTCGAATCCCCAAACACGGCGCAGCAACGTGTCGCGGCTGTACGCATGCCCGGGATGCGTCACCAAAAACGCGAGCAGCGCATATTCGAGATACGTGAAGTCCAACGGCTCACCATCGACCTGCACCTGATAGGTCGACAGGTTGATCACCATAGAATCCACGGTGATGAAATCGGAGGAAGCCGTCTCCTCGCCCGGCCACAGCAGATGGCGCAGGCGAACCTGGAGCTCCTCGGCACTTGCATCCACCAACGCGAAGTCCGCATTGAGCTTAGACGGCATGCGCAAGATCTTGAGCGCGTCGTGCTCAACGATGAGCAGCACGGAGTCCTGTCCTGCAAGCTCCATGTTCTTCTCGAAGTCTGCTACCTGATCGGCTTTCGAGGTCAGCACCTTGTAGACGACGAGGTCGATATCCTGTGCGGCGCCGGGAAAATCGCGTGACGAGCACGAGACGCAATCGGCGTCGAGACTTGCAACCGCCGATGCGACGGCATCAGAAGCATGCAGCCCATCATGAACGTAGAGAACCTTTTTCCTATGCATGGTCTTGTACCCTCTCTGCCAAAACCGCTACAGAATCTCGAGATAACGATCGAGTTCCCACTTGGAAACCGTCTTGCAGTACTCGCTCCACTCAGCTTCCTTCGCCTTGAGGATATAGCTGTGCGTATGCTCGCCCAGAATGTCCTTCATCAGCTTGGAATCACGGAAGCTCTCGATTGCCTGGCCGAGGTCGCGGGGAAGTTGCTCGATGCCAGCCGCCTCGCGTTCCTCGCGCGTCATCGTGAAGATCTTGTCGTCGATCTCTGCCGGAAGCTCGAGCTTCTGCTCGACGCCCGCCAAGCCTGCGCCGAGCATGACCGCGAAGGCAAGGTAGGGATTGCAGGCAGGATCCGGGCTGCGCAGCTCGAAGCGCGTAGACTCCGCCTTACCGGGCTTGTACATCGGCACGCGGACGAGCGCATTGCGGTTGCGGTTTGCCCAAGTGCAGTACACCGGTGCCTCGCGCCCCGCCTGCAGGCGCTTGTAGGAGTTGACGTATTGGTTGGTGATCAGCGAGAACTCCGGCGCGTACTTGATGAGGCCGGCGATATAGTGCTTGGCGACATCACTCAGGCCGTAGCCCAACGGGTCCACAGCGTCGAAGAAGACGTTGGAGTCGTCCATGTCGAACAGCGACTGGTGGACGTGCATGGCGCTGCCGGGCTGGTCGGCGATGGGTTTGGGCATAAAGCTCGCGTGGTAGCCGTGCTTAATCGCGATCTCCTTGACGATGATGCGGTAGGTCATCACCGCGTCTGCCATCGACATCGCGTCGTCGTAGCGCAGGTGGATCTCCTGCTGGCCGGCACCGACCTCGTGATGCGAGTACTCGACGGGAATACCCATCTGCTCGAGGGTGAGGATGGTGTCGCGGCGCAGGTCGCTCGCGTTGTCGAGCGTGGTGAGGTCGAAGTAGGAGCCGTTGTCGATGGGCGTCGCGTGCTCCGTATCTGTGAAGTAGTAGTACTCAAGCTCCGGGCCGACGATCATGTTGTAGCCCATATCGGCCGCCTTATCGAGGCTGCGGCGCAGGATATGGCGCGGGTCTCCCTCGAAGGGCTTACCGTCGGGGGTAACGATGTTGCAGAACATGCGAGCGACGCCGTTGTCCTTGGGGCGCCAAGGCAGCGTCTGGAAGGTGCTTGCATCCGGGAAGGCGAGCATGTCGGACTCGCCGTTGCGACCAAAGCCCTCGATGCAACCGCCATCGAAGCCCATGCCCTCCTCGAAGGCAGTCGCAAGCTCGCTCGGCGTGATAGCAAAGGACTTCATCTGGCCCAAAGCATCGGTAAACCACAGACGGATGAAGTGGATGTTGCGCTCCTTGATCGTCTTGAAAACGTAGTCCCTGTTCGCGGCACCCATGTCCATGATGATCCTCCTATAACTAACTGCCATTCGAGCGATCTTGATTTCGTTTTATAAGGTAAAGAGTATCGCAGCGTCAGATTGCAAACGCGTTACCGATTCCAAAAAGAAAACATAGCAGGGTGATAGGTCTGATTTCAAGCTCACTCACCCATAAAGAGCTGGGCTTTTGCCGAATAATGACCGAGATGAAAAGAAGCTCACAACGACGGACGCCAGAGCTCTCCTGCATCACGTCCGCGCGCACAGCCACAAGCTCGCGCAAGGACCTCTTCGATCGGCATAAGCTAGGGAGACACTGATTAATGCGAGGTTTATGGGGAGGGACAGGGTCCCTCCCCTACGTGACCAGCGGTTTTGCCAATCGTACGCAGCGGGCACTTGCTTTAATCAGCGTTTCCCTAGGTGGGCTCCACCTGATTTCCGCGCGAACTGAGTGGGATCTACCGATTACCGTGTCGAACTGGGTGATTTGCGCCTGACTCCTGCGCGAACTGGGTAGTTTTGAGTTTTGTTTTCACGAACTGGGTGGTTTTGGCAGAGCATCTCGATCTGGGCGAAAACTCGCAAGCCCCTGACCTGCGGCTTTACAGAGCAAGCTCTGAGCTTTCACTCCAAAGGACGAATCAAACCACCCAGTTCGCGAAATTAACTTTGCAAACCACCCAGTTCGTCGCAGTTTTCGAGCACAATCGCCCAGTTCCCCACCTCGCAGGCGCAAGCCATCTCGCAGCAAGCTATGGCGCCGACTACGTCAGGCGCCTACGTGGGGTCCAGGGCTCACCGTCGCTAACGCGAGAGCGCCTCGTTCGCGGCAAGGACAGAGCGGCTCGCACCAGTGGCCAGTGTGCGCCAGTGACAAGATGACCAACATCGTTGAGTCGATGACATCGAGAGCGCTCTATGTTGGTCAACTTGTCACTGGCACACACTGGCCACACTGACCACTTCGACCCCGTAACCCTGCAAACTCCCCTAGACCTCGTGGGCGGCGAAGTACTCCTCGGCGACGCGGGCAGAGGCGGCGGCATCCTTGGTGTAGTAGGTTGCGCCGATCTGCTTGGCGTAGTCCTCCGTGAGGACCGCGCCACCAACAAAGGTCTCGACCTCGGGCGCCTCCTTGGCAAGCAAGGCGATAGTCTCCTCCATGGAGCGCACCGTCGTCGTCATGAGGGCGGAAAGACCCACCAAGCCCACCTTGTACTCGCGCACCGCATCGAGCACCGCTTGCGGGGCCACGTCCTTGCCCAGGTCGATGATCGTGAAGCCGTAGTTCTCCATAAGCATCTTGACGATGTTCTTGCCGATGTCGTGGATGTCGCCCTTGACCGTCGCGAGGATCACCGGGCACTTGCCCGGCGGCGTCTCGCCCTGACCCATATGGGCCTTGACCACGTCGAAGCCAGCTTTGACGGCCTCCGCAGAAGCCATGAGCTGCGGCAAGAAGAACTTGCCGGCGTCAAAGCGCAGGCCCACCTCGTCGAGCGTGGGGATGAGCAGCTTGTTGACGACGTCGAGCGAATCGTGCGCGGCGAGCAGCTCCTCGGTCGCCGCGCCCATGGGTTCGGCGCGACCGGTGAGGATAAGGTCTTGGATCTGCGCGACGAGCGCGGCACTGTCGGCAAACTCGTCGGGGACGGGCAAGCTGGAAGCAGCAACAGCAGGCTGCACCGGCGCGGGTGCCTTGGCAGCCGCGACAGCGCCCTCCCCTGCCGCAAGACCCTCGATGCCGGCAGCCTGGCAGACGAGCGCGAGACCCTGGCGCATCAGCTCCTCGTCAACTGCAACGCCTTGGTTGTCGTAGGGGTCAGGCGTCTCGTTGCAGCGCTCGATATAGGCGCGCGCACCGGCGTCCTGGCCGGTGAGCACACGCTGACAGGCAACAACGTCGCGGTAGCGACCCGCATTGGGGTTGATAATCGGCAGATCGAGGCCGGCGCCAAAGGCCGCAGCCAAGAAACTCGAGCTCATGAGGTTGCGCTGGGGCAGGCCAAAGCTGATGTTGGAGACGCCGAGCGTCGTGCGGCAGCCGAGCTCCGCCTTCACGCGGCGGATGGCGGCGAGAATCTCACTGGCCTCCGGTTGATTGGTCGCAACGGCCATGGTGAGGCAGTCGATGACGACATCGCAGCGCGGGATGCCGTAGGCCTCGGCCTCCTCCACGATGCGCTTGGCGATGGCGAAGCGACCCTCTGCCGTGGGCGGAATGCCGCCCTCGTCGAGCGTCAGGCCGATGACCGCCGCACCGTACTTCTTGGCGATGGGCAGGATGGCGTCGAGGTTGTCGCGCTTGCCGTTGACGGAGTTGATGAGGGGCTTGCCCGCGTAACCGCGCACCGCGCGCTCGACGGCGGCGGGGTCGCTCGAGTCGATGACGAGCGGCAGCGTGCAGGTCGACTGCAGGCGCTGCACGGCGGCGTCGAGGACAGCGGGCTCGTCGAGCTCTGGCAGGCCGACGTTGACGTCGAGGATATCCGCGCCAAAGCCCTGCTGGCCGACGGCCTCTCCCACCAGGTAGTCGAGGTTGCCCTCGCGCAGAGCCTCCTTGAGCTTGGGCTTGCCCGTCGGGTTGATGCGCTCGCCGATTACGGCGATGTCCGCGCTGCCAGCGGGAAGTATCAGCGCCTCCTGGGCGCTGGTGATGATGAAATCCTCAGGGAGCTCGCGCTTGAGGGGCGCTTTGCGCTCGCGCGTCAAGCGGACGAGCTCGGCGATGAAGGCAGGGCTGGTACCGCAGCAGCCGCCCACCACGCTCGCGCCGGCGTCGAGGATGCCCTCCATGGCGGCGGCAAAGTCCTGCGCCGTGACGTCATAGACGGTCTGCCCGTCCTCGATGCGCGGCAAGCCGGCGTTGGGCTGCACCATCAGCGGAACACGGCAGGTCGAGGCAAGCTCGCGCACGATCGGCTCCATCTGCGCGGGGCCGATCGAGCAATTCGCGCCGACCGCATGAGCACCGAGCGCGGACAGCACCGCGGTCGCCACCTGCGGCTTAGTGCCGAGGAAGGTGCGTCCGTCCTCCTCAAAGGTCATCGTGACGAAGACCGGCAGCGTCGAGTTCTCCTTGCAGGCGAGCACGGCAGCCTTGACCTCGCGCAAGTCTGCGACGGTCTCGATGAGCAGCAGATCGCAGCCAGCGGCCTGGGCGGCGATCGCCTGCTCGGCAAAGAGCTCGTAGGCTTCCTCGAAGGAGAGCTCACCCATCGGCTGCAAAAGCGCACCGGTGGGACCGATGTCACCGGCAACGTAGCGCGCGCCGGCAGCGCGGGCGCACGCAGTCGCGGCGGCAAAGACCTCTGCGACAGTTGCGCGGCCCTCAAGCTTGCGGCTGTTGGCGCCAAAGGTGTTGGCGGTGATGACCTGTGCGCCTGCCTCGACATACTGCCGATGGATGGCGGTGATGTCGTCTGGATGCGTGATGTTGAGCAGGTCGGGGACCACACCGGGGCCGGCCAGGCCCGCAGCCTGCATCATCGTGCCCATCGCCCCGTCGAAGATGAGGAACTCCTCACCGCGCAGCACCGCCTCGAGGTATGCGTCCGCGATCGTCAGCCCTGCAAACGGGTCGTATGCCGTGGTCATCGTTGTTGCTCCTTCTATATGGTTCATGGCCCAAGGCCGTAGTCGGTGTATCAGTTTGCCACGCAAGACGAGGCGCCGTGACATCGTGACACACATTGTGCCAGTGACATTGTGTATCACGGACAAAACGCTCGGGCATATCGCATACCTAAACCAGTGACACACAATGTCACTGGCACAATGTGTGTCACGACAAAGCTCGTGATCGAACGCCCAACCTCAACGCAGTTGCCAGTCGCGACAAGTGGTGCCGCGCTCGCGATAGCAGCAGTAGCCGCGCGCCGCGCAGACCTCGCATGGGTCCGCGGAGGCATCTGCGCAGCTCTCGTCAAAAAGCCCCACAACCGCTGTGACGCTCTTGCTCGGCAAGAGGAAGTTGCCGCTGGTGGTCGCCAAGCCGATCTTGCGCGTTGCATCGAGCGCAGACAAAAACGCCGGCTGCACAGCAAGCGGGAGGTCCCCATAGCCCGGGCTAAAGCGTGCATGGGCGCAAAGTCCCAGCCTGCGGGCCTCCTCGGCGATGATATCTTGCACCGCCTGCGCGCCGACCTCCGCCAAGGAGGAGGCGCAGCAGTCGAAGAGCAGGTAATCGAGCGCGTTGGTTGCGGCAAGCCTCTTGAGCTCGCGCTCGCAGCCCTGCCCCAGCGTCGCAGCGAAGACGGCAACCAGTTTGGCGCCGCCCAGATGGCGCGCGACATCCGCACCCTCAAGCACCAGACCGCTGCCTGCAAGCACCACCTGAGGCACGAGCTCGCCAAAGCGACGCGATGCGTCGACTTCCTCGATCCTCCATATATAGGAGACGTCGCAGCAGGACTCGCACTGGCAGGCGAGCCGCTCGAAGCGCTCCTCGAGAGTTGCGTCGAGCTCTTGGCCGGCATGGCCCACGTACCTGAGTGCATCGGCGCGATCAACCATGCAGCTGGCCCGGCCAGCGCCCGTGGCAACGAGCCCCCTGTCGGAGGCAAACCCCACGATGCGCCTACCCACGCGCCGCGCGCAGCACGTTGAGGCGCTGCATGACGGACTCGGCGACGGCAGGGCGGTTCATCGTGTAGAGATGCAGGCCGTCGACCCCGTTTGCCTCGAGGTCCGCGAACTGCGCCGCCGCATACTCGCAACCGGCCTGCTGCAAGGCGTCCCTGTCGTCCTCGTAGCGTGCCACGAGCTTGACGATGGGAGACGGCAGACTCGCACCGCACATGAAGACCATGCGCGAGACCTGCTTCTTGGTCATGAAGGGCATGACGCCGCAGCTGATGGGCGCCTCGATGCCGCCGGCCTGGGCGCGCTCCCGGAAGCGGTAGAACAGCTCGTTTTGGAAGAAGAGCTGGGTAATGAAGAAGTCCGCACCGGCGTCCTGCTTGGCCTTGAGATGCTCGATGTCGACACGCGGGTTGTCGCAGTCGATATGGCCCTCCGGATAGGCTGCTGCGCCAACGCAAAAGCCCTGGTCCTTGAGGTAGCCGATGATGTCTTTGGCATAGCGGAACTCGCCCGGCACGGTGTTGGGCGTGATGTCGCCACGCAAGGCGAGCACGTTGGCGATGCCGAGCGCGCGCATGTCCTCGCACGCGGCCTCGAGGCTGGCCCTCGTAGCGTTGATGCAGGTGAGGTGCGCCATGGTCGGGCGGCTGAACTCGTCTTGGATGAGGGCGGAGACCTGGTTGGTCGCGTTGAAGGCGCGGCCTTGCGTCCCGCTGCCGCCGGCAGAGTAGGTGACGGAGATGAAGTCCGGGCCCAGCGGCGCGAGCTTGCCGGCGACCTCGCGCGCCGCCTCGTCGGAAAGCTCGCCGCGCGGCGGGAAGATCTCGAAGGAGACGACGGGCCTGCCTGCGTCGGCAGCTGCGGCGAAGATGTCTGTGATGCGCTTGCCGCGAGCGCTTGTCTGCGTTGTGTTAGTCATAGTTGTCCCATCATAGCAAGCGCCCTGAAAACGCGGCACCCATGTTTTGACGATGGTGCGCCATAGTTAATCCCCATAGCCAAAACGCCAGCTAAAGGGCCCAATGCTGCAATAATAGGCGACGCAAAGACGCACACATCATCGCAAGAGTTGATGGCAGGAATCCCAGCCACGCGAGCAGCCCGACAACCGCACCGCGCGAGCCAGCAACGAACCCTCCCATCACCTTGTCCACCCATAAGAAAGGTCGCACCAACCGTGGAGTTCTCTACCGCCTGTATCCACCACACGCCGCGCTTTGACGAGCCCACCGGCTCTGTCACCACGCCGATCTACCTCACCTCGACCTTTGCCCACCTAGGCCTGAGCCGCTCGACCGGCTACGACTACACCCGCACGCAAAACCCGACGCGCCAGTCCGTCGAGGACACCGTGGCGCAGCTCGAGCAGGGCGCCGACGCGCTCGCCTTCTCTACAGGCATGGCCGCCATCAGCTGCCTGATGGAGCTGTTCTCCCCCGGCGACCACATCGTCACCTCCTTCGACCTCTACGGCGGCTCCATCCGCCTCTTCGACGCCATCTCGAAGAAAAACGGGCTGAGCTTCAGCTCCGTCGACACGAGCGACCTTGACGCCGTGGCAGCGGCGATCACACCGGCCACCAAGGCGATCCTCATCGAAAGCCCCACCAACCCCACCATGGTCGTGAGCGACATCCGCGCCGTGGCCGAGCTCGCACACGAGCACGACGCACTGCTCATCGCGGACAACACCTTCTTGAGCCCGTACTTCTGCCAGCCGATCACCCTCGGCGCCGACATCATCGTCCACAGCGGCAGCAAGTACCTGGGCGGTCACAACGACGTTCTCTCCGGTTTCCTCGTCGCCGCGACGCAGGAGACCGCCGACGCCTTGCGCTACATCCAAAACACCACCGGCGCGACGCTGACGCCCTTTGACGCATGGCTCGTCGAGCGCGGCATCAAGACCCTGCCGCTGCGCATGGAGAAGCACCAGCAAAACGCGCTTGCCATCGCCGCATGGCTGCAGGAGCATCCCAAGGTCGAGCGCGTGCTCTACCCCGGCTTGCCCGAGCACCTCGGCCACGAGCTCTCGCTCGCACAAGGCCGCGGCTTTGGCGGCACCCTCACCTTCTATGTCGACGACGCGCAGACCGCCCGCCAGCTCCTCGAGGGCGTGAAGCTCATCAAGTTCGCAGAAAGCCTCGGCGGTGCGGAAAGCCTCGTCACCTACCCGCTCACCCAGACACACGCGGACCTCTCCCTCGAGGAGCGCGCCACCAAGGGCATCGACGACAAGATGATCCGCCTGTCCGTGGGCCTCGAGGATGCCGACGACCTCATCGCCGACCTCGCGCAGGCGCTGGCCTAGGTGATGTGGCGATGACCAGCTACGACTTCGACCGCATCATCGACCGCACGGGTACCGGCTGCCTCAAGTACGACTTCCACGCCGCACGCGGCAAAGCGCCCGACCTCACGCCGCTGTGGGTAGCAGACATGGACTTCGCGCTGCCCGCAGAGGCCCTCGACGCCCTCAAGCAGCGCGTCGACCACGGCATCTTTGGCTACACCCAGCCCCTGCAGCCCTACTACGACGCCGTGCTCGGCTGGATTGAGCAGCACCAGCACTGGACGCCGCAGCAAGAATGGCTCGTCACGACGCCGGGCGTGGTCTTCGCGCTCGCATGCGCCGTGCGCGCCTTCACGCAGCCCGGCGCCGCCGTGCTCATCCAGCAGCCCGTCTACTACCCCTTCAAAAACGTCATCGTCGACAACGGGCGCACGCTCGTGAACGCACCGCTCAGCTACGCGGACGGCGCCTACTCCATCGACTTTGCCGCCTTCGAGGAGGCCATCGTCGAAAGCGGCGCCAAGCTCTTCATACTCTGCAACCCGCACAACCCCGCGAGCCGCGTATGGACACGCGACGAGCTCTCCCAGATCGCACGCATCTGCACCGCACACGACGTCATCGTCGTCTCCGACGAGATCCACGCGGACTTCATCTGGGGCGAGCGCGCATTTTGCTCCTACGGCTCTCTGGGCGAGGAGGCAGGCGATCAGTGGGTCGTCTGCACGGCGCCGAGCAAGTCCTTCAACATCGCCGGTCTGCAGATCTCCAACATCTTCATCCCCAACCCCGAGCTGCGCCGCCGCTTTCGCAGCGCACGCGGCGCCACCGGCTACGACGAACCCTCGACGCTGGGGCTTGCCGCCACGCAGGCCTGCTACACGCTCGGCCAGGAGTGGTTCGCGCAGGCGTGCGACTACATCTACGCCAACATCTGCTTCATGCGCGACTACCTGGCCGCACGTGCACCGCGGCTGCGCATGGTTGAGTGCCAGGGTACCTACCTCACCTGGGTCGACTGCACGGCGCTCGGCCTCGATGCCGGGGGCATCCGAGAGCTTGTCGAGGATAAGGCGCGCCTGTGGCTCGATTTGGGCGACATGTTCGGACAAGACGGAGCGGGCTTCATCCGCTTCAACGTCGCCTGCCCAAGAAGCACCCTCGAGCGCGCCCTCGAGCAGCTCTGCGACGCCGTGAGCGAGGTGCGCTGATGCCCATCAGAATCCCCGACTCCCTACCCGCGACCTCCGAGCTCGAAGCGGAGAACATCTTCGTCATGACGGAGTACCGCGCGATCCACCAGGACATCCGTCCGCTGCGCGTGCTGCTCCTCAACCTCATGCCGACCAAGATCGTCACGGAGACGCAGATCTTGCGCAAGCTCTCCAACACCCCGCTGCAGGTGGAAGTCGAGCTCTTGCGCCCGATTACGCACGAGGCAAAGAACACGCCAGCCGCACATCTCGAGACCTTCTACCGCAGCTTCGAGGAGGTAAAGGACAGCCGCTACGACGGCATGATCATCACCGGCGCGCCCGTCGAGCTCTACGACTTCGAGGACGTGGACTACTGGGGTGAGCTCACCCAGATCATGGACTGGGCCGACACCCACGTGCACAGCACGCTCCACATCTGCTGGGGTGCGCAGGCTGGCATCTACTACCACTACGGCATCGCCAAGCGCGTACTGCCCGGCAAGCTCACCGGCATCTTCTCGCACGAGGTCATCAAGCCATCCTCGCCGCTCGTGCGCGGCTTCGACGACGTGTTCGACGCACCGCACTCGCGCTACACCGGCGTCGTCGAAAGCGACATCGCTGCACACCCCGAGCTCGAGGTGATCGCCGACTCCGCGGAGGCAGGTGCCTACATCGTCAAAAGCGTCGACTCCAAGAACTTCTTCGTCTTCGGGCACCCCGAGTACGACCGCGGCACGCTTGCTGCCGAGTACGCGCGCGACGTCGCCCGCGTGAAGGAGGGCACACTCGAGTTTGCACCCATGCCCGCCCACTACTTCCCCGACGACGACCCGACGCGAACGCCGCACTCCAGCTGGCGCAGCCACGCCCAGCTCCTCTACACCAACTGGCTCAACTACTACGTCTACCAGACGACCCCGTACAACCTATACGAATAGCAAGCAAGAGGACGACCGCCTCGCAGCCCTGCAGGCCGGTCGTCCCACAAACGAGCTAAGCTGCCCCTCCAGCACCCACATCCCGTCGGAACATGCTTGCCGTATGCGAGATAAGCAGATCAGCCTCGTAACCGAATCGAAACCGCAGTGTTATCCTGACGCGATACTTCTAAAGGGTGGGTTATCGCAACCTGCATGGATAAAGCACTGGAGGGAAAATCATGGCAACTGAAAGCCGCGCGACATGGTCAGGCAAGCTGGCCTTCGTGCTCTCTGCTGCCGCGTCTGCAGTCGGCCTGGGAAGCATGTGGCGCTTCCCGTATCTCGCTGCAAAGTACGGCGGAGGCGCGTTCCTGTTCGTCTACCTCGTTTTCGTGTTCACGATCGGCATCTCGCTGCTGCTGCTCGAAAATGCACTCGGTCGTAAGACCAAGCAGTCTGCAATCGGCGCCTTCAAGTCCTTTGGCAAGAAGTTTGCCTTCATCGGCATCTTCACGTCCTGCGTGCCGTTCATCATCGTGCCGTACTACTGCGTCATCGGCGGCTGGACGACCAAGTACATGTTCTCGTACTTCACCCAAAGCCCGGCTGCAATGGCAGACGGCGGCGCCTTCTTCACCAGCTTCATCACCGATCCCGTGGGCTCCACCATCTTCCTGTTGATCTTTGCCGCAGCGACTTGCGCCATCGTCGGCCTCGGCGTCAACAAGGGCATCGAGCGCGCCAACCTCATCATGATGCCCGCGCTCATCATCGTCTCTGCAGCGCTGGCCATCTACGTGCTCACCATGCCCGGCGCAATCGACGGCCTGGCTTACTACCTGATCCCGGACCCGTCCAAGTTCTCCCCTGAGATGATCATCTCCGCTTTGGGCCAGACCTTCTACACGCTCTCGCTCGCCATGGGCATCATGATCACCTACGGCTCCTACCTCGACAAGAAGGAGAAGCTGACCAGCAGCGTCACGCAGATCGCCGGCACCACCTTTGGCGTCTCCCTGCTCGCTGGCATGATGATCATCCCGTCCTCCTTCGCGGCCCTCGGCAGCGGCGAGGCCGTGGCCGAGAACGCCGGCCCCTCCCTGATGTACATCGTCTTGCCCGAGGTCTTCAACTCCATGGGTTCCATCGGCGGCATCCTGGGCGGCATCTTCTTCATCCTGGTTATCTTCGCAGCGCTGACCAGCTCCATCTCTCTAGTCGAGACCTGCGTCTCCATCATCTCCGACGGCGCTAACATGACCCGCAAGAAGGCCCTGGCCATCGTCACCGCGTTCCTCCTCGTCGCAGCCTTCATCGTCAACATGGGCTACAGCGGCCTGAGCTTCATCCAGCCGCTTGGCGAGGGCAGCTCCATCCTGGACTTCCTGGACTTCATCTCCAACTCCGTGATGATGCCCATCGCAGCGATCATGACCTGCATCTTCGTCGGTTGGGTCATCAAGCCCAAGACCATCATCGACGAGGTCCGCGAGAGCTCCAAGTTCAGGGCTGCAGGCGCATGGACCGCGATGATCAAGTACATCGCACCTGTCTGCATCGTCTTGATCCTCATCACCTACGTCGCCCAGACATTCGGTCTTGTGAGCCTGTAGGCGACAAGCTGACACATAGCACGCAAAGAGCCGCTGCCCACTTTGGGCGGCGGCTCTTTTGTTGCCTGCAATGAGCTGTGCTGCCTTAAGGAGATGCTGACCAACGCAAGGTTTATGGGGAGGGACAGGGTCCCTCCCCTACGTAGGCGGCGATTTCCGCCTTGGGCATCTGCTCGACGCGAAGAGATAGTCCCTCCCCTACGTAGGCGGTGTTTTCCTAAGTTCACGGAATTGCCAAGTGTGGTTGATTTCGCGCGCGACCAGGCGCCGTTCAGCCGCACTTAGCGCACCCGCGCCTCAGCTCGCGCCCAGCAGCCCACGCTCTTCAACAAAAAGCGAGCCCCTGGTTTCCCAGAGGCTCGCTTTGTCCGCTTGTTCACGCCATCCGTGCGGGCGAGCGACTCTACCCTACAGGCCGAACTTGCGCTGGTTCTTCTGCTTCTCGTTCTCGAAGAGGACTACGAGCATGTCCGGGTCGAGGTAGTTTGCCGGGATGCGGTTGCCGATGACGATGGCCTTCCTAAAGCAGGAGTCTGCGCACAAACCGCACGCCATGCACATATCCGGCTGGAAGGCGAGCGTGCCGGGCGCCTCCTTGCGCTGGACGCGGGTGGGGTTTTCCGGCAGGTCCTGCACATAGAGCAGCGCGTGCGTGGCGCACATGCTCGCGCAGCAGCCGCAGCAGATGCACTTGGTGTTGTCGATGTCGAGCGTCACCCAGAAGCGCGACTCGATGCTCGCGCCCTCCGGCAGCTCTCCCACGCGGTCGAGCATCTTCTTGATGCGCGGACCGCGGTAGGTGTCGGCGGGAAACACGTCCTCCGGTTTGACGACGACCTGCTTGTCGGAGTTGTCGACGTGCTTCTTCTGGCCGGTGACGGCCTCGTCGATGCTGTCCATGATGTAGCCCATGGCGCTTCCACCGGCATGCGCCAGCGCCTCGCGACGGTCGCTTTTGGCATGGCGCAGCTTGCCGCCGCAGTTGCAGATGTTGTCCGGGATGTTGCGGAAGATCTTGACCTTGCCGTCAGTGCCCCAAGTCTTCATCAGGTTGCGCGCGCTCTTAACCACAACAGGGAAGAACGGCTCGTCGCAGTCGACCTCGCAGCCCTCGCAGCTGGGACACAGCAGCGCCACGCGGTTGATACCGGTGGCGAGCAAGCCGCAGATGAGGTACTCGTCAAGGTAGTTGAGGCAGGGCAGGACCGTGACGCGGCCCTCGTCGATGTCGAGCGCGTCGGCATGACGGCGGCAGGTGAAGGCCGCGATGCCGCCGTAGTTGGCAGCCGTCGCCTTTGCCGCACGCACGATGTCGGTCTGGTTGGGCGCACTCGTGAGCATGGCGCTCGTCGGGCACGCTGCCGCACAGGCACCACAGTTGGTGCACAGCTCGGAGTCGATCTTGATCCTGCCGATCTTGCGCGAGATAGCCTCATGATGGCATGCGTTCATGCATGCCTTGCAGCTGCTGTTCCAGTTGCGGATATAGCTGCAGCGCTTGGGCAGGATGGTGATAGTGGCGGCGGTGACCTCTTGGGCCAGCGCCTCGATTTCGTCTAGTTTACTCATGGGTGACAGTATAGAACAGGGACGGCGCCCGCATGGGCGCCGTCCCTGCAAAGGGCGTCAATGTTGCGCTGGTTACTTGGCAAGAATCTCCGCAACGCGGGCCACGGTCTCCTTGCGGGCCTTGCCACGCACGTCGATGAGCTCGGCGATGATGGAGATGGCGATCTCCGCAGGGGTCTTGTCGGCGATCTTCACACCGATGGGAGCACTCAGGTTCTCCCAATCCTCCGCCGTACAACCGCGGGCTTCGGCGTTGGCCATGACGTCGGCGTTCTTGTGGGGGTTGCCCATCATGCCCTTGTAGAAGGCGGGGCTCTTCACCGCATGGATGAGGGCGTCCATGTCATGGACGTGACCGCGGGTGACCACACAGCAGTAGTCATCCTTGGTGATCTCGAGCTTGTCTGCCAGATCGCTCCAATCCGCGTTAACGAAGATACGCTCGGACAGCGGGAAGCGCTCCTCGGTGAGGAAGGCGGCATCGTCGTCGAGCACGACGGTGTCGAATCCGCAGTCATGGCAGTAGCGCTCCATGAAGACGCTGACCTCGCCTGCGCCGTAGATGACGACGCGCTGCGTGGTAAACAGGGGGACGCTGCACCAGGTCACGCCGGCAAACTGGTCGACGTGCATGGAGGGGCCGCGCGTGCAGTCGAGCATCTGCTTGCGGTCGCGCTTGTTGTACGGGCGGCTGGCGACGATGTCCTTGCTCTCGTTTGCAAAGAACAGCGTGGACTTGTCGTCCTCGCTCGGGCCCATGTCGAAGCTCTGGTTGTCCGGGCGCATGCAGGCCTCGGCGTCGTAGACGATCTTGAAGCCGATCCAGGCCTGGTCGTTGAGGCGCAGCGAGACGATCGCGCGCTCGAGCGCGGGGATGTCATCCTCCGTCAGACCCTCGAGGATCTGAGCAAGGTGCTCAGGACGAATGATCGGCGAGTTCTCAAGCGCGGCTGCAGAGAAGCAGGGCACGAGCTCAGGGTCGACCTTGGGGGTCTCGCCGGCCTTGATGGCGTCGATGATGGACTGGATAGTGCTCTCGGTGATCATATGATCCCCCTTCGCGTTTAGGGCACATGCCAACGGACCGCTTGCGTGGGCTGCATTGCGTTAGGCGGCAAGACAGCACGGCACGCTGCAGCATCTACCCGATGTACAGACGACTCGAAGTATACGCCCCTGACAAGGATAAATCCCGCAGAGAATAGAGTTTGTAAGATTGAATGCGAGCAGATAGCTCAAACTCGCTGTGCAATGTGTGCCAGTGACAAAGCGACCACGCCTTGAAGAGCCGATGACACCGGAACCCTTCATGGCGTGGTCGCTTTGTCACTGGCACACATTGCACACATTGCACTCCGGTGTACTTTATCTTGCTTGTGAATAATCCGCTCACGCGCGGCAAGCGGAAACCTCCTTGAATCGTGCGCCGCGCTCCGTATACTGCATAGCCGAGAGACGACCACTGTGGTCATTCTGCTATCTCTCGCGGCTCCGCAAGCCGGGGCAATTCTTCTGCAAAGGGTGCTGGTCACCCTCTCATATCGAGCCCACCGGCCCCTTCTGCAACGGGTTTGGGCATTACTGCACAATGCCATACCGCTCACTCACATCAACTGCCTGCGCTTTGGTGCAGTCTCGCGCTGGCCTTCGCTCGCCCAGACGGCGACGCGAAAGAAAGGAATTTGCAATGAAGAAGGTTCTCGTTATGGCTGCTGCTGCAGCACTGTGCGCTGGCATGCTCTCCGGTTGCGGTGCTTCCGGTGACAACAACAGCTCCAGCTCCAACGGTGGCTCCACCCCCGCAGCCGAGCAGACCAACGACGTCGCAATGGCATACAAGACCGTCGACGAGCTGAAGGCCGACCTCGGCAACGAGGATGTCGTCGTTGTCGACGTCCGCAAGGCAGACGACTTCGCCGCAGGCCACATCAAGGGCGCCGTCTCCGCTGACATGGACGCAGCCAAGGAAGGCGACGCAGCTGCAGGCGAGGCAGCCATGAAGGCAGCCCTCAAGGAGGCCACTGGCGACGAGAAGGGCGCTGGCAAGGAGCTCGTCTTGGTCTGCTACAGTGGCAAGTCCTACGCACAGGCTGGCACCAACGCCCTCAACGCCATCGGCGCTGACATGACCAAGGTCAAGACCCTCGAGGGCGGCATGCAGGCTTGGGGCTCCGACGACCTCGAGAAGTAATCGAGAGTATATTCGATGACTAACCCCGAGAAGAAATCGGGCTGGGCAGGGCGCATCGCCGTAGTGGCATGCGCCCTTGCGCTGCTTGCGAGCTACTTCCTCGTCCCCGCCGTCCACGGCTGGGTTGACGAGGTCGTGAGGATGTTCGCCACAGGCGACTTCACCGTCGTTAAGGACTTCGTCGCCTCCTACGGCGTCTGGGCCGCGGCTGTCTCCTTCGCGCTCATGATCTTCCAAAGCGTCGCAGCCCCGCTGCCCGCCTTCCTCATCACCTTTGCCAACGCCAACCTCTTTGGCTGGTGGCAAGGCGCGTTGCTCTCCTGGACCAGCGCCATGGCCGGTGCAGCCGTCTGCTTCTGGATCGCGCGCCTGCTCGGTCGCGATGTTGTGGAAAAGCTCATCACCAAAAGCGGCTTGGCAAGCGTGGAAGGCTACTTCGAGCGCCACGGCAACCTGACCATCCTCATCTGCCGCCTGCTGCCCTTTGTCTCCTTTGACTTCGTCAGCTATGCGGCAGGCCTCACCAGCATGTCCTTCGGCGGCTTCATGCTCGCAACGGGCATCGGCCAGCTGCCGGCGACCATCGTCTACTCCTACGTGGGCGGCATGCTCACCGGAGGCGCGAAGACCCTCGTGATGGCGCTGTTCATCCTGTTCGCCCTTGCAGGTGTCATCGTCTTGGCGCGCCAGCTCTGCACCGAGCGCGCCAAGAAGAAGCTCGCAGCACAAGAACAGCCCGCCAAGCTTAAGACCGACAACGCGGAGAGCTAGACGCCGTTGACCAAGAACCCCAACAAGCAGCCCGGTTCCGCCGGCTTCAAGGCTATCGCGTTTTGCGCGGTAGTCTTGTTGCTGCTTGCCGTCAACGCGCTCCTCGGCCTGACAGATCGCCTCGATACCTCGACGCTTGCCGCGCAGCTCAGCTCGCTGGTTGACGAGAACCTGGCACTGGCGCTTGCCGTCTACCTCGTCGCCGTGGTGATCGGCAGCACAGCACTCGCCTTACCCGGCGTACTCTTTGCCGTCGTCGCCGGCGCGTGCTTTGGCCCCGTGCTCGGCACCGCCGCCTGCGTTGTCGCCTCCTGCACCGGGGCAGTGGCGGCCTTTATCACCGGACGCTACTTCCTGCGCGACTGGGTCAAGCCGCGCGTTGAGCAAAACGCCTTGCTCGCCAAGTGGCTCTTTGGCAGCCAGGTCAACGCAGTCACCTTGCTCGCCATCACAAGACTCGTCCCCATCTTCCCCTTCAACCTGCAAAACTTCGCCTATGGGATCACGGACATCAAGCTGAGCGTCTACACGATCTGCACGGCGGTCTTCATCGTCCCCGGCTGTGCCCTCTACGTCACCGCAACCGCCGGCATCGTCGACCCAACGCAGCGCATCACGTGCTTTGCCTGCGGCGCCGCATTGCTCGCCGTCACGCTTATGGCCAGCGCGTTTTTGCGCAAACGCTACCTTGGAAAGGAGGATGAACATGCTCTCTCTTAGCTCGCTCAGCGGATACCAGCAGCCACAGGAACACCGCCCCGGTCGCCTCTCCCTGCTTGGCATCGCCTTGGAAAAAGGACACTACCCCTTCAAGAACTACCGCCACGCAAAGGCGCAAAGCGTCCTTTTCCCAGGGTGCAACTTCCCTTCCCTCTACCCCAAGACTTGCGCCGCGCTCGTCGAGCTACTTGCCGAGCATAACGTCGGCGTTGCCTACGACTGCTGCGGCAAACCGCTGCGCATGATGCAGCGAGAGGATGACTTCCAGCGCATCTGCAAGCACATCGACGAGCGCCTTGCGCGCCTTGGCTGCACGGAGATCGTCTGCGTGTGTCCCAACTGCCTCTACGCCCTGCGCAGCAACGTCTCGCAAAGCGTCGTCAGCGTATACGCCAAGCTCAAGGAGCTGGGTATCGAACCTTGCGCTGACAGCACTGATGGCAGCGGCGATGCCGTCTACTTCCCGCCCTGCCCCGACAGGCGCGTGGGCGCCATCGCCCGCGACATCGAGGCTTTCCTGCCTGCAGGCACGCGCACGTTGCCCTGCGCCGGCCAGCTTGCCAGCTGTCGCAACGGGGACGAGTGCGGAGGTTGCAAGGCACTCCCCTGCTGCCGCCAAGACTGCAGCCATGTGCTGGACAGGAAGGACTCTATCCTCACCGCCTGCGCCTCCTGCAGCGGCTACCTCGCTGCAAAGGGCTACGACAAGGTCGACCTCGCGCTCACCCGCGCCCTCGGCATCGACGAGAAGCACGGCGAGTCCGGCATCCCCTTCATCAACCGCGCGAGAACGAAGCTCCTATGAGACGCGCGGTAGTACTCTTCACCCGCGCACTGGCCAAAGACTGCGGCAAGTCGCGCATGGGGCACGCGCTCTCCTGCGAGCAGCGCGCTGCACTCCAGCACGCTTTCATCAGCGACCTCGCTGCAAGCATCATGAAAGCACAGTCTCAACGAGATGACATCACCATCATCCCCTGCAGTACCACCGAGGACATCCCCGCAGAACTTGAGGCAGCCTTTGCCGGAAGCAACCACCGCTACTTGCAGCAGCGCGGGGACAGCTTTCGTGAGCGCATCGTCAACGTCTTCGCAGACGTGCTCGCACAGGGCTTCGACTCCTGCGTGATGCTCGGCTCCGACTGCGTCGAGGCATCCGCACAAGATATCCTCGATGCCTTCGACATCCTCGAAGAGTGCCCGACGGTCTTTGGCCCTTCCGATGACGGCGGCTTCTACCTCGCAGGCCTGAGCGCTGCGCACCCAGAGCTTTTCGACATCGACGGCTACGGGACCTGCCTGGCGCTGCGCAACGTCGTGCAGCACGCAGGCGAGCTTGGGCTCGGCTGCGCTATGCTGCGCCCCTGCAGCGACATGGACACCCTCTTCGACCTGCAGCGCCTCTATGCGCGCGCCCAGCACGCAGGCGAGCATGGAGACGTCAGCACCCACATCCCCAGCGCTACTGTGGCGCTGCTGCGCGAGCTTGCCGAGCATGGCGCGCCCGTTGACGAGCATTCTATCTCCGTCATCGTCCCCCTCTACAACGAGGCCGATGTCGCGAACAAGCTTGCCAACCAGCTGCGCGAGCTCGCGCTCTTCGCAGAGATCGTGCTCGTCGACGGCGGCAGCACCGATGGCACCGTCGAGTACTTCGAGCGCGAGTTCTGCATCGTGCGCTCGTCCAAGGGGCGCGGCCGCCAGCTCAACGCCGGAGCCGCCGCCGCACACGGCGAGGTTCTCTTCTTCCTGCACGCAGACAGCGAGCTGCCGGAATACCCCCTCGAGCAGATTCGCGAGGTGCTCGCCAAATACCGTGCCGGTTGCTTTGGGATCCGATTCCCCCGCTCCACTATCGCCATGCGCTGCTGCCAGGCGCTGTCGAACTTCCGCGCGAGCCGGCGCAAGATCATGTTCGGCGACCAGGGCATCTTCATCGAACGCGCACTGTTCGAGGAGCTGGGCGGATTTCGCGAGATTGCCCTCATGGAGGACTACCAGCTCTCGCTCGACTTGCAGCAACGGCGCATCCCCTTCGGCATGTGCCGCGAGCGCATCCTCACCTCCGACAGGCGCTACCGAGGCGACATCATCCGCCAGCTCGTCGTCATGAGGAAGATGGCCGTGCTGCGCAAGCGCTACCGAGGCAGCGAGGACCCCGAACAACTCGCCCGCGACTACCGCGACATCCGATAAGGGGACGGTTTGCCCTCGTCAGGATCGTCCCATTGTCCCATTGTGGACCAGGTCCACAATGGGACAACCCACGTAGGGGAGGGACCCTGTCCCTTCCCATAGGCCTCTCATCAATCAGCGCCTCCCTGGCACCGAATCGCCACCCATCCCCACCACATGAAAAGAGGGGGCTGACCCTAGACAGGTCAGCCCCCTCTTTGTCGTTTATGTCAGCTCGCGCTTAAGCCTGGGTTTCCTCGCCCTGAGCGGCTTCGCCCTCAGCAGACGCGCCTGCCTCGGCGGAGGCGTCGGCACCAGACTGCTGGGAAGTCGTGGAAGCGAACTCACCCTTGGAGTTCGCGATGGCCGTGACTTCGCGAACCGTGCCATTCTCGTTGTAGCGGAGCTTGATCTTGTCGCCTGCCTCGATGAAGGGCAGGTTCTCGCTCACGGTGATAGCTGCGACGTAGATGCTCTTGTCGCCCTTGAGCTTGAAGTAGTAGTAGCTGTTGCCGTCCTTGACAACGCTCTCGAGCGCCTCGATGATGCCGGAGGTCTCAGCTGCGGACGCGTTCGCAATCTCGTTAGGATCGACGTCGATGTCCTTGTCGCTGCCCAAGGCGGTCACGTAATTGGCCTGAGCCTGCTCGACGGTAGTGCCGGTACCGACGATCTGGTACTGCTGGACGTCGATGAAGGCGTACATCTTGACCAGGCCCGCGCTGTCCTTGAGGGACAGGAAGTAAGTCGGGCGGTTGGCGATATTGAGCAGCAGCGGGCTTGTCGCCTCGTACTTCATCTGCTGGACCTGGCCCTCTGCAGAGCGCATCGCGGAGGTCTCCGTCGCACCCGCGCAGGTGTAATAGCGCGTGTCCTTGGTGCGTAGGTTGGTGAGCACGAAGCCAACCAGGGACTCGTCGGTGTTGGCAGACGTCATGCCGGTGTACATGTAGACGTCGTCGTCGATGGCGAGGTAGTTGTAGCCGCTCGTGGAGCTAGTGGAGTCACCAACGGTGGAGCCGTCACCGCTGTTGGCGAAGAGGCTCGGTGCAGCAGAGCCGGTGGGGACGAGCACGCCAGACTGGCCAATCAGGCTGTTCCAGAAGCCGCTGCGGTACTTGCCGTAGGAGCCGAGCTGCTCGTAGACGAGATCGGCGGAGAAGACCTTGTCGCACCACTGCGGGATGCTGTCGAGGTCGTAGAACTGAGACTCGCCAGTCACGGCGTTGACAAGGACGGCGCCGTCATAGTCCTTACCGCCAAAGAGCATGATGCGGTACTTGACCGTGGGGACGATCCAGTAGGGGTTGCCGTCGTCGTCGATCTCGAAGGCGGCGTCGCCGAGGATCTTGGTCGGGAACTGGAAGCGCACATGGCGGTACAGGTAGTTGTTGAAGTGCTCGGCCGTGGAGTAGTGCATGTACTGGCCCTCGGGCAGGCGGACGAGCTTGGTCTCCTGGGTGGCCATGTTGACGGAGACATAGCCGGGCAGACCGTTGCGGGTGTTGGTGATCCACTTGATGATGTCAGCGTAGACCAGAGAGCTCACGCGGTAGGGAGCCTCCTTGTAGCTGATCTGGGTGTAGGCGTTGTAGGACTCGTCGACAGCGTACTGGGAGACGAGGTCGCTCATCTCGCCGATGGTGCGGCTGCCCAGGCGCACTGCCGTGGAGCGGTCGACGACGGGAACGCTGTCCATGGAGATCTCTGCGATGTCCTTGGAGAACTCACCGTCCTCGACGTCGAGCAGAGCAGAATAGCTCTTCGCGTTGAAGAACGGGCAGGAGATGACGTTGCCGACGACGAGCACGACAGCACACACGACGACGATGCCGCCGGCCACGAAGGCAGAACGGGCGCCGTGGCCCTTCTTCTTGCCGGCCTTCTTCTCTGCCTTGGCTGCGGCGCGCTCCTCCTTGGACTTGAAGAGCTTGCCGGACTTGAGGCGCTCGCCAAAGCTGTCGATGTGGTCCTGCAGGTCCATGAGCAGGGAGGTCACGCCGTCGCTTGCGCGCGGAATGGCAAAGAGCACCGTCACGATGATCGTGCAGTAGATTACGAACCACCAAAACGCCGTGCTCTGGACGTTGATGGCAGGGATCATCACGTAATAGAGAATCGCGATGATCACAATGGAGAGAATTGCGGGTATACCGAACTTCTTCATGTGATTCTTTCCTTGCTGTTAGTAGGACAAAAAAACTATACGAACATATCGACGTAGTGCGCGATGATCGCGGCGGAAGTGGGAGTGCAGAGCTCTCCGTCGAGCTTGTCCTCCACAACCGGGATCTGGTACTCGTCGAGAATCGCCTTAGTGGCGGGAGCGGGAATGTCGAGGGTGCCGTGAGAGCACTCGACGGTGCCGCTACCCGTCTGGACAGCCGTTGCGGTGATCTTGTCCGGCGACAAGAACTCGATGGCCGTGCAGATACCCAAGATCTCGCGGACCGTGAGGCCCTTGCCGACCTCGTGGAAGTGAGTCTCCTCCACCGGGCAGCCGTGAACCTGGGCCTCGGCCTTTGCGAGAATGTTGTAGATGGCCTTGGCATGGGCCTTGGCGTAGTCGCCTGCAACGGTGATGTCGATGGCGCGCTCGACATCTGCGAGGTCATGCAGGTGCTGCTCTGCGCGGATAGAGTTGTCCCCTACCACGACGCCGACCTTGGCACGGGTGACATCGTCTGCCAGCAGGGGGATCAAAGTGCCAAAGATCGCCTTGCGCGTGGCAGCCTGGGTGAAATCAAAGTGGACGTCAGCCACAGCTTGCTCCAATCAGTGCTGAAGATACATACCCCTCCAGTGTAACCGATGGAAAAGACGCAAAAGACACCGTCACCCTGTTGTGCGCAAGCCGTAAGAAGACGACGGGGTGTCATTCGGGCCTACATTCAACATGGCGGACCTGCACCAGCGTGACACACTTTGTGCCAGTGACATTGTGTGTCATGCCATAGAATCGCAGGATTCCCGAGTCTTCTGCATGAAACACAATGTCACTGGCACAAAGTGTGTCACGCTGCCCTAATCCAATGCCGCCTAGTGGATGAAGATGGGGATACCCACCTCGACGAGGTCGTAGAGCTCGACAACGTTCTCGTTGGCGAGGCGGATACAACCGTGGCTGGCTGCAGTGCCAAGCTGGCCGTAGTTGGTCGTGCCGTGGATGTAGATGCCTCCACCGCAGGAGACCGCGAGCGCGCGCAGGCCCAGGGGGTTGGTCGCGCCCGGACCGATGGTCTCGGGCATGTTCTTGGACCAGTCGCTGTGCGGGTTATACCAAGTAGGAGACGGGTCCTTCTGAGACAGGGTCCAATCCCCGCTCGGGGTGTTGTAGCCGCTCATGCCCGGCGTGCAGGGGTAGTCCTTCTTCAGCTTGCCGTTGTCGTAGAAGTACAGATGGCAGGCGGAGAGGTTCACGAAGATGGCCTGACCGGGCTTGGTCTTCTTGGGCTCGGTAACCGTATCGATGGCGTTGACCTCGGCCGCACCACTCTTGCTCGCAGAGAGGATGGCCTCCACAGTCGCCTGCTGATCGAGCTGGTAGCCGGTCTTCGCCTTGGTCGTCTTGACCTTGAACTTCGCCATGTCGAACTCGTAGCCGGCATCCTTCACCTCGACGTCGGCATCCTTGGCGATGTCGGCAACCTTGGCGGTAACCTTGTCCTCAAGCAGCTTGCCGGCAGTCACCAACTCGACAGGCTGCGCCGGCTCGGCCAAACCAAAGAGATCCATAGCGCGAGAGAGGCAGCGTTTAGGCATGCTCGGCTCGATCATGGCCATGGCAGCATCAACTGTCGTCTGGACGTCGACGTTGCCAAGGCGCGCATAGTCGAGCCAATAGCTGTTGCCATTGGACAGCTTGAGCGTGATACCGCCGACCTTGCCGGAGAGCAAGTGCCTGTTGACCTCGGACTTCACCTCGTTGGCCGTGAATCCGCCGATATTGGCGCCGTCGAGCGTCACGCCCGCAGGGACATGACACGATGCGTTCTTGGAATCGTCGTAGACCAGCCAGCCGACAAAGCAGCCGATTACAAGCACCAAGATGGCGAGCAAGGCGATGACGGCGTTGCGGACGGTGTGGGACTTCTCCCCGCCGTCGTCTTCGGCTGCGGCATCGGCAGCTGCACCCGTATCCCCGCTTGTCTGCGGTGCAGCCGTCGCACGATCCTGCTGCAAAGCGGCAGCCTCGCCAGCAGGCGGCGCCTCGGCAGCGTCCGCCTCAACTGCAGCGTCCTCGGCTGCGGCGCCGATGACCGGTACGCTCACGATATCGAGACCAGAGTAGTCGTTGTCTGCACCGATCGCATCGACGATCGGCTCCTCGTCAGGCTGCCCTGCTGCAAGCTCGTCCTTGTCCTCAGCTGCCACGTTCCATCCCTTCAAAGGGCGCAAAGCCCGTAAACAATCCCATTCCCCCGAACTCTAACAGAGCAAGGGGCGGGCATGCCGTCAATTCTCTTAATGATTGGTTAAGCGCAAGCAAATCTGCGCCGCTCAGCAATTGGTCTGCCGATTATCAGCTCTTCCGATTAAGCGGAGATTGAGTCCCCACAGACGAAACCTCACCTGCCACCTGCGATTAACCCGCTTGAAACACAGGGCGCACCGTGGCAACATGTCAATCCTTATGGATATCAACGTGATCAAAGACGGACTCAAGGCAGCGCTGCCCATCATGGCAGGCTATGTCGTGCTCGGCCTGCCCTGCGGACTGCTGTGCCAGCAGGCGGGCATCAACGCACTCGAAGCCTTCATCATGTCCATCACCTTCTACTCCGGCGCAGGCCAGTACATGATTCCCAACATGTGGCTCGCCGGCAGCGGCCCGCTTGCCATCATCGCGAGCGTGAGCCTCGTCAACACCCGTCAGACGCTCTATTCCACGGCCCTGTCCCAGTTCTGCACGAACTGCTCCAAGCGCCTGGGCTTCCTGTTCTCTGCAACCGTCACCGACGAGAGCTTCGGCGTGAACCTCGCCCGCTTCCAAAACGGCGGCTGGGACGTGCATCGCGCCACCGCGGTCAACCTCTGCTCCATGTTCACCTGGGCGCTTGCCAACGCCGCCGGCGTCATCTTGGGCAGCCTCGTCTCCGTCCCCACGGTGCTGGCGTCCTTTGCCATGACCTCGATCTTCATCTGCCTGCTGTGCATGCAGAAAGTCAACCTCGTCAACCTGGTCACGATGGTCACCGCCGCAGCCGGCGTCTTCATCTGCAAGCTCGCAGGTCTGGGCGGCCCTGCCATCCTGATCGGCGCCGTTGCCGGTGTCGCCGTCGGCTACATCTGCTCGAGCGCCCTGCTCAAAAAGAACAAGGAGGCCGAGTAATGAGCACTTCGTCCTTCCTCATCATCTTCCTGTGCTGCCTGGTGACGATGCTCGCCTGCCGCTGCATCCCGCTGCTCGCCCTCAAGGGCCGCGAGCTGCCGATGTCGGTCGTGCGCGCGCTCAACCTCATCCCACCGGCAGCCTTTGCAGCGTTGGTCGCAAACGACCTGCTCTCCCCCACCATGTTCGCCGACGGCATGTGGACCGGCCTCATGCCGCTCATCGCCGCCGTCCTCACCATGGTCGCGGGCTACCTGCGCAAGTCGCTCGTGCTGTGCATCGTCGTGGGCGTCGGCTCCTACGCCGCCATGATGTTCCTGCTGTAGAAGAGCGTGCCAAACCTGATAGTTCTGTACGTCTGAGACCTGGTCATTTCCGTTCAACGCCTTTGGCTTGAACGGAAATGACCAGGTCTCAGACATACAGAGCGTGGGGCAGCAATTCTCTGAACGATTAGTCGTTCAGAGAATTGCCGAAACAGCGCCTTTTGCCCTGAAACCCGTATTGTCTGAACGATTGGTCGTTCAGACAATACGGGTTACGGCACCTGTCCCATTCGAGACGCGGCTTTAGCACCGCGCATCTTCAGCTTGGCTTCAGATAGCGCGCCTATAATGCTGCCAACAGGAAACAAGAACCGAAGGCAGGCCCCATGAACATCCTCATCGCAGAAGACGAGCGCAGCTTGGCGGATGCGCTGGCGCAGATCTTGCGGCAGGAACGCTACCACGTCGACGTGGTCTACAACGGCAACGACGCTGCTGCCTACATCACCGGTGCCGATTACGACGCCTTCATCTGCGACGTCATGCTTCCCGGCAAGGACGGCTTCCAGATCGTGCGCGAGGCACGCGCCGCAGGCGTCAACACCCCCATCATCATGCTCACCGCGCGCACGGCGACTATGGACAAGGTCCACGGCCTCGACGCCGGCGCAGACGACTACATGACCAAGCCCTTCCAGCCCATCGAGCTGCTCGCGCGCCTGCGCGCCATCACCCGCCGCCAGGGCGAGGTCGTCGTCGACGAGCTCTCTTTTGGCGACCTGCGCCTCAACCTCTCCACCTGCGACCTGTCATGCAACGACGCCGAGCCGGTCCATCTCTCCTACAAGGAGTTCGAGGTCCTGCAGACACTCATGTCGCACGCTCCCGCGACCGTGAGCAAAGAGGCGATCATCGCACGCGTGTGGGGTTACGAGTCCACAGCAGAGGACAACAACGTCGAGGCCTACATCAGCTTTCTGCGCAAGAAGCTCAAGTTCCTCGGCTCCAAGAGCAAGATCGTCACGCAGCGCATGATGGGCTACCGCATCGAGGAGGGCGATTAGGATTCTCAAGACCTTCAAGAGGCGCTTCGTCCTCATCACCATGAGCCTGCTGGCGCTCGTCTCGCTCGCTGCGTTTTGCGTCATGGGCTACATGACCCAACAAAATATGCTGTCGAGCATCGAGGGTGCCTTGAGCAGCGCCATCGACGGCGACGCAAAGGGCTCAGACCTCCCCTTCATCGGCCACAACAACTCCGGCGAGCGCGGCAACAGCACTGCCGTGCCCGCATACAGCGTCACCGTGACCTGGGACGGCAGCATCTACGCCGACAAGAACCTCGTCACCCAGATGGACGAGGACGTCTTGAAGAGCGCCGTCGCAACGGCGGTCAACAGCTGTCATGGCTCTGCCGTGCAAGGTTCCATCCCCGCCTACTCCCTCTACTTCAAGATCGTCCCCAAGGACTTGGGCTACCGCATCGCCTTCGTCGATTCGAGCTCGTATGACGCGGCCATCCAGGCAATCTTCATCTCGTTTGGCCTGGCTTGGCTCGTCTTGATGGTCGTCCTCTTTGTCATCACCATGTTCTTGGCGCGCTTCGTCGCCCGCCCGGTCGAGGCCGCATGGGAGAACCAGCAGCGCTTCATCGCAGACGCGAGCCACGAGCTCAAGACCCCGCTGACGGTCATCATGGCCGACGCCTCCATCCTCCGGAAGAGCCCGGAGAAGACCGTGGCAGAGCAGAAGGACTGGGTCGAGGGCATCTCGAGCGAGGCCGAGCGCATGCGCCGCCTGACCGAGGACCTGCTCGCGCTTGCCCAAGCAGACGCCGGCATCGACACCGCGCCGGTCATGACAGAGCTTGACTTCTCGCAGATGACCGAGCGCGCCGTGCTGCAGTTCGAGGCGGCTGCCTTCGAGCGCGGCCTCTTAATCGAGGACGAGATCGAGGAGGGCGTCAAGGTGAGCGGAGCCGCCGATAAGCTCGACGGTATGCTCAAGACCCTGCTGGAAAACGCCTGCAAGTACGGAGCAGGCAGCGGCGAGCCCGTGCGCGTCAAGCTAACACGCAACAAGACGCATGCCATCCTCTCCGTCTCCAACGGCGGCGTCTCCATCCCGCCCGAGGACCTAGTGCACGTCTTCGACCGCTTCTACCGCTCCGACAAGTCGCGCACAAAGGAAGGCGAGAGCGCGAGCTTTGGCCTGGGGCTAGCCATCGCCAAGTCCACCGCGGAGCTCCACCGCGGCAGCATCGCCGCCGCCTCCAGCAACGGCATCACGGCCTTCACCGTCAAGCTGCCGCTGGCAAAGTAGACCAGAGAACCTGCAGGCATCCAATGCGCACCGCATCGCCTACATCAACGCTAGGGGTATTAGTCAGCCAATCCTAACCGCTTGCCGAGAGAGGTAAAACCATAGCCCCAGCTCAACCATGGCAAGGTATTTTTAGTGTCAGGAGCGGCGAGAAGCCGCGAGGAGAGTACCCACGAATCTGGAGGATTCATCATGGCTGTAACTGTTGATACCGATGCCTGCATCGCCTGCGGTGCATGCGAGTCCGCTTGCCCCCTCGACGCCATCAGCGTTGAGGATGTTGCCGTCATCGACGAGGACATCTGCTGCGAGTGCGGCGCCTGCATCAGCTCCTGCGCCGTTGACGCACTGAGCCTGTAAGCTCACAGCGCAAGCAACATGCTCTGCAAAGGGGACCCGTCGGGGTCCCCTTTCTTTTGCCGCAACGTCGATACCGGCACTTGGCACAGCCCTATCCCGACACAAATCACACAGCCATCCCCTGCCTGGGGCAAGTACAATAAAAAGCTACGCAATCTACCACAAGGAGCAAACATGATCAGCGAGGAAGTGACGATCGAGTCTTTGGCCTACGGCGGCGACGGTGTCGCGCATCTCGCCGACGGCCGCGCGGTGTTCGTCCCCATGAGCTGTCCCGGCGACAAGGTCCTCATCGACGTCAAGGAGTCCAAGGACCGCTTTGCGAAGGGCACGATCGACCAGATCGTCGAGGCTTCCGAGCACCGCGTCCAGCCCCGCTGCGACGAGGCCTGCACCGGCCGCTGCGGCGGCTGCCCTTGGGCACAGGTCGCCTACGAGCAGCAGCTCTACTTCAAGCGCCGCGCCGTCGTCGACGCCCTGACCCGCACCGGCAAGATCGAGGGCGCAGAGGAGCTCGTTGGCGAGTGCATCCCGAGCGCCAAGCAGTGGAATTACCGCAACAAGGTCGAGTTCGTCGTGGGCCAGGATGTCGCAGGGCGCTTCAGCCTGGGCATGCACGCCGCCAACAGCTCCGCCTTCGACCCGCTGGCCAGCTGCCTGCTCGCCACCAAGCAGTACGAGAAGTTCCCCAAGCAGATGACCGGCGCGCTGCGCTTCCTTCAAGGCGCAGACAACCTGGGCATCGAGCGCGTCGGCGTGCGCGTCTCCACCCGCACAAGCGACGTCGAGCTCGCCATCTGGACCCGCACGGGGCGCTTCCCTCGCGCGCAGGCGGCAAAGATCCTCACCGACGCCGTGCGCACCAAGCGTCCCGCCATCACCCGCGTGCTTCTCAAGGACGACACCAAGACCAAGGCCCGCAAGGTGACCGGCACGGAAAACCTCGCCGGCAAGGGCCATTGGACCGAGGAGATCGACGGTCGCATCATGATCTTGTCCGCGCCGAGCTTCTTCCAGGTAAACACCCCGGGTGCGGAGACGCTCATCAAGCTCGTCATGGAGGGTCTGCAGCCCGACAGCGAGGACGTCGCACTCGACCTCTACTCCGGCGCCGGCACCTTCACACTGCCGCTTGCTGCCGCTGCAGGTGACGTCGTCGCCGTCGAGAGCGCCGGAAGCTCCGTACGCGACCTGCGCCGTAACCTCGAGCGCAACAACCTCTACGCCGACGTCATCGGCGGAGACGTCGGCCGCGAGCTGCCCGAGCTCGGCTACGCGGACGTCGCCGTCGTCGATCCGCCGCGCTGCGGCCTGGCACCGGAGGCGCTGTCTGCCCTGCTCGATACGGAGGCACGCCGCATCGCCTACGTGAGCTGCGACCCACAGACGCTCGCACGCGACCTCAAAGCCGTGCTGGCCGATGGCCGCTACGTCATCAAGAGCGTCCAGCCCGTCGACCTCTTCCCCCAGACCTACCACGTCGAGACCGTGACGATCTTGGAGAAGCGCTAGGGCGCCACCGCTGCAATCAGGCGGCGACATGCCGCTATAATGAAGAATTGACTTGCCGCAAGACGGCACACACGCATTAATCAGAAGAGGAGAGATGAGCCCGTGGAGTTTATCATCACCAAGAACTACGAGGAAATGAGCCGTAAGGCCGCCGATGTCATCGCCGAGCTGGTCGCCGCAAAGCCCGACTGCACCCTGGGTCTGGCAACGGGCTCCACGCCCGAGGGCCTCTATGCCCAGCTGGTCAAGGACTACGAGGACGGCAAGATCTCCTTCAAGGATGTCACCACCTACAACCTGGACGAGTACCGCGGCCTCGACCACGACCACGTCCAGTCCTACCACTACTTCATGGCCAAGCACCTTTTCGACCACGTCGACATCGACAAGGCCGCAACCCACGTGCCCGACGGCTCCAACCCGGATGCAGGCGCAGCGTGCGCCGAGTACGAGGCAGCCATCAAGGCTCACGGCGGCGTCGACATCCAGCTGCTGGGTCTGGGCCACAACGGCCACATCGGCTTCAACGAGCCCAACAGCGAGTTCGTCAAGGAGACCAACTGCGTGAAGCTGACGCAGTCCACCATTGAGGCCAACAGCCGCCTCTTTGACTCCATCGACGAGGTCCCGACCGAGGCCTACACCATGGGCATCGGCACCATCATGCGCGCCAAGAAGGTGCTCGTGGTCGCCAACGGCGAGGGCAAGGCAGAGATCGTCAAGAAGGCGTTCTTCGGCCCCGTCACCCCGGAGGTCCCCGCCTCCGTGCTGCAGTTCCACCCCAACGTCGTCGTCATCGTTGACGAGGCGGCAGCATCCAAGTGCGAGTAATCATCTAACTCGCAGATAGGCTAAACTGGCAGGATAGGCTTTTTAAAGCCTATCCTGTTTTTGTATTCGAGAGGGCAATGCCCCCTCACGCTACCAAGGGGTTTTACATGAGGATCACCAATGGCCGCGTGTTCAATGGCCAGGGTTTCGAGGACGCAGACGTCCTCGTCAACGGCGATCGCTTTGTCGCCGAGTACGACTACGTCGACGACGGCATCGTCATCGACGCAGCAGGCTGCATCGTGGCACCGGGTCTGATCGACCTGCACTTCCACGGCTGCATGGGCCAGGACTTCTGCAACGCGACAGATGAGTCCATCGACACGATTGCCAGCTACCAAGCCTCGCAAGGCATCACCGCCATCTGCCCGGCGACGATGACTTTCCCGGAGGAGATCCTCAGCCCCATCATGGACACGGCAGCCCGCTTCAAGCCGAGCGACGGCCAGTCCGCGCTCGTCGGCATCAACATGGAGGGCCCCTTCATCAGCCCGCACAAGGTCGGTGCCCAAAACCCCGCCTACGTGCAGGCAGCAGACCTCGCCATGCTCGAGCGCCTGCAAGAGCGCAGCGGCGGGCTCGTGAAGCTCGTCGACATTGCCCCGGAGGAGCCGGGCAACCTCGAATTTGTCAGCCAGGCGGCTGGCAAGGCCCGCATCTCCATCGCGCACACCTGTTGCAGCTACGAGGATGCCAGCGCCGCCTTCGAGGCCGGCGCGCGCCACATGACGCACCTCTACAACGCGATGCCCGGCTTGCACCATCGCGAGCCCGGCCCCATCGCTGCAGCGGCAGATCGCGACGACGTCACCTGTGAGATCATCTGCGACGGCGTGCATATCAAGCCGAGCATGGTCCGCCTTGCCTTCAAGATCTTTGGCGCAGACCGCATGATCCTCATCAGCGACACCGTCGAGGCCTGCGGCCTAGCCGATGGCAAGTACCACCTGGGAGGCCAGGAGATCTTCGTCAACGGCAACCGCGCGACGCTTGCAGACGGCACGCTGGCCGGCGGCGCGACGAACCTCGCCCGCTGTCTCGCCGTCGCTGCCAACGAGATGGGTATCCCGCTGGCAGACGCCCTCAAGGCCGCGACCATCAACCCTGCCCGCGCGCTGGGCATCGACGCCGAGCGCGGCAGCATCGAGCCCGGCAAGATCGCAGACTGCATCCTACTCGACGCCAACAACGCCGTCGCCAAGGTCATCCTGCGCGGCAAAGAGCTGTAGAGAGGCGCGGGAGCCCGCACGGGTGACACACAATGTACCAGTGACGGTGACACACAATGTACCAGTGACAAAGTGTGTCACGCCGGCCCGCTGTTACCTAATGGCGCCGACTTCGTCTGGCGCCTACGTGGGGTCCGGGGCCCGCAGATGCTAACGCGAAGCTCACGGCGAGCAGCAAGGTTTGGGGCCGAATGAATTCGGCCCCTACGCATTCCAAAGCGCAAGGTTATTGGGTGTTGCTGCCTGCATTGCATAGCGATGGGGAGACATCGCGTTAGCGCCATCGAGCCACAAGGGCACGTAGGCGCCTGACGAAGTCGGCGCCATAGGTCGCAGCGGGATGACTGGCGCCTGCGAGGTGCCGGAACTGGGCGGTTCGCGCTCGAAGACGCGACGATCTGGGTGGTTTAAGGCTTTTATTTCGTGAACTGGGTGGTTTTGGCGATGCTCGGCGAGGACGCCTCCGAGTGACGGCGCTCTGACCTGCAGTTTTACAAATCGGATTCTGACGCATCGCTTCAACGTGCGAACCAGACCACCCAGATCGCGAAATAAAAGCCTTAAACCACCCAGATCGTCGCGTCAGCCGACCGGTCAACACTCTAGTCAGGCTGATTTGTTGACCATGCCAGGCCTGGCATGGTCAACAAATCAGCCTGACTAGAGTGTTGACCGTGCCCCAAGACAGCGCGGCGCCCCATTCGGGACCAGCAAGTTAGAGAGCCCGTTCACGGCGAACAGCCGATGGATTCGCAAGCCCCTCCCCGGCGGCTCGGGCTGCAGGTTTACGCCATCTCGTTGCAACCCGTGGCGCCGACTTCGTCTGGCGCCTACGAGGGGTCGGGGCCCACCGGTGCTGACGCGAGGCTCACGGCGAGCAGCAGAACCCGGCCCCCGGCACGCGTCGCAATCAAAGCAGCTCGAGTGAGAGACCGTCGGTCTTCAGCACCGCGCCATCGCGCGTGAGGAGGACCGCCTCAATCCCCGGCAACGCCCGCGCAAAGACCAACGCCCTGGCAGATCCGAGCGCCAGCAGGGTCGTGCTGTAGCCGTCTCCGTCGATTGAGTGCTCGCTGACGACTGTCGCGCTGACAAGGTCCGTCTCAACCGGCAAACCCGCCAAAGGATCGAGCACATGGTGGTACACGATGCCGTCTTTCTCGAACGCACGCTCGTAAACGCCGCTCGTCACGACTGACTTGCCCCTCACCTCAACAACAGCGAAGGATCCCGAACCCTCGGCGCTGGGGCGCGGGGAGCGGATGCCGATTCTCCACGGCCTGCCCCCTTCCTTGCTCCCTAACGTCAGGATATTGCCACCCAAGTCGGTAATCGCCCGCTCAACCCCACGCGCGTGCAGCAGTTCGCCGAGTCTATCGGCGATATAACCCTTCGCTATCCCGCCCAGGTCGATCCATGCGCAGGGGTCGCCCAGCCATGCTACGTCACCGTCGACGTGAACCCTACGCCAATCGACATGCCGCAAGGCCTCGGCCAGCTCGGCTGCCTGCGGTACGCGACTCTCATGAAAGTCCCACAGCCTGCAGACAGAGCCCATGGTGATGTCGAAGCAGCCCTCGCTGCGCGCGCAATAGCCAAGCGCCTCCTCGATGAAATCCGCCAACTCCTGCGGCAGCGCCACATGGCGCCCGCAAGCATGGTTAAGCGCCCAAAGCGGTCCTTGCTCGTCAAAGCGGGAGAGCAAGCGCTCGTAATGCGTGCAAGCGGCACGGCAGGCCTCGAGCACAGAAGCATCATCCGTATCTGCCGTTATCTCGACAACCGTGTCAAACGCCGTGAAGCAAATCGACTCCACAAGTCCCTCCCTCACTCGATGAGCCTCAAAATAACACGAGGGGCAGGACTCATGCCCCACCCCTCGCAAAACGCATTTATCGCAGACGAACCACTGCTCGATCTCCTTCTGGATGTCGTCAAGCGTAACGCTCCCGCGGTCTTCACTATGAGTTGTAGACAAACTTCGCTGCGCACAATCGCCCTCAAGAGCGAGCTGTAGACACCCGCCAGCTCGACGCAACCTATGGCGCCGACTGCGTCTGGCGCCTACGTGAGGTCCGGGGCCCACAGATGCTGACGCGAAGCTCGCAGCGCTGGCGGGGAGGGGTCGGCGAAACGCCTCGCGCAACCGTCCCTCGTATAGTTGCGCGGAGCGCAGCGCACGAGCCCGCAGGGCGAGCAGCGAAGCGGGCTTTCGCAGACCCCTCCCCGACGGCGCGGGCCACAGGTCTCTGCAGGCTCGATGCGACCTATGGCGCCGACTGCGTCTGGCGCCTACGTGTCCCCGCGGATCGATGATGTTGCTGCGAAAGCAGTCGAGGATTTGCGGCTGTGGGGCAAAGCAAAAAGGGCGAGACTTGCGTCTCGCCCTTTTTGCTTTGCAGATCTCGTTGAAGGGTCCGCATGTCTTTGAGGGGTTGGATCTCTAAGAAGAGAGAAGCCCCAGGCGCCGAAGAGGAGGGGCGCGCCTGGGGCTAACACCGTTGGTTTCCAAAGAGGAAAGGAAGAAGGAAACCGGTGTTATGAGGTGCCGGGTTGTTGAAGAGGGGACCCGGCGGTCGGGTTGTTGAAGAGAGGGGACCCGACCAAGTCAGCTGCTTGATTTCTGACACTGAGCACTTTACGCAGAAACCCCCGGTAGAGCATCACACAAAAATGGTGATTGCCTATTTACCCATTAACAGGCGAGCTTTTTACACCCTGATAGAGGGTAATTGGGGAGAAAACCGCCCAAAAAGGACGTGCGTTAATCAGCGACAGTGATTCTGGCATGGTTGAGAAGATACTCAGACGCCACATGGCGCTCTGCAGTCTCTCGCAAAATAAACTTGCGACCCGTCTCCTCAAGAAGTTTGCGAGTCTGCGCAGAGTCCGCCTTGGGGTTGATCTGTCGCGCCGCCTCGTCAAAATCGCTCTCGTCGACCTTGAGACCCTCGTATACAAACAGCGCATCGAGCACGTAGCCCTCGACCAACTTTCCATCTCGAGCAGCACTGCGTCCCCGCTCTCGACCGCGCGATCCTGATCAGCAGCGCGCACGTACTCCGTGTTGCGCTTGGCGATCTCCTCGATCTGGCGGTCGATGAGCGTCGTGTCCATCTCGAACTTTGGGACAGTGACCTCGACGGGATCATAGGAGGACAGCTCGTAGCGCTGCTTGGGCTGCACTTCGAGCGTGAAACTCGCTTCCTGGCCGCGGCGCAAAGCGGAGCACTCGGTCACTGCAGGCGGATAGGCCGGCATGAGGCCACTCTTGTCAATCGCATAGGGAATGAGCGCCTCGAGGGCGGAGTTGCGCACGGCGCTGTAAAGGTCCTTGATGCCAAGCTGTTCCTCGACAGCCTGGTTCACGGTCTTTCCATGCTCGGGCTTGAGGCCCATGCTGTTCACGAAAGTCAGATACGCAGTCGCGAAGGCGTCTTCGACTTCCTTTACCGTCGCTCGTGCGCTCAACGCGATCTTGCCCTAATCAAGCTTCTTCTCGGTGAGTTTCATAGCCAGCCTCTCTCTCGAAGGTGAATCTCATGAACTCGATACTAGGGAGAAGCGCGCGCCATACCACCACCGCAAGGAGTGAAATACACTCTAAAAGCAGCGGCGCCCTCTCATACCAATGGCATGAGAGGGCGCTTTGACCTGCAGAAACACAAAACTAGCTATACCGCTCGCCCCTCTTAGAGCGAGCTTGGTCTCCCAGGGAAATGCTGATTAATGCGAGGCTTATGGGGAGGGACTTCGGTCCCTCCCCTACGTAACCAGCGGTTTTGCTAATCGTATGCGGAAAGCATCTCCCTTAATGAGCGTTTCCCTAGATGTCCAGCGCGGCGTGAAAGGCTTCATAAGTCGCGTCGGTAATGGTGCGCGCCGACACCGCATCGCCGACAACGCGGACGAAGGGCGCGCTGTAACGCAGCTGCTCGACGACATCCTCGCGCGAGCGCTGGCCGAGCGCGCAGACCACGGTGTCTGCCTCGACAAAACGTTCCTCGCCCTCGGCATTGGACAGCAAGACACCATCAGCCTTGACCTCCTTGCCGCGGAAGCCCTGGTGCACGTGGATGCCCGCCTTCTCGATCTCTGCGAGCAGGATGGGGCGCTGGCGGATGTTGCAGTCCTTGGCAAGCGGGCTGCGCTGGGCGATGTGGACCTCCTTGCCCTTCGATGCCATGAGCAGCGCGCACTCGCAGCCGGTCAGGCCTCCACCCATGATGAAGACCCTCTCCCCCACCTCGGCGCCATCGAGGTAGATGTCGTCAACCTGCAACACCTGAGCGCCATCTGCAACGGGCATGGGCGGCTTCACGGCTTCGCTGCCCACCGCGATGATGACCGCATCGGGGTTGACTGCCTCGACATATGCCTCGCCAACCTCCGTATTAAGGCGGATCTCGACGCCCTCGCGTTCACACAGGCGCGCATAGGTCACGCCAAGCTCGTACATGTCGTGCTTGAAGGGAATCGCCCACTCGGCGCGCAGGATGCCGCCGAGCTCGCCTTCGGCCTCGCACAGAATCGTCTCATGGCCTCGCTGCTTGGCAGTGATCGCCGCCACCATGCCAGCAATACCACCGCCGATGACGAGCACGCGCTTGCGGCGGTGCTGCGACACGGGGATGACCTCGTAGCCCTCGAGCTCGCGGCCGATGAGCGGATTCACCGCGCAACGACGCGTCTGGGTCATCGCGCGCTCCGCCATGCACACATAGCAGCGCAGGCACTTGACGACCTCGTCGCCCTTGTTCGCCATCACCTTGTTGGGGAGCATGTGGTCGGCAAGCAGGGCGCGGCCCATGTAGATGAGGTCAGCCTGACCGGAGGCGATGATCTCCTCCATCTGAGCGGGGTCGCTCAGACCGCCGAGCGTGGCGACGGGTTTGGAGACGTGCTTCTTGATCTCTGCCGCAAGGTAGACGTTGCAGCCGTGCTCGCGGAACATGCTCGGATGGGTGATGCCAAAGCCAAACTGGTAGCTGCCGGCGGAGACGTGGATGAGATCGCAGTAGTCCTCGAGCGCCTGGGCGATGCGCACGCCTTCGTCGAGGTCGTAGCCGCCGTCGAAGAGCTCGCTGCCGCTCATGCGGATCTCGATCGGGAAGTCCTTGCCGCACTTCTCGCGAATGGCGATAAGCACCTCGCGAGCAAGGCGCGTGCGGTTCTCAAAGCTGCCGCCGTACTCGTCGGTGCGCTTGTTGAAGTACGGGCTCAAAAACTGGTTGATCAGCCAGCCGTGGCCGCAGTGCAGCATGCACATCTGAAAACCAGCGCGCTCGGCAAGCGCCGCTCCCTCGGCATAGGCAGCGACGATATCGTCGATCTGCTCCTTGGTGAGGGCCTTGACCTTCATGCCGTCGGGACGCACGCCGTCGCTGGGTCCGTACTGGCACAAATCGCCCTTGCCGTCCTTGTCGACCATGTAGGTGCCGGCATACTGACCGGAGTGTGACAGCTCAATGCTGGGGATGGAGCCGTGACGGCGGATCGCATCGGCAACGTAGGTGAAGGCGCCGAGCTGGCCGATGTTCTTAAGGTTGAGATGCAACATCTGCGAGCCGTCGGTCTCAGGGTGGACGACAAGCTCTGAGACGGTGACGATGGCGGCACCGCCCTTGGCGCGGGCTTCGTAAAAGCCCTGCGTGCGCGGCCCGGGTGTTCCGTCCTTGTCGATGTCAGTCGCACCCATAGGCGCCGAGCACATGCGGTTGTGCAGGGTCAGGTTGCCGACCTTAAGCGATTTGCACAGATTTGGGTAGTCAAGCTTCATTGATTGCAGTCCTTCCTCTCCTCAAAAAAGACAACGCATGCATTTTAGTTCGCATGCGTTGTCTTGCCGAGCACCCAAGTTGGGTGATTTTGTGGTTATAGGGCTGCGTGTGACACACTTTGTGCCAGTGACATTGTGTGTCACCAAATCCGTCATTCTGAGCGTTGACCCGCAGAACAACCTTTGATTGTGTGCTGTGCTTTAGATAGCGTCGACAAACCAGCGGGTGATGCTGGTGGGATGGGTGATCGCCGTGCCGACGACGCAGGCAAAGGCGCCGTTCTCGAAAGCCTCGTGCAGCTGAGCGGGCGTGTGGATACGACCCTCGCAAATGACGGGGGTGTCGCCAGCGATAGCGACGGCCTCGCGCAGCAGCTCGAAGTCCGGGCCCTCGGTCTTCTCGCGGCCACCGGGCACGTAGCCGGCCATGGTCGTGGAGACAATGTCGCAACCAGCAGCAAGACCGCGCTTGATGTCCTCGATGCAGGAGCAGTCGGCCATCGTCAGGATGCCCTCCTCCTTGCACTGGGCGACGATCTCCTCGAAGGTCTCGCCGTTGGGGCGGGGGCGGTCAGTCGCGTCGAGTGCGACAACATCAGCGCCGGCAAGGCTGCAGGCGCGCGCATGGCGCATGGTCGGGGTGATGTAGACACCCTCGTGGCCCTCCTTCCAGATGCCGATAATCGGCACCTCGACCTGGCCCTTGATCGCGGAGATGTCAGAGAGGCCCTGGCAACGGATAGCAGCAGCACCACCCTGCTCAGCAGCAAGCGCCATCTGGGCCATGGTCTCAGGATGGCGCATGGGCTCGCCAACGTATGCCTGGCAGCTCACCACGAGCTTGCCACGGAACTGCTCGATAATCGGATGAGTCATCGTTTTCTCCTATCGCTTGCTACCGCACACGCGGCAGATTGATTTGATTCCAAGATAATGCAGGACCCTGCTCTTCGTAGGGGAGGGACCCTGTCCCTCCCCTTGAACCCTGCAGGTTCATAGCGGCAAAGCCCCAATACGCTACGTTGCACGATTCCCGCTGTCATCGCATGGGATATGGGGAGGGACAGGGTCCCTCCCCTACGAAGGACAACGCCCCGCAAGCAGCCTCATCCCTACGCGATTGCGTCGAGGAGGTTTTCCGCTGCGCCGATGAGCGGGGCGTCACCCCCGAGCTCAGCCTCGAGGATGGGCGTGTCGAGCATGGGGACCATCGCCTGCGCGCGGTAGCCTTCCTCGAGCGCCGCGCGCCAGATGGGACCTGCCTTGGTAACGGTGCCTGTGAGGACGATTGCCGCAGGGTCGAGGATATTGACCATGGAAGCGATTGCCTCGCCAAGGGTGCGACCAGCAAGTGCGAGCGTCTCGCGCGCTTTGTCCTCCCCTGCCTGCGCCCTACGGGAAACCTCGCCACCGTCGGTTGCGGGGTCGAAGGCAGGATCCATCATGGAAACACCCTGGTAGAGCGCGCCGATGCCCGTGCCGCTCGTCACAGACTCGACATGACCGTCAGCACCACATGCACAGGTGTAGCCTGTCGCCGCAGGGTGCGTGATGTGGCCGATGTGGCCAGCCGCACCGTGCGCGCCGCGCATGACCCTGCCGTCAACCACATAGGCACCGCCCATGCCGGTTCCAGCAGCGACAAACAGGCAGCTTGAGAGCCCCTGAGCGCCGCCCCAACGCGTCTCGCCGAGCGCATGGCCGTGGACATCGCCCATGGCCGCAACGGGAAGACCGCATGCCTCGCGCACGGCAGCTGCCAGAGGTTGACCGCTCCAGCCAGGCATGATCTCGTTGGCGTAGAAAACGCTGCCGTCATCGGGGCTGATGCAGCCCGCTGCCGCGATGCCGATGCCTACAGGCGCCCCCTCGCTAGCTGCGATCATCTCGCGCACGACGTCGATGACAGATGCCAAGACAGCCTCGCCTCCGCGACGGGCATCTGTCGGAGTCGAGGTACGCGCAATGACCTGCGGCGCAGCACCGTCAGCCTCATAGTGCACCAGCGCGCCGGCGATCTTCGTGCCGCCCAAATCGACAGCCACAACATTGCAGGGCTTCATTGCCACCATCCTTACCGTTACTTGCTTACACATCGCAGCCCCTTGCAGGCTGCCACTTCACTCGCAGGAGAGGAGCTAGCTAAACATACGCTAACTGCACACGAGCATCGCCACCACTCCACCGTAGGGGAAGGACCCTGTCCCTCCCCATATGCCATGCAACAATCCGAAAGCCCACACACAAGACAAGCACGCTTCAAAACAGCATGGCTCGTTGACAACACAGCACTCCCAGGGAGGGACAGGGTCCCTCCCCTACGAAATCAAGCTCCCAATCTGGTGCTTCTGCGCAGGCGCCGCAGCACCGATAACGTCACGGCGCGCCCAATCGGACACGGCGCGCTCTGGCGCAAAGAAGGGGCATACCAATCGGCACGCCCCTCCCCTAATGAATCATATGGACTTTGCTCCCGCAGCTTACATGCGGGGAGCAGCAGCGACGTCCATGAGGCCGGCGCGCTTGAGGACGCGAACGATCTCGACGACGTCGTCGCCAACCAGCGGCTGAACCGGCTCGCGCATCTGGTTGGTGTTGAAGATACCCATCTGCCACAGCGCGGTCTTGAAGGCGCCGACGCCAGCGCCAAAGCCGACGGTGGCCTGAACGCGGCGGGTGACGAACATCAGGCGTGCGAGGTAGTCCTGCTTCTCGCGGACGGTATCCCAGTCGCCAACCTGAGCGGCATTCCACATCTCGACGTACTCCTTGGGAGCCAGGTTTGCGAGACCGGGGACGGAGCCGTCAGCGCCGCCGAGGTATGCGCCGTCGACGACGACCTCATGGCCGGTGAGCAGCTGCAGGGGATGACCGGCGTCCTCGTTCTCCAACATCAGCCAGCGGAAGGAGACGTCATCACCAGAGGAGTCCTTGACACCGGCGAGGACGCCGTCGTTGCCCAGACGGACGAGCATGGTCGGGTCCAGCTTGGTGTGGACGCAAACGGGCAGGTCGTAGGCGAACAAGGGAATGTCGTTGGTGTGCTCGCGCAGAACGCGGAAGTGGCGCTCGTTCTCCTTGGGGCCGCCCAGGGCATAGAAGGGAGCGGTTGCAACGAGGCCGTCGATGTCGAAGTCGCGGGTGCGCTCGATCTGCTTGATGACGCGGTTGGTCTCCATGTCGATGACGCCGGCCAGGACCGGGACGCGATGGTCGACAATACGCACGGCCTCCTCGAGGACCTGGTAGCGTTGCTCGTCGTTAAGGAAGGCGACCTCGCCAGAGGAACCGAGGAAGAACAGACCGTGGACACCGCCGTCGATCATGTGGTTGATGGAGCGCTCGAAAGCCTCGACATCCAACTGGCGGTTGGCATCCAGGGGAACGACAACCGGCGGGATAACGCCGCGGAACTTAGAATCTGCCATGAGGCGACCTCTCTCTGTTTAGTCAAAATCACTGCGCGAAAACGCGCTCACAAAAGTATGACGCTCGAGCCGCCAAATGCAAGAACCGATTTGCAGAACTTGCCCCATACGACCAGCTGAGACGCACTTTTCTAAGCTTCAGCCTCAGCTGCTGCCTGCTCGGCAGCCGCCTTATCCTCGCCAATGCTCATCAACGCGATGCCGGCGACGACTGCCACCATGCCAATGCCGATGACCAGCGAGAACGGGTCGTCCCAAATGACGATGCCCACGACGGTGGTGAGCATCGTGCCGGCGCCTCCCCAGATGCCATACACCAGGCCTAGGCTCATCTCCTTGAGCATGAGGGTGAGCAAGGAAAAGGACACAACGTAGCCGACAATCGTCAACACCAAGAAGCTGGGATGCGTAAAACCCTCAGAAAGCTTGAGAGAGGTTGTGGCGATAAGCTCAGAGATGATTGCCACAACCATGTAGAGAACACACTTGCCATGCATTAGAGCACTCCCATTCGCATACAGACAACGCCAAAGATAATCAAGCCGACGCCGACGACCTTCATCGCGTTGAACTTCTCTTTCCAGATAATGCGGCTCACTACCGCCGTCAGGGCGACCGCCGCGCTCGTCCAGATTGCATAGGCCAAGCCCAGGGGCAAAGCTTGCAGGACCTTGGAGAGCATGGTGAAGGATACGGCGTAGCCGATGACGATGCCCACGATGGGCAGCTTGCGCGCGAAACCGTTCGAGAGCTTCATGCAGGTGTCTGCAAACACCTCGAAGATGACGGAAACGCTCAACAACAGGTACGGACTCATTGGGTCAAACCCTCCTCAAACGCTTTCACATACTGGCGCGCCACCTTGAGAAAGACAGCGGCCTCCCAATCGGCGATTCCCTTGGCGGAATCGTGCTCGAGCTTCCTCATGCGCTTCACCGGGTCATCCCAGCGCGTGTACCCCTCGTCGGTGAGGGTGATGATGCGCTCGCGCTTATCGACAGCACCCTGTTGAGAGCTGATGCAACCGTCAGCCGCAAGGCGCTTGCACGTCGCGCTCACGGTCTGCTTGTTGAGGTCGCACAGATCGCATATCTCTCGCTGTGTCAGGCCGCCGCCCTTCTTCCAGAGCGCGTCGACAACGTAGAGCTCGTTCTCGTCGACCGTCTCCATCTTCGCGAAGGTGCGGTAGGCAACGTTGAGGTCGCGCCAACAGGACCACAGCTCATTGCCAAAATCGTCGTGTTCCATAGCATTCCTTACTAGTACAGATAGTCCATTTTTGGACTATTATAGTCTACAAATGGACTATTGCCAGCGATTCAGGGTTACGTCAAGGCAACGAGCAGACACAAAGAGAGGCGAGCCCCTAAGGACTCGCCTCTCTTCTCATTGCACGTAGGGGAGGGACCCTGTCCCTCCCCATGAACGATGCAAAGTCAAGAGTGTCGTAAGCCCTGACGATGCCTCGCACAGTCGCAATGTAACTTAACACGCCTGTCATATGGGGAGGGACAGGGTCCCTCCCCTACGCTCGACATAGCAGGACCTCTGCAATCAGCATTGCAGAGGTCCTAATCTACGACCAACACGCACAGCGCTCGCTTCTAGATGAAGCTCTCCTCGCCGGGATGCAGCAAGGACGGAGCAGCGCCGAGCAGCAGCTTGGTGTAGGGGTCCTTCGGGTTCTCGAAGACCTCCTTGGCATTGCCGCGCTCAACGATGACGCCCTTGTTCATGACCACGATGCGGTCGGAGATATAGCGCACGGTGGAGATGTCGTGGCTGATGAAGACCATTGCCAGGCCAAGCTCCTTCTTGAGGTCCATCAGCAGGTTGAGGATCTGCGCGCGAACGGAGACGTCGAGTGCGGAGGTAGGCTCGTCGGCGATGATGACCTCGGGGTTGAGAGCCAGGGCGCGGGCGATTGCCACGCGCTGGCGCTGACCGCCGGACATCTGGCCGGGCAGTGCCTCGAGGCAGCTCATGGGCAGGCCGACGAGGTGAATGAGCTCCTTGACGCGAGCCTCGCGCTCCTCAGGGGTGCCGACCTTGTGGACAATCATCGGATCGAGCAGCTGGTCATGCACAGACATGCGGGCGTTGAGCGCGGTCGCAGGATCCTGGAACACGACGCTCAGCACGCGGCCGATGGTCTTGCGGTCCGCCGCAGTGCGCTGCGTGACATCCTTGCCCTTGAAGTACACATGTCCGCTCGTGGGTGCTTGCAGGCCGCAGAGCACGTTGGCGGTGGTGGACTTGCCGCAGCCGGACTCGCCGACGATACCGATGGTCTCGCCGGGAAGCAGCTTGAGCGACAGGCCGCGGACGGCCTTCACCATGTTGGGATGCAGCAGCGAGCCGGTGCGCGTCTTGAAGGTGACGTGGATGTCGTCCAAGAAGACGATGGGCTCGCCAGCGTCTGCGGGCGTGTCGTCGGGGACGGAGGTCTCCGGCACGGGGATGGCCTGGAGCTGCTCGCGCACATCGCGGCGGCCAGCCATAGGAGCGGCGTAGACGTCCTCCTCGATGGGGACAACCTTCTTATCTTCAGCCATTATTCCCTCCCCTCTGCCGGCACCAGCGGCGTCAAGCCGATGCGGGTCAGCTCGCTGTCAGGCAGCTCTGCATAGTAGTGGTCCGTGCCCTTGAGGCGCTTGAGCATCGGGCGGACGTTGGAGACCTTGTCCGGGTGGCTCGAGCGCGGGCAGAAGCGGTCGCCCTCGGGGAAGTCCTTGGGGCTGGGAACGCTGCCGGGAACCTGGTGCAGGCGGTCGCCGCCGGCCTCGATGGAGAGGACAGAGCCGAGCAGGCCGCGGGTGTACTCGTGGACCGGGTTGGTCATGATCTCGCGCACGGGACCCTGCTCCACGACCTGGCCGGCGTACATGACGGTGATGGAGTTGGCGACCTCTGCCACGAGGGCGAGGTCGTGGCTCACGAACACCATCGCGAAGCCAAGCTCGTGCTGCAGGCGGTTGAGCAAGTCGACGACCTGCTTTTGGACCGTGACGTCGAGAGCCGTGGTGGGCTCGTCGGCGATGATGACCTTGGGGTCGCGGGTCAGGGCCATGGCGATAAGGACGCGCTGGCGCTGGCCGCCGGACAGCTCATGCGGATAGGAGTCAAGCACGCGGGCAGGATCAAGGCCGACGAGCTCGAGGAGCTCCTCTGCCGTACGGGTACCGCCGCGCTTGGTCAGCTGCTTGAACTGGGCCTTGATCAGCATGGACGGGTTGAGCGAGGACAGCGCGTCCTGGTAGATCATCGCGATCTCCTTGCCGCGCAGCTCGTTCATCGCCTTGTTATCGAGGTCGAGCAGGTTCTGGCCGTTGTAGATGATCTCGCCGGAGATCTGGGCCTTGGGGTCGAGCAGACCCATGATCGCCATGGAGGAGATGGACTTGCCGCAACCGGACTCACCCACGAGACCCATGGTCTGGCGCGGGCGCACCACGAAGTTGAGGTGGTCGACGACGTTGACCTCGCCGTGGCGCGGGAAGCGGATGCAGAGGTCCTTGACCTCGAGGATGGGCGGAACATCGGTGCGGGCCTCGAAGCGGTCCGTGCGCTTGAGCTCAACCTCGCGCAGTGCCGCGAGGCGCTTCTCCAGGGACTCGGCCTGAGCGGCGTAAGCCAGCTTGGGGTCGGCGACGAGGCGGTCTGCCTCGCGGTCGGAGGAGAGGTTGGAGTCGGATGCCTCCATGGGAGCGCTCGGGGCGGCGGCCATGGCGTCAGTCACGCCCTCAGCCAGGATGTTGAGGGCAAGGACGGTGATCATGATAGCCAGGCCGGGGAACAGCGCCTGCCACCAGCGGCCGGCAAGGACGCCGGCGCGGGCATCGGCGAGAATGTTGCCCCAGGTGGGGTTGGGCTCGGGGATGCCAGCGGAGATGAAGGCGAGGGATGCCTCGAAGACGATCGCGTCTGCCGTCGCCGTGATAGCGAAGACGAGGATCGGGGCCAGGCAGTTGCGCATGACATGCTTCCACAGGATCCACGGAGCACGGTCACCTGCGACCATGCAGGCACGGACGTAGTCGCGGCCGTACTCGGACATGATGTTCGCGCGCACGACGCGGGCGACCTGCGGCGCGTACATGACGCCGATGGCGATGATCAAGGAACCGACAGTGCGGCCAAAGACGATGACCAGGGTGGCTGCCAGAGCGATGCCGGGGAAGGACATGACGATGTCCATGATGCGCATGATGACCTCGGACACCCACTTGCGGCTGACCGCGGCGATGGCACCGAAGATCGCACCAAAGACCAGTGCGAAGACGGTTGCGCCCAGACCGATGGTCAGGGAGTACGCGCCGCCGTAAATCATGCGGGACAAGACGTCGCGGCCCTTGTCGTCCGTGCCGAAGATGAACTCAGAGCACGGGGCGAGGCGCGCGGTGAAGATCTGCAGGGGATCATAGGGCGCGATGAACTGCGCCGTGGCGGAGACCAGGACGATCAAGACCAGCACGACAAGGGAGATCTTGCCGCCGATGCTCATGGCCTTGAGATGCTTGGCCTTCATCGGCTTGCCGGCCTGGGCCTCCAGCTTCTTGGTTGTATTCTCACGAAACGCCATCACTACACCGTCCTAATCCTGGGGTCGATCAGGATGTAGAGCATGTCGACGATGATGTTGATCACGATGAAGGACAGTGCGACGACAAGCACGCAACCCTGGATGAGCAAAACATAGTTGGCCTGGATACCGGAGAGGATGGCCATGCCCATACCGGGGAGGTTGAAGATGACCTCGATGACGACGGCACCGCCGATGAGGTGGGCGATCTTGAGGCCGATAACCGTAACCGGGCTGATGAGGGCGTTGCGCAGGACATTGCGTGCGATGACGGTGCCCTTGGGAATACCCGCGCCGAGTGCGGTGCGGACGTAGTCCTTGTCAAGCTCCTCGACCATGGAGGTTCGGATGACGCGAATCATCTGACCGGCGACAGGCACGGCAAGCGCAAACGCCGGCAGCGCCATGCGAGCCATCCATCCGCCTGGATCGGAGAAGAAGGCAGGCAGCGGACCAGAAGAGGGCAGCAGGCCCATATTGAAGGTGAAGACCAAGATCAGCAGGACTGCCAGCCAGAAGGAAGGCATTGCCAGGAAGACGATGGAGATGACGCGGATCACCTGGTCGGGCCACTTGTCGCGATAGACAGCGGAGATGACGCCCAAGACGACGGAGATGACCAGCGCGATGATCAAGCCGAAGAAAGTCAGCTCCAAGGTGACGGGCAGGGACTCGGCGATACGGTCGAGAACGGATGCGTTGGCCGCACCGTAGGTACCAAAATCACCATGGCAGATGTTGACCAGGTAGCGTCCGTACTGGACGAGGAGCGGGTCGTTGAGACCGTGTGCCTCGCGGTAGGCGTCAGCCTGCTCTGCCGTTGCGCTCTCGCCCAAGACGGAGTACGCCTGGTCGATCGGCGAAAGCGCCATAATGAAGAACACGAGGATGGTTACGCCCAAGACCATGATGGGCAGCGCAACAAGGCGCCTTCCGATGAGGCGCAGCAGATTATTCACCCTTGTCCTCCTTTCTTGCCCGGGACCACGCGGGCCCCCTCTTTAGTACTAACTGCTCTGCAAATAAACACAGCAGAGCCCCTCCTGCGAAAAAACGCATAGTCAGAAGTATATGGGCAAATCACTATGCAAGCGGTGAAATTAACCGATAAATGGCCACTAATGCAGCAGCCTTGCAAGTACTCAGCATACGGCGGCGCGAGATTCCAAGCGCGCGTTGCCCCCGCGGACAAGCTTGCCGGTCGCCGTTGCTAGAGAAACGCTGATTAAAGCAAGTGCCCGCTGCGTACGATTGGCAAAACCGCTGGTCACGTAGGGGAGGGACCCTGTCCCTCCCCATAAACCTTGCATTAATCACTGTTTCCCTAGACACCGCCCTGTCATCCCAGGAGCAATTGTCTGAACGAAATTTCGTTCAGACAATTCGTGAAACCGCTGCCACAGGCCCTTTTCTGCGATTATCTGAACGATTTGCCATTCAGACTTTTCTCGAAATCCTCACTGTAGGCGCTTTTCTGCAATCTTCTGAATGATTGGTCGTTCAGAAGATTGCAACCCTCGCTGCACGACCCTTCCCCAATTGCCTGAACGATATTTCGTTCAGGCAATTGGGGAAACCTCCGCCGCAAGCCCTTTTCCATAATTGTCTGAACGGATAATCATTCAGACAATCACAAAAGGCACCCCGCGCTTCTGCAATCCTCCCCTACTCACACCAACAAAAAGAGCCGCAGGCGAATACCTGCGGCTCTTTGAGATATACGAGCTTGTCGCGCTATGCGGCTATCAGCTTACTTGGAGGTAGCGGATGCACCGAGCATGAACAGACCGGTGGTGCCGATGGGGCTGAAGCCGGTGATCATGTCCTCGCGATGTGCGGTTGCAACCTGGCGATGGAACAGGCCGTACAGGGGCACTTCCTCTGCGATGATGTCGCAGATCTCCTTGTAGGCTGCCTTCTTGGCGTCGCCAGCCTCCATCTTGACAGCCTCGGCCATCTTGTCCTGGACGGACTGCCAGGTCTTCTTGTCGCCCTTGGCCCAGCAGCTGCGGCCGTTGGTCCAGACGTTGTCGCCGTACCACCACTTGAGGAGCATGTCTGCATCCTTGCCAAAGCAGGTGGGGTCGCCCGGGGTGAGCATGACGTCGTAGGGCAGAACCTTGTCAGAGGGGTTCATAGTTGCCCAGTCGATGGTGGTGACGTTCAGCGTGCACTCCAGACCGACGGCGTCGAGGTCCTCCTTGATCTGTGCGGACAGGTTGGAAACCCAGTTGTTGTTGCACATCAGCTCGAACTTCAGGCCCTCTGCACCGGCCTCCTTGAGCAGGGCCTTGGCCTTCTCGGGGTCGTAGGTGTAGACGGTGGAAGCCTCGGAATAGTTCTCGGAGTCCTTGGGCAGGTAGCCCTTAATGGCCTCTGCATGGCCGACGAGCTGGTTGGAGATCAGCTTCTCGACGTCGATTGCATAGAAGAATGCCTGGCGGACGCGCTTGTCGTTGAAGGGCTTCTTCTCGCAGTTGAACATGAAGAAGGCCTGGTTGAAGCCGTCGACGTAGTCAACAGCAGCGCCTGCTGCAGTGATCTGGTCGGCGTTTGCGTCGGGCACGTTCTCGACGACGCCCACGGTGCCCTCGACGATGGAGGTGGTACGGGAGGTGTCGTCCTTCAGGACATGCCACTGCATGGTGTCAGCAGTTGCAGCCTTGGGGCCGTTGTAGTGCTCGTTCTTGACGAAGTCGATCTCGCCGCCCTCGTCGCCGTTGATGGCGTCGTATGCCCAGGGACCGGAGCCGATGGGCTTCTTTGCCAGCTCGTCTGCAGTAGCGGCCTTGGGGAAGACCTTGCACAGAGCCAGGCGGGGCTTGACCAGGTCATCGCATGCGTATTTGGCGGTGACGACGACCTTCTCGCCGTCTGCCTTGACGTCCTTGATCCAGTCGAGCATTGGGCCGATGGTCGGAGCGGCCATGTTGGTCTTGATGGCGTTGACGACGTCAGCAGCGGTGACGTCGGTGCCGTCGGAGAACTTGGCGCCGTCGCGCAGGGCGATGGTGTAGACGCCGTCCTTGGCCTCGGGGTCGCCGGCAGCCAAAGCTGCATAGGGCTGGTAGGTTGCCATGTCGAGGTCGTACAGACCCTCGAAGACATGCCAGGTTGCACCAATCATCAGTGCAGAGCCGCCGCACATGTCAACGGGAGTGTAGTTAGTGGAGCTGTAAGCAGTAGCTGCAGTCAGGGTACCGCCCTCGACTGCTGCAGCAGAGCCAGCGCCCTCCTGCTTCTTGTCGCCGCCACCGCAGCCGGCCAGGCCAAGTGCCAGAGCGCCTGCAGTTGCAGCTGCGCCACCAGCGACGAATGCGCGGCGGCTCACGTTCTTCTGTGCCATGTGATTCTCCAAATCATCCTGTCGGGCCAAGCAACCCGAATGGGCATTACGCACGCCGTTCCTCATATACGGCGCACCTATTCATTGTGCACTATTTTGCGCAAAGTTGACCCATGATTAACGCATTTGCAAATCAAGAATGATAGGGATTGCAATACAGGAGGACGGGAGCTGGCCCCGTCCTCCTGTAGCTGATGTGTATTCGTTTCAAGCGCAGGCTGTTAGACTCGCCAGCCATGGCAACCGCTCGTAAAGCGAGAGGCGCGCTATTTCAGGTCGATGCCGCCGTCCTTCATCATGGAGGCGATCGCCTTCATATCCAGGCCTTCCATGCCGGGGATGCCGCCTCCGCGACCAAACATGCCGCGGCGCTTCTTGCCCTTCTTGCCCTTCTTGCCGGACTGCTGCTCCATCTGCTTGGCCTTGGCGGTGAGCTTCTTGACCATCTTGCGGGTCTCGTTGAACTTCTTGATGACCTGGTTGACCTCGGTCACGGTGAGGCCGCAGCCCTTGGCGATGCGAGCGCGGCGGCTGCCGTTGATGACCTGCGGCTTGCGGCGCTCCTCCGGGGTCATGGAGTTAATCATCGCCTCGACGCGGTCGAGCTCCTTCTCGTCCACGCGGCCCTCGGCCTGTGCCTTGGCACCGCCGGGCAGAGCCTCGACGAGCTTTCCCAGACCGCCCATCTTGCGGGTCTGGCCGATAACCGTGTAGAAGTCCTCGAAGGTGAACTCCGCCTTGGCGAGGCGCTCCGCCTCCTCGGCGTCAATCTCTTGCTGCTGGACCTCGACGGCCTTCTCGATGACGGAAAGCACATCACCCATGCCGAGGATGCGGCCGGCCATGCGATCGGGGTGGAAGATCTCGAGGGAGTCGGGCTTCTCGCCTGCGGAGATGAAGGCAATGGGCTTGCCGGTGACCTCGCGGATGGACAGGGCGCCGCCGCCACGGGCGTCGCCGTCCATCTTGGACATGATCACGCCGTCAAAGTCGACGCGCTCGGCAAAGGCAGAGGCCGTGGTCACGGCATCCTGACCGGTCATGGCGTCGACAACGAGGAAGATGTAGTCGGGCTTGACGGCATCGCGGATGGCGACGGCCTCGTCCATCATCGCGTCGTCGATAGTCAGGCGACCTGCGGTGTCGACGATGACCACGTCGCGCATGTTGTCGATTGCATCTTGGATCGCGCCCTTGGCGATGGCGACGGGGTCTTGGCCGTCACCGCGGTAGACGCGCACGCCCTGCTCGTCGCCGAGGGTCTGCAGCTGATCGGCTGCGGCGGGACGGTAGACGTCGCAGGCTGCCAGCAGGGGCTGGTGGCCCTGCTTGGCCAAGCGGTAGGCGAGCTTGGCCGTTGCAGTCGTCTTACCAGAGCCCTGCAGGCCGAGCATCATGATGACGCCGGGGATGCGGCTGCCAAAGTCCAGACGCACCGTCTCGCCGCCGAGCAGCGCCGTGAGCTCCTCGTTGACGATCTTCACGACGTTTTGCGCCGGCGTGAGGCTTTCCATGACGTCTGCGGTCAGGCAGCGCTCCTTCGTGCGCTTGATGAAGCCCTTGACGACCTTGAAGTTGACGTCGGCCTCGAGCAGCGCCATGCGGATTTCCTTCATGGCGGCGTCGATGTCGGCCTCCGTCAGGCGACCTTTGCTCTTAAGGCCGCCAAAGACGCTCTGGAGTTTTTCGGACAGGTTCTCAAACATATGATCTACCTCGCGGTTCACAGGTATCGGTCAGTGATCGGACCAGATGCGGCTGTGCATCTTGCAATCGATCACGAAAGATGTCGATGGTCAGCATAGCAAGCAAGCCGGGCAGCTGACCACCAACAGGTTTAAAACAGCTTCTGCCACCACTTCTTGGGCTTTTCTTCGGCTTCGGGCTCCTCAGCTTCGGGCTCCCCGCCCTCGGGTTCGTCGAGCTCAGCCTCATCGGCTGCGGGCGCTTCCTCGGACTTGTCTTCGGGCTCCTCGGCAGCCTCGGCCGCAGGCTCTTCGGGCTCCTCGGCAGACTCAGGCTCTACTGCGACCTCAGCGTCGGCAGGCTCGGGCTCGTCGACGGCAGGCTCGGGCTCTGCGACAGACTCGGACTCGAGCTCGGGCTCCTCCTCGACAGTCTCCCCAAGCTCCTGGGGCTCCTCTGCAGCAGGCTCGTCGTCGCGCATCTCGCCGAAGAGCGCCTCGGCATAAGCATGCGGATCGAAGGGCTGGAGGTCCTCGATGCCCTCGCCCACGCCCATGCGCAAGATGGGCAGGCCGAGCTCGTGGCTCACCGCGACGGCGATGCCACCCTTGGCCGTGCCGTCGAGCTTGGTCATGATCACACCGTCCAGACCGAGCGCCTTGTTGAACTCGCGCGCCTGCTGCAGGCCGTTTTGGCCGGTGGTGGCATCGATGACAAGCACGACCTTGACGTCCATGTTGGCGCGCTTGCGAGTGACGGTAACGACCTTCTCGAGCTCGCGCATGAGGTCCGCGCTCGTGTGGAGACGACCGGAGGTGTCGATGAGAACGAGGTCGCTGCCTGCAGCCTCTGCGCGGTCGATAACGTCGTAGCAGACGCTGGCGGGGTCCGCACCGCGCTCGCGCTTGACGACCTCGACACCGCTGCGACGTCCCCACTCGTCAAGCTGCTCGATGGCAGCCGCACGGAAGGTGTCCGCACTGCCGATGAGCGGCTTGCGGCCAGCGGCAAGACCCTGGTTGGCGAGCTTGCCCACCGTCGTCGTCTTGCCGGCGCCGTTGATGCCAACGAAGAGGATGCAAACGGGGTCGACGTCGAAGGGGTCGACCTCCGCCACGGCGAAGAGCTCCTCGATGGTGTCAGCCAGCAGGTCGAGCACAGCATAGGCGTCCGGCAGCGCGTTGCGCGTTGCGGTGTCGCGCAGGCGCTCGACGATCTCGTCTGCCGCCTGGGCTCCCAGATCGGACAGGATCAAAGTCTCCTCGAGGTCCTCCCAGAACTCCTCGTCGACCTTCGGCCCTCGCTTGAAGAGGACGTTCATGTTCTCGGTCAGGCTCTGCCTTGCCCTTGCCAGGCGTTCGCGAAGTGACATCGCCAACGCACCTCCTTTTCTCATCTGCAAACCCCGGGTTCGACCTCGGGGCTCTAAAGCTCTCCGCTTCTCTTTCCTACTTCGCGCCGGTGAACGAATCCACGTCGCGGGCGTTGGAGACGTTCCTGATCGCCTGGTCGAGCTTTTGGCTCACCAGCTTGGAGACACCGTCGCTGCGCATGGACACGCCATAGAGCAGGTCTGCCATCTCCATAGTGCGGCGCTGGTGACTGATTATGATCACCTGCGTCGTGCCGCGGATGCTGTCGAGGTAGGACAGCAGGCGGCGCAGGTTGGTGTCGTCAAGCGCCGCCTCGACCTCGTCGAGGATGTAAAACGGCGTCGAGCGCACGCGGTAGACCGCAAACATCAACGCCAAACTCACCAGGCTCTGCTCGCCACCGGACAGCAGGCTTTGCTTGCGCACCGTCTTGCCGCGCGGCTGCACGTGCACCTCGACGCCTGTCGTCTCCGGGCTCTCCGGGTCCGTGAGCTCGAGATAACCCTGACCGCCGGGGAAGAGGCTTTCGACAATCTCCTGGAAGTTGCCGTTGACCTGGTTGAAGGTCTCCATGAAGCGGTTGCGCATCTTGCGGTCGATCGCCGCGACGATACGCTCGAGCGCCTTTGCCGCGCTTTGCAGGTCGTCGACCTGGATGGCGATGAAATCGCGGCGCTCCTTGAGCTTGCGGTACTCGTCCACGGCAACGGGGTTGACGCTGCCGAGGTTCTTGATGCGGCGGCTCAGACGGTCGCGCTGCTGCTCCATCTCGCGACGGTCCTCAGGCGCGGGCAGCTCGAGCGCGATCTCGAGCAAGACACCGCTTTCCTCGGTGATCGCCTTGATTGCTTGCTCGACGCGGACCTCGAGCTTGGACTTCTCGATGCGGATCTGCACCAGGCCCTCGCTCGCCTCGTCGACCTGCCTTTGGCGCTCGGCCACCGCCTTGCGCACCAAGTCGATGGTGTTGCGCAAGTCGCCTTGGCCGGCCTGCTCGAGCTGGGCGCGGTCGCGCAGGGCCTCCGCCTTCTCCATCACAAGCTCGCGCAGCTCCGTGAGCGTGCTGTAGAGGGGCTGGACCCTCTGACGCAAGAGCTCGAGGTTGCGCTCGGTCTGACGAGAGACCTCGAGGGACTCGTCGAGCTGGCTGATGACACGCGTGGCACTGTCTACCGTCGCGCGCAGGTGGCGCTCGCGCTCGCGGGTGCCCGCCATCTCGACTTGAAGCTGCTGGATGCGGTTCGAGAGAACCGTCTCGTCCTCGAAGAAGCGGCGGCGCTCGTCGCGCACCTTGGCGAGCTCGTCGTCGAGCTCGACCTTCTCCTTCTCGAGAGCGGCCTTCTTCTCCTCGAGCTCGCCGATGCGCTTGCGTGTGGCCTCCGTGTCGGCGGCGACCTTGGCACGTCGAGCCTCGATCTCGCCTTGCTCCTGCATGAGGCCGGCGATGCTCGACTCGAGGCGCCCGGCTTCCTCGCGCAGAGAGTCTCGCTCGCCGCTGAGCTGGGCAATCTGCTGCGAGAGCTCGAAATCGTCAGCCTGCGCAACCTGCAAGCGCTCCTGCGCTTGCGCGGCTGCGGCCTGGCACTCCTCAACGGCCTGCTCTGCCGCCGGTTGAGCATCGGCAAGCGCGTTCATGCGACGCTTGCGGGCGAGCACGCCCTCCGCATCTGCCGTGCGCTGACCGTAGCTGATCTTGCCGCTCGGCCAGACGACGACGCCCTCGCGCGTGACAAAGCGTGCGCCGGTCGTATCCGCAGCACTCGCCTCTATCGCCTGCTCGATGCTGTCGACTAGGTAGATATCGCCCAGCAGCGCATATGCCACGTGGGCGTTGGCCTCGTCGAAGTCGAGCTTGTCGATCAAGCGCTCGCCTGCCGCTGCGCGCTGGCCTTGCTGCGCCTTGCCAGACGCCGGCACGAGGGCGAGCTCGCCGCGCTCGATGTCGCTGGCGATGATGCCGTTGACCAGGCTCGCCGCGCTTGCCGCGTCCTGGACCGCAAGGCCAAAGAGGTCTCCACCCATCAGGTGCTCGACCAGTGCCTCGAGCTCGCTTGGAGCGGTGAGCACCTCGGACAGCGGAGCGACGATACCGTCAAACTGCCCCTTGCGCTCCATCACCCAAGACAGCAGCGGGCTTGCTGCGTCGAAGGCGCGATCGACTTCCTCGAGGCCCTTGAGCTCTGCTTTGAGCTGGGAGAGCTCGTCTTGCTTGACGTTGAGCGCCTTGCGCGCGTCGTCCAAGAGGCGCACGCGCTTATCGATATCGCTTTTAGCAAGCGCAGACTCGCGCTGCAGCTTGGAGAGCTGCTCCTCGAGCTCCTCGATGCGGCTGCGTCGTGATGCGAGCGTGGCCTGCGTCGCAGAGAAGCTGTCCTCGATCTGCTGCGCACGGCGCTTGAGGAGGTCCTCCTCGACATCAGCCGTAGACAGCGACTCCGTCGCCTTGACGATGGCCAGCGTCGCCTCGTCGATCTGCTTGCCGCGGTTGCGCACCGAGCCGTTGAGGCGGCCGATCTCGCTGTCGAGCTGCTTGCGCTCCTTGCGCGTCTCCTCCATCTTGGAGCGGACCTCGTCGACCTGCGCGGTGACGGCCTCGAGCGACGCCGCGGCCTCGACCTGCTCGACACTCGATTTCTCGAGCGCCTCGCGGTTCTCGACCAGGCGCTTCTCGTTTTGGTGGATGCTCTGGCGCAGCTCCGACAGGCGGGTCACCATGTTGTGGCCCTTCTCCTCCAAGAGCAGCATGCCCGCATCGAGCTGGGAGAGCACCATCTGGCAGCGGCGGCGCTGCTCGGCCAAATCGCCGGCGAACAGGCCCTTCTCCTCGAGAAGGTGTTGGAGCTTCTCAAGCTCGCGCTGCTTTTCCTCCAGGCGGAAGCGCACCAGCTCGACAGAGGCATCCGCCTCGCGCTCGCGGCGCTCGATGTCGTTCCATGCACCCTGAAGCTGGCGCAAATCGTCCACGGCGAGCGTGAGCTCGATCTCCTTGAGCTCACCGGAGAGCAGCTCGTACTGGCGAGCGCGGCTCGCCTGGCGCTCGAGAGGCTTGAGCTGGCGGTCGATCTCTGCAGCGATGTCGTTCACACGCGCGAGCTCGACATCCATGTTCTTGAGCTTGCGACCAGCGCGCTCTTTGCGCTTCTTGTGCTTGAGGATGCCCGCAGCCTCCTCGATAAGGACGCGGCGGTCCTCGGGGCGGGCCTGGAGCAGGGACTGCAGGGAGCCCTGCGAGATGATGGAATGCGTGTCGCGGCCCAAGCCGGAGTCGTTGAGGACATCAAGGATGTCCATAAGGCGGCTGGGGCTGCCGTTGATGAGGTACTCGCTGTCACCGCTGCGGTACATGCGGCGCGTGATGACGACCTCCGTGAAGTCGAGCGGGAGCGTGCCATCGGAGTTGTCGAGCACGAGGTCGACCTCCGCGAGGCTCACTGCCTGGCGCGCGGAGCTGCCGGCAAAGATGACATCCTCCATCGCCTGACCGCGCAGCTGCTTGGCGCTTTGCTCGCCCAGTACCCACAGGACCGCGTCGCTCACGTTGGACTTGCCACTGCCGTTGGGGCCCACGACGACGGTCATCCCCGGCTCGAGCTTGAGCACGGAGCGATCGGCGAAGGATTTGAAGCCCTTGAGGACTAGTGATTTGAGGTACACGCGAATCCTTTTGCTCGCAGGTGGGCACAACTGATTGATTTTAGCATGACGACGATGCGCCGATGGCAGGGATGGCCAGCAAGGCGGCGCAGGCCTGCATGGTACGGTTGACGAACCATCGCCTCACTGTCGCGGTCAACACTTCCGTCAGACTGTTTTGTTGACCACGCCGCGACTACTCTAGGGAAACGCCGAGCAATGCGAGGTTTATGGGGAGGGACAGGGTCCCTCCCCTACGTAACCAGCGGTTTTGCTAATTGCAGATATTGGGTATCTGCTTTAACCGGCGTTTCCCCATGACAGCAAAAAGGCGCCCACAGGGAGCGCCTCTCATTGCTATTTGTCTGCGCCGAGCGCTTTGAGCGCTTGGGCGGCAGCTGCGGCCTCCGCGGCCTTCTTGCTGTGACCCTCGCCCACACCAAGCGTCTCATCGTCGCAGTAGACCTCGGCCTGGAAGATGCGGTCGTGCGGCGGGCCGATGATGTCGGTGATCCTGTAGTACGGCTTCTTGCGGCGCGCCTGCAGGTACTCCTGCAGCGAGCTTTTGGGGCTCTCGGGCTCGGTCGCAATGTCGCGGCTGATGTGCGGTCCCAGCGTGCGCAGGACCCACTCGCGCGCGGCATCGATACCGCCATCGAGATAGAGCGCGGCGACAAGCGCCTCGTACACGTTCTCCAGCGCGCTGTGCAAGCCGCGGCCCTTGGTACCGGCCTCGGAGTCGCCAAAGATGATGCACTCGCCCAGGCCCTCGTCACCGCAGACCTTGGAGAGGCTTGCGCCGGAGACGAGGCTCACCTTGATGCGGGTGAGACCGCCCTCTTCCAGATCCGGGAAGCGCCCGAAGGTCTCCTCGGCGATGATGAAGCCGAGGATGCTGTCGCCCAAAAACTCGAGGCGCTCGTAGTTGTTGGTGCTGCGTGTGTGCTTGCCGTAGCTGGGATGCGTGAGCGCTACCTGTAGCAAGCCGCGGTTGAAGAACTCGCGGCCAATGATCTTTTCCGCCTTGTCGAGGTTTGCCAGATGGCACTCCTCGATCTCCGGGATGTCGAGGTGCTCGATGAGCTTGCTTGGCCTACGTGCCATGGCTACTCCTCCTCGCCGATCGCCGCTGCGAGCTTGACAGGCATGTCCTGGCGGATCGCCTGCGCCGTCGCGAGCACGCCGCTGCAGATGGCCTGGGCGTTGGAGCTACCATGGCCGATGAGGCACACACCCTTCACACCGAGCAGCTGCGCGCCGCCGTACTGGTCTGCGTCGACCTTTTTCATCAGCTCCTTGAGCGCGGGCTTGATGAGCAGCGCGCCGAGCTTGGTCCTCGTGGAGGACAGCAGCGCCTCCTTCAGGCTGCCGAGCAGCGCCTTGCCGACGCCCTCGAAGGTCTTGAGCGCGACGTTGCCGGTGAAACCGTCGGTAACGATGACGTCGAAGCCGCCGAGCGCGATGTTCTTGCCCTCTGCGTTGCCGATGAATCCGGGGCACTCGGCCTTGAGCAGTTGGTGGACCTCCTGGGCGAACTCGGAGCCCTTCGTCTCCTCCTCGCCGATGTTGAGCAAGCCCACGGTGGGGTTGGCGACACCCAAGGTCTCCTGAGAATAGACGCGGCACATCTTGGCAAACTGCAGCAGGTACTCGGGGCGGCAGTCGGCGTTAGCGCCCATGTCGGCCAGAATGCACTTGGTCACCGGGCTCGGGACGACGCTTGCGATGCAGGGGCGCTTGACGCCCTTGATGCGGCCCATGACAAGCGTGGCTGCAGACATGCAGGCGCCCGTGCTGCCGGCGCTGAAGAAGCCCGCGGCCTCGCCGTCGCGCACCATGCGGCAGCCGACGACGATGCTGGAGTCCTTTTTCTTGCGAACGGCCATCGCGGGGTGCTCCCCCATCTCGATGACCTGCGTTGTTGCCACGGCGCTGCAGCGCTCGTGCTTGGCGGCAAAGGGCTCGACGACCTCTGCCGGACCGGTAAGAATCACATGGATGTCGTCTGCTTGGGCAAGCGCCATCTCCACACCCTCGAGCACCACGCCGGGAGCGTCGTCGCCGCCGAGGGCGTCGACCACCAGTTTGACCATCTCCATTGACGGTCTCCTCTCATGATGGATCGCACACGCTTGCACCAGCCGCGGCTTCGGCTTGCGCAAGCTTATGCGATGCGAACACATACAGCCAACAGAATAGCCGCTTGAAAGAAGCGCGCGAGATCACGTGGCCTATTTGACGCAAAAGAGCACAAACGACAGGAGGTGCGGCCTGCGTGACACACAATGTGCCAGTGACAAAGTGTGTCATGGCCTTGCACGCAAAAGAGCCGACTCCAAAGAGCCGGCTTTTCATGCAGCTATATGTTGTAGCTAACGATCGATTTACTCGACGTCGAGAACCTCGCGGTTCTTGTAGAAGCCGCAGCTGGGGCACACGCGGTGCGGAAGCTTGACCTCGCCGCACTGAGGGCAGACAGAGCGGGACGGAGTAGCGCAACGATCGTTTGCAGAGCGACGAGCATGGGTAACTGCTCGACCGGTTTTCCTTTTGGGTACAGCCATGTTCCTAATTACCTTTCGTACACGGCCCTCCGTTTGGGGAAGCCGTAAATCCTAAACACGCGAATTGGTATTCTAACACCGTAAAAGCTTTCTGTGAAGCCTTTTCTGCTTTTCGTCGAAAGTCGTCGAGAAAAAGCAGGCTTACTTCCTCACCAGCAGCGCAACCGTCTCCGCATGCTTGGTGTGCGGGAACATGTCGACCGGAATGATGCGCTTGAGGGTGTAGGCATCCCCCATCATCTGAATATCGCGCACCTGGGTCTCCGGGTTGCAGCTGATGTAGACGACGCGCTTGGGCGAGGCAGCAAGCAGGCCCTCGATGAACTCCTCGGAGGCGCCGGCTCGCGGCGGGTCCATGAGGACCACGTCAAAGTGCCTGCTACAGCTATGCAGGTACTCGCCTGCATCGCCCTGTATAAACTGAGCGCGCTTAACGTTGTTGATGCGCGCGTTCTCGGAGGCGATCTCCACCGCAGACGGGGTCATCTCCACGCCGGTGAGCTCGACGGGCTTGGGCTGGGCTTCCTTGCCCTTCTTCTTCGCCTTGGCAGCGGCCTTGGCAGCCTTCTTCTTGTGAACGGGTGCCGTGCCGGCGCGCTGTTGCTCGATGCTGCGATTGGCAGCGACGATGCCGATCGTGCCGATGCCGCAGTAGGCGTCCAGCACGCTCTCGCCGCCCTGAAGCGCCGCAAGCTCGACCGCGGTGTTGTAGAGCACCTCGGTCTGCTTGGGGTTGGTCTGGTAGAAGGCAGGGCTCGGGATCCTGAAGGTCTGGCCGCACAGCTTGTCCTCGATCCAACCCTGGCCGTAGGCGACGCTGTCGCGGTTGCCGAGCACGGCGTTGGTGTTGCGCGTGTTGACGTTGAAGACAACGGTCGAGATCTCCGGGTGCTCCGCCCTCAAAGCGCGCACGAACTCCTTCTTGTGCGGGAACTCCTTGCTGTTGCACACGAGCGTGACCATGACCTCGTCCGTGTTGGCAGCGCAGCGGATGATCGCATGGCGCAGCAGACCGCTGCCGCGGTCCTCGTCGTAGGCCTTGAGCTTGAACTCGCGCGCGAGCTTGGCGATGCTGTCGAAGATGGGACGCGCCTGCGGGTCTTCCACCAGGCAGCTGGGGCAGGCGATGAGCTTGTGGGTTCCCGGCTTGTACATGCCGTGGACGAGCTTGCCCTTCTGCCCGGGCTGAAACGGCGTCATGCTCTTGGCACGGTAGGCCACCGGCTCGTCCATGCCGACGATGGGCTCCGGCTCGACGCCCAGCGGCTCGAAGAGCTCCTTGAGGGCCTCCTGCTTGCGCTCAAGCTGGATCTCATAGGGGACCGCCAGCCACTCGCAGCCACCGCAGTCCTTGGCCTGCGGACAAGTGTAGGTTTTGTAGTACTCAGACAACGGGGTTTCCTTCCCAACTGCATCTGCCGTCGACTTCACACGAATGCGACCTGGCCCAAAACGCTCGAACCTGCCAGCAGGCGAGGCCGGGCATCTCAGACCAGGTCGCATCCCATCAAAAGCAACACACATCCGAAGAATCGGTATTACTCGGCGTCCTTATCCTCATCTTGAGCGTCGTCCTCGATGAAGACGAGGTTGCCTTCGTCGTCGAACTCGAGAGTGCCGGCGGCTCCATCGGCGAAGATAGCGTCGAGCGCGCGCTCCAGCTCTGCCGCCTCCTCAGGCGTGAGCTCAGGGGCGTCGTCGGCTGGCGCCTCGTGGGCGGCAGCGTCGCCGAACTCGTCCTTGGCAGCCTGGCCGCGGGCGACGTCATCGTCGCTGAAGTTCAAGCCGGCAAGCGCGGCAAAGGGATTGGTCGGGTCCGGCTTGCTCGAGCAGTCGCAGCTCTCCTCGTTGAGGTTGCAGCCGCAATGCGGGCACAGGCCCTTGCAATCGTCCTTGCACAGCACCACGAACGGAGTCGCGTAGCAAACGGCAGCCAGGATGTTGTAGGAGATGTCGAAGTCGCCGTTGGCGTCGATGACATCGACCTCGTCTTCCTCGTAGCCCTCTGCGAGATCTGCCTCGTTGAGGAGGAAGTAACCCTGGACCTCCGCTTCAACCTCGACCGTGGCGGGCTCGAGGCAGCGAGCACACTCCGTGTTGCCGGTGGTGCGCACCTTGCCCTGGAGCAAGATGGCCTCGCCGGTATTGGTGAGCGTCAACTCGTACTCGAAGCCGCCCGGGGTCTCCACCTGCATGCCGCCGACCTCGTACGACTTCTCGTCGAGGGTGCCGGAAAGCTTGCGGATACCGCCGAAGTTGACGAGCTCAGGATAGATTGACTGGGGAAATGCCTGCATCGGCCCTCCTTCGCTTATCTGCGCGAGCGCAATGCGCCTAGTCTGCAGAGCTGTTGTTCAGACGTGCGCGGCAGCGCGTGACGTTCTTGAGCAGGTTGTCGAGGTTGGTCTCGAGGTTCGCGAAGATCTGGTCTGCGTAGTCCTCTGCGCCGACGCGCATCTCGCGCTCGCGGACCATGGCCTCCTCGACGATCTCCGTGGCCTTGGCCTCGGCGATGCGGACGACCTCCTGCTCGCTGGCGATCTGGTCTGCCTGGCGCTCTGCGTCCTCGAGGATGCGGTTTGCGTCGATCTCCGCGGCCTCGATCATGCCCTGACGGTCGCGAACGATGATGCGCGCCTGGCGCAGCTCCTCCGGGAGGATGTCGCGAATCTCGTCCAAAATCTCGAAAACAGGCCCGATCTCGACCTGACGCTTCTGGCTGTTACCCAGGACAGGCTTGGAGTTCTCGATGCGCTCTGCAAGCTCGTCAAGCAGCTCCTCGATGCCGGCTTCGTCCATGGGGCACCTCCTTCGTTGGTGTGTTTGATTGCTACGTTTGAGATGCGGGTGCAATGCACCCACAGGTGTAAAACATACTAGCAGATAGCAAGTTGCCAGAAAATGGAATACTTGCGGAGCCAAAGCAACGGCTCATCCACAACGGCAAGCCGATTGACCACGTCCTTGTGGGCTGCCCGGCATAAGGCCTAGCGAGACGCTGGCGGGCATCCAATGTGTACCAGTGACAAGTTGGCTACCCGCCAACGTAGGGGAGGGACTCCTTGTCGATGTTCGTGTCGTCGACTACGATGCGGCTACCCGCCAACGTAGGGGAGGGACCGAGGTCCCTCCCCATAAACCTCGCGCTAATCAGCACTTCCCTAACACTCGAGCAGTCCCTCACAGTATGTGGTGAGCCTCGAGCCCAAGGCATCCCAAGACAGCGCGCTCACATCGGTGACGGGACACGGCATCGCAAAGGCCTCCTCAAGCGCATCCGCGAGACGCTGCTCGAAGGCGGGCAGGTCTTGCTCAAGCGGCTCATCGACGGAGGTCATGCGCGGCGGCTCCACATAGACGATGGGCGCGGCGGGGATGTTATCCTCGATCCACGGGCGTAGGCCCGGCAGATCCGTCACCACGACCTTGCAACCACAGGCCAAGGCCTCGATCACCACGAGCGGCAGACCTTCGCTAAACGACGGGAGCACAAAGACCTCCGCTGCACGGTACTCGCCTGCAAGCACCACCGGAGCCAAGCGGCCGGCATAGCTCAGCTGCTGTGCGCTCTCCTGCATGCGCTGCTCGAGGACGCCGCCCAGGTAGTCCGGTCCTACGCCACCACACAAACGCAGAGACGCTGGCTCCTGCAGCAGATCCATCGACCTCAACAGGCTGTCGATGCCCTTCTTGAAGGTGACCTTGCCAGCGTAGACGATAGAGCGTGCCGGTTTTACCCTGCCGCCGAAGGCAGCGCCCTCCCCCACCTCAGGACACAGGTTGAAGACACTCGCATCGTAGCCCGTGCCGATCACGGCCACCTTGGCGGGGTCGATGCCGAACACCTCGACAATGCGATCGCGCTGCTCGCCGTGCAAAGCGAGCACGAGGTCGAGGCGGCCGACAGCCCCGATGATGCGCTCGCGCTCAAGACCATGCTGCGACAGCTGGCGCAAGCAAGTGTTATGGCAGATGGCAACGACGGGGCAGCGAAGGGAGTGTTCCTCGGCAAGCTCGCGCATGAAGGTCGTGACGAGGTAGAGATGGTTGCAGACGATCACCTCCGGGCTGAAGGCCTCGACAGCCTCGGCGAGCTTCGCCTTGAAGGCCGCCTCGAACTGCGCGAGCATCTGCGGTGTGAGGTCGCGGTAGCGCGTCGAGGGATAAGGCATCTCGTCGGACATGCCGCAGACGTCGAAGGGAAGCTCGGGTGTGTTGAAGCGCACCGGGAAGACCGCGACGCCGTCTGGCAGCTCGGTGTCGTCGCTCACATCGACACCGCAGACCACCGCTTGCTCGCAGCCGAGGCGAGCGCAGGCGGCAACTGTCTGCGCCAGGTACACACCGCTGCCGGTGCTGTCGGGCTTTTGGGCTGTGACATGCAGGATCCTCATCGCACTCGCTTTCTGTCGCCGTTTATCCGCAACGAATACAATCGTCCTCGAAAGGACTTGGCTGCAGACACTGTACGGGAAGGGCGGTCGTGTAGGATGGCGGCACGGTAACTTCTCGCGCGGCGGCATCAGGGTACGCGCGACGGAAAGGACGGCAAGATGGACGATCGCAAGGCGCTTCTGCGCTCACTCCCCCAAGTTGAAGAGCTCCTCGAGCAGCCGGCGCTGCAGCAGGCAGTCGCCGAGTTTCCCCGAGAGCTCGTCGTCGACGCCGTGCGCGGTGCTGTCGACGAGGTGCGCCAGGGGATCCTCGCAGGCAGCGTCGACAGCGTCGATGTCAGCGCCATCGCGGCGGCAGCGCAGCTCAAGACGCTGTCTTTGCGCCAGCGCTCCCTGCGCCGCGTCGTCAACGCATCCGGCGTCATCGTCCACACCAACCTCGGCCGCAGCCCGCTTGCCCAGTGCGCCATCGACGCCGTCAACGACGTCATCGCCGGCTACTCCACGCTCGAGTACGACACGCAGGCCATGGCACGCGGCAGCCGCCACGACCACTGCGAGCAGCTCATCTGCGCGCTGACCGGCGCCGAGGCCGCCATCGCCGTCAACAACAACGCCGCCGCCGTCATGATGGTGCTCTCCGAGTTCGCCGCCGGCCACGAGGCCGTCGTCTCGCGTGGCGAGGAAGTCGAGATCGGCGGCTCCTTCCGCATCCCCGACATCATGGCGCAAAGCCATGCGACCATGGTCGAGGTCGGCGCCACGAATAAGACCCACCCGCGCGACTACGAGCGCGCTCTCAGCGACGACACCGCAATGCTGCTCAAGGTCCACCGCTCTAACTTCCGCCTCATCGGCTTCACGGAGGAGGTCTCCGTGGCCGAGCTGCGCGCCATCGCCGATGCAGAAAACGCTGCACGCGGCGAGGGTCAGCCCAAGGTGCTCGTCTACGAGGACCAGGGCTCCGGCGCCTTCATCCGCCTCGACTGTTTTGGCGACTACGCAGAGCCCGCCGTCATCGAGAGCCTCCATGCCGGTGCCGACATTGTGTCCTTCAGCGGCGACAAGCTGCTCGGCGGCCCGCAGGCGGGCATCATCGCCGGCCGCGCGGACCTCATCAAGCGCCTCAAGAAGAACCCGCTTGCCCGCGCCTTGCGCCTCGACAAGATGACGCTTGCGGCACTTGAGGCCACGCTGCGCCTCTACCTCGAGCCCGAGCGCGCCCTCGAGCAGATACCCACCCTGCGCATGCTCAACACCCCGGCAGAGGGCGTGCTGCCCACCGCAGAGGACTTGGCCGAGAAACTGCGCGCTGCCCTGCCGCAAGACGCCGTCGAGATCAGCATCGAGCCCTGCATCAGCCGCGCTGGCGGCGGTGCGCTGCCCATGTGCGACATCGCCAGCCATGCCGTCGTCCTCAGCTTCAAGCGCGGCTGCGCACTCGACTGCCACCACCACATGGTCTCCGAGCGCGAGCTGCCCGTCGTCGGACGCATTGCCAAGGAGCAGCTCCTCCTCGACGCAAGGACGCTTCTGTCCGAGGAAGAGATCCTCGAGTGTATGCTCGCCATCGCGGAGTACTTCTCCAAGCTGTAGGGAGTTCGCGACTGCGTGGAGCTGGGTCTCTCTGATGCTCACGCAACGACCAACCGCTGGCCCCTGTCGCAACTTGTCGATGCCCGCCAGCCCCGCTTACGTAGGGGTCTAATTCATTCGACCCCACCTTGCAGCAGGCAACTGGAATCGCGTCAGCACCTGCGAGCCACAGCGCCCACGTAGGCGCCAGACGAAGTCGGCGCCACAGGCCGCAGCTAGCCGGCAGACACCCGTAGCGTGTCGCGGACTTCGTCTCGCGACTACATGGGGTTTTGGCCTCGCCGATGCTCACACGACAACTGACCGCCTCTTGCCACAATGTGTTGACACCCGTACATCACAGCTTCCCCTAACACCACCCATCTCGCTCTAGGGCTTCTGCACCAGCTCCGCCAAACAACAAGGCCCGGTCGGGGCATCCCCGACCGGGCCTTGCTCGCTTCACTTTGCAGCTCGCTCGCTTACGCGCGGGCCATCACCATCTGGAGGCTCTTGCCAAAGATCTGGCCGGCTCCGTTGGCGCAACCGAACTTGGTGGCCTCGGGGTCAACGACGATGCTGCCGGCCATGCATTCCACGCCACGCTTGTACAGCGCCGGCGCCATGACGACGCTGGGGCCGACCATGATGGTATGAGCATCGCGGGTCAGCTCAAGCAAGCGAGTCACGGTCTTGTTCATGATCGTCACACCCGTGATGTAGGCGTAGTCAGCACTCGGCATGACGTACTCGCAGGCGGGGTCGGGTGTGTCCCACTCGTCGCGGACGTTGCGCTCAAGGATAGTGACGTTGGCGTACTCACTGATGTCGGTCGCATGGGGGAAGTGGCCCACGACAACGACGTTGGCGTTGCCCTGCGCTGCGATCTGCGGCTTGTAGAGCTGGAAGGCATCGAGCTTCTTGCCAAAGTGGGGGCTGGTCTCGTCGGCAGCAGAGCTGTTCTCATACTCGACGTCGATGCCGTTGGCAGCAAGGCGCTCGGGGTTAGAGTACCAGGCGTTGAGGGCGGCCACGCCAAGGGTCGCCTCCTCGAAGCACCAAGACTTGGACATGGCGGCTGCCTCTTTGAGGGTGATGCCGCGCAGGTCGTTCTTGCGCTTGCGCTTTGCGCCGCCGCGAGCCGTGTACGCAACGCCCATGCCGCACTCCGCCTCGAGGTAGGACCAGTTGAGGCCGAGCGCGTAGTCCTTGACGAGGATATCCTCCGGAATTCCCTCGATCATCTCGTCATAAAGCGCCCAGGGGTTGATCGATGCCATTCTGCTTCCTCCTTCGCAGGGATTAATCAATGTATAGGAGTATAGCAATGTCAGAATAATTTTGGACATAACCCTGCTTTTTACCGGGAATAAGGCCCTGTCCACGTCTCCTTGTGGCACTTTTTCACCAAACGTGGCAAGAAAAACACCGTAGTCATCTCAAACCGGCCACAAATACACCACAGGCGCATCGGTAAAAGCAGACATGCGCCTGTGGTGTTTTTCTTGCCACTTTCAGGTGCCTACGGTGTTTTTCTTGCCATATGAGCCACCGGCGTCGAAGAGCCACTCGCAAATCAGCGACCCTAAGCGTCGCTCGCCTAATCGGTATGGCGGTTGTCAAAATAACTGCTAGGATAGACGGACGCAAAACGGAGATGGCTGGGGTCTGGTGGCCCCCGCGGCCTTCAAAGCCGTTGTGAGGCGCGCAGAACGTCTCGGGTGTGTTCGATTCGCACGCATCTCCGCCACAGCAAACACCAGTGCCGCCTCCTAGCTCAAAGCCAGGGGAGCGGCACTTTTTGTATTAAGAGCAATTAGCGTATTCCGATATGAGGAGTCTCCGGAGGCCACAGCCATCCAAAGGTGAAATAGCCGACAAGCGTCTTCCCATCGCTCTCGTATACAGGCAAGCTGCGGGTATGGGTAAGCTTGTAGCGCTTTACCTCGGGAGGATCGTCAACCTCTCCCCACCAATCCTTGTAATACGAATACCCGACTTTCCCGTCATCCGTCATCGTTGTCGCCAAATCCGTTACCGGAGAGCCAAACCCATAAACAAGCCCGTCGTCATTCACCTGAAGGGGTTCTAGTTGAGATAGGATTCCGGGAGTTATGTGCTGGAGGGCGAGGCTGTCACAAACTACCTGCAAATCCTCATTACTCAGCTCAAGCATTGCGGTCTTAGCACGCGCCGTATCGAGCAACGAACTGTCGCCCATCGCGCTAGCAGGTATGGCAGCAAGCGCCGCTACGAGAAGGACCCGCGGCAAAAACTTGACCACCTTCTTGCCGGCCTTTTCCTTTGGAGTTTCATCCTCGGCGCCTTTCCCAAGGCCGCGACTTGCCTCGGCGATGAGATCGTCCCCTATTTCGCCAAGCGCTTTGTAAAGCTGCCAAGCACCATCAACCTGCGACTTCATACTCACCGTCCCTCTCATCGAGAAACTTCCTCAACGAGCGCCGCGTCCTAAGCAAGCTCATCTTTACTTTGCCCTCACTGACGCTGTTTTGAGATGCCACCTCTGCAATCGAGTAGCTCATCCAATAGCGCTGGACAAAGAAAACGCGAGCTTCCTTCGAAAGCCCCCTGAGAAATGCGTCCAGTGCCAAAGACAGCCCTTCTGCGTCATCAAACTCCGTATCCACGCGTAAATCCGCTACGCACTCCTCAAGCTCGTGAAGAACGAGAGCAAGCTCACCGCCTCCCCTCTTTACCGCTCGTCTCTTTTCGAGAACATCGAGGGAGAGGTTTCTGGCAATCCGAGAAAGAAACGCACCAAGGAAAGCAGGGCGACTCGGTGGCATAGCATTCCATGCGCGAAGATACGTGTCGTTCTCGCATTCATCGGCATCCTCTTTACTCTGCAAAATACGGTAGGAAATACTGTAGCAAGCAGCGCCATATTTACTCTTTGACTCTGATATAGCCCTCTGAGAACGCTCCCAATAGAGATCAACAATTTGCTGATCATCCATAAGACTCCACCCCCCCCTCTCCACACCCACGCGTCCAATGCAAAAAACCATTAAAAAGTAGCACATAAAAATTTCTAAACAACGCGTTACCAACCACAACAATCCACGTCTTTAAGGACAAGAGGCAAAAGAAGACTTCTCATACCCCAAGCAAGAGAAAGGCCGACCGATGAAATCTCATAACAAGATCAACAGCAACTACCTCTCGCGCAGAAGCTTTCTTCAAAAAACAAACTTGGCTACCGTAGGCCTAGCCACACTATCTCCATCTATAGCGCAAGCGTCGATTGAAGGCGAAACAACAACCCCTGAAGGAACGAACACTAAATTGTGGGCAGACGCAGTTGCAGAAGCAAAACAAAATGGATATCCGATTTTTTACAACTGCGAAGACGACATTTACCACATCATCCCCGCAAACAAAAAAGTGAGTTACAAGCTCGAAGGGGACACGAGCATCTCTGGACGACCTGAACACATTTCAGCTGTTGCCTACTATACGGTTACTGATGATAGAAAAAGAATAGTTCGAATGACAGATTTGGTTATCTACGCAACCGCAAGCGAAGTGAAGAGCAAGAAATATGATTACATCCTCGCAGACGGAGGGCGAACCCTTATTGTCAATTGTGATCTTGTTCTCCGAAGCAACTACCTCGGCATCAGCCAGCGCTTCTCTCTTCACATGGAATACCCGCGCACCAACAGTGGAGGATTCATGCGCATCGAATACGCATGAGGCAAAGAAGGGTAAAACCGAATGGACACATCGATCATTGGCGTATTGGCAGGGGTGGCGATTCCTGCGATTACCATCGCCGGCATGACGTTGTTTGCGCTGTATTGGGTTGTTCGCAAGGCGGTGCGAGACGCGATAAGAGACGTGACACAAGAATCCAAGAAATAACCCTCAAAATATTCAAGCGCTTTTAAGCTCAAATGCACCTAAAACTGCCACAGAGCATGCTTTTCGAGGGTGTCAAAGGGCGTTTCCCGGCACCCTTCTGGCACCCTTTTGCTAGATAAGCACCGTATGCAACTCAAAACCGCTAGATAAGCACCGTGGACGCATCTATAAAAGCAGACAAGCGTCTATGGTGTCTATCTAGCGGTTTTGAGTTGCATACGGTGCTTATCTAGCAGGCCACCGTGTAAAACCAGCAGGCACCTCGCGCTTTACAGCGTGCCGACGACTTTGCCGTAGGCGACGGCGTCGCGAGTGACGGGAGCACCGTCAGCGAGCACGTAGCCGGGCTCGACCTGCAGCAGCGGGGTGACGACAAAGTCGCGCTCGAGGATGCGGGGATGGGGCAGCACCAGCTGGGCATCATCGCTGACAAAGCCCTCGTAGTCGAGGATATCGAGGTCGAGCGTGCGCGGACCGTTGGCCTCGCGGCGGACGCGGCCCTCGGCGTTTTCGATAGCATGGAGCACATCGAGCAGCTCGCGCGGAGCGAGCGTCGTCTGCAGCACGGCAACCGCGTTGGCAAAGACCGCCTGGTCTTCCTTGTAGGCTGGTTCGCTCTCGACATAGTCGCTGATGCTGTATACCCACACGCCGCCCGTCTTGCGCAGCGCGTCGATCGCCGCATCGAGGTGCGCGGCGCGGTCTCCCATGTTGGAGCCGAGCGCCACCACCGCGCGCTTGGACTTCTCGAACATGCGCTTGGACGTCGCGACGTCATGCACACGCGCCACAAGCGCCCCATGGTGCATAGCCGCTGCAGCGCACAATGCGCTGTCCTCGTCGCGCTGCGCCGGCACTGCAATACCCGCCGCAGTGCCGATGTAGCTCTTGCGGCTCACGGCCACCATCAGCGGATAGCCGCAACCGGCAAGCTCGGCCGTCGCGGAGATGAGCGCCTGGTTATGCTCAAAAGTCTTGCCAAAGCCGGGACCGGGGTCGATGCAGATGCGCTCGGGCGCCACGCCCATGCCCTCGAGCAACTGGGCCTGGGCGATCAGATAATCGCGGACCTCGGTGACGACATCGTCGTAATGCGGGTCGTTTTGCATGGTGCCCGGCTCTCCGAGCATGTGCATGACAACGAGTCCGCAATCGCTTGCCGCCGCGACCTCGCGCATCTTGGGATCGCGGAAGCCGGACACGTCGTTGATGATGTGGACGCCAGCCTTAACACAGGCCTGGGCGACCTCCCAATGACGGGTGTCGACGCTCACGCACACCCCGCGCGCCACAAGCTCGCACACCACCGGCAGCACGCGATCGAGCTCCTCTTGGATACTCGGCGCAGCAGAGCCCGGGCGCGTCGACTCGCCGCCGACGTCGATGATGTCGGCACCCTGGGCGAGCATCTCCTCGGCAAACGCGAGGGCGTCCTCGTAGCCGTTGTGCGTACCGCCATCGCTAAAGGAGTCCGGCGTCACGTTGAGCACGCCCATGATGACGCCCGTGCCCTCGAAGATGCGGTCCTTGGCTTTCCAGATCATCCGATAAGTCCTTTCCGGCTTGCAAGCGCCAGCGTTAGCGTCCTGGCACATGAAGCCCAAAAACACACAGGGGCCGATCGCGATCAGCCCCCTGTTTGCATCTAGCTATCAATTCGAACAAGCTCAAGACCCCGGCAGGGTCCCACAGCCGCCGTAAGCTACCTGCGACCACCCATGATCAGGCGCAGAGCCTCCGCGCGGGTGCGCTCGTCGCTCGCAAAGGAGCCACGCACGGCAGAGGTCGTGGTCTTGGAGCCGGGTTTCTTCACGCCGCGCATCGTCATGCACATGTGCTCGCACTCCATGACGACCATGACGCCGTCCGGGTTCATCTGCTCGACCAGGGTGTCGGCGACCTGGCTCGTCAGGCGCTCCTGCACCTGAGCGCGACGCGCGTAGAGATCGACGAGGCGCGCCAGCTTGGAGATGCCGCAGACGCGGCCGTTCTCGTTGGGGATGTAGGCAACGTGGGCCACGCCGTAGAAGGGCACCAGATGATGCTCGCAGATGCTGTAAACCGGGATGTCGTGGACGATGACCATCTCCTGATGGCCCTCGTCAAAGGTGTTCTCGAAAAGCTCAGAGGGATCCTCCGTCATGCCGGCCAGAATCTCCTCGTACATGCGGGCGACGCGCGCCGGCGTCTCCAGAAGACCGCTGCGCGTCGGGTCCTCGCCAACGCCCTCGAGAATCAGGCGCACACCCTCTTCGATCTTCGCGTGATCCATCAGTAAATCTCCTTATTGCTTGAAAAACGTATCCGGTAATCATAGCGCAGCCACGCCGGACCATGCAGCCAAATCAAAAGGCGAGCAGCCGTGTGGACTGCTCGCCTTCCAAATCATACGAGCCGCGCTCGCATCGTGTAACTAGTAGCCTTCAGGCGGCTTGGGGGCATCGGGGCTCGCGGGGCGTGCCGCGCTCGCGCCAGTGTCCTTGTTGTCGGCAGCAGGCGCGTCGTCTTGCTGGGCGGGCTCGATGGTCTTGGCAGCCTCGTCCTCGTCAAAGCCGAAGAGGTCGTTGTTGGACTTGACCTTGCCTGCGGCCTCGTCTGCCAGGTACTCGTCCCACTTGCCGTTGAGCAGTGCCTCGACGGCAGGACCCTCGACGGTCTCGCGCTCGAGCAGGACGCTTGCCATGAGCTCGAGCTGCTCGCGGTTCTCCGTCAGGATGCGGTAGGCGGTATCGTGCGCGTCGTTCATGAGGCGCGTGACCTCTGCGTCGATGAGGTCCGCCGTGGCATCAGAGTAGTCCGGTGTGGAGGTGTAGTCGCGACCCAGGAAGGGGTTGTGCTCCTGCTGGCCGTACACGCGGTGGCCCAGCTTGTCGCTCATGCCGTAGACGGTGACCATGTTGCGGGCCATCTTGGTCGCACGCTCGAGGTCGTTGCTCGCGCCGGTGGTGATGTCGCCGATGACGATTTCCTCTGCGACGCGGCCGCCCAAGAACATCGCCATATCGTCGATCATCTCGTTGCGGGACTTGAGGCCCTTGTCCTCCTCGGGGATGGACAGGGTGTAGCCCAGCGCCTGACCGCGGCCGATGACCGTGATCTTGTGGATCGGGTCTGCGTTGTCGAGCAGGTGGCCGACCAAGGCGTGGCCGCACTCGTGGTAGGCGATGCAGCGCTGCTCCTTGGCGTTGGGCACATGACCCTTGCGCTGCAAGCCCGCGACCTGGCGCTCGAAGGACTCGTTGAGCTCGTCGGAGGAAATGCAGGGCTTGTTGCGGCGAGCAGCAAGCAGTGCAGACTCGTTCATGAGGTTGGCAAGATCAGCGCCGGTGAACCCGCTCGTGAGCTGCGCCACGCGACCCAGGTCGATGCCCGCGGCCAGCGGCTTGCCCTTGGAGTGGACCTTGAGGATCTGCTCGCGACCCTTGGCATCAGGCGGCTGCACGGTGATCTGGCGGTCGAAGCGACCCGGGCGCAGCAGTGCCGGGTCGAGGATGTCAGCGCGGTTGGTCGCGGCGATGAGGATGACGGACTCGTTGTCCTCGAAGCCGTCCATCTCGACGAGCATCTGATTCAAGGTCTGCTCGCGCTCGTCGTGACCGCCGCCCATGCCGGCGCCGCGCTGGCGGCCAACGGCGTCGATCTCGTCGATGAAGATGATCGAGGGAGCGGCTTCCTTTGCCTGCTTGAACAGGTCGCGCACGCGGGAAGCGCCCACGCCGACGAACATCTCGACGAAGTCAGAGCCGGAGATCGAGAAGAACGGGACGCCTGCCTCGCCGGCAACCGCCTTGGCGAGCAGCGTCTTGCCGGTGCCCGGGGGGCCGACCAGCAGCACGCCGCGGGGGATCTTGGCACCCATCGCCTGGTACTTGGCGGGGTTGTCGAGGAAGTCCTTGATCTCCTCGAGCTCGTCAACGACCTCGTCGATGCCGGCGACATCCGCAAAGCGGACCTTGGGGGTCTCCTGTGCCTCCATCTTCGCCTTGGTCTTGCCAAACGCCATCTGCTTGTTGTTAACGCCACCCATCTGGCGCAGGAAGAAGATCATGATGCCGATGAAGAGCACCAGCGGGATGATCGAGGTCGCAAGGCTCAGCATCCAATTGGTCGTCGTCACGTCCTCTGTGAACTTGACCTTGGGATGCGCGGCCATGAGGGCCTGCAGGGAGTCATCGCCGGTGTAGGCGCTGGAGAACTTGGTGACCTCGTTTTTGGCCTGGGCGTCTGCGTCCTTGTAGTAGGTGCCCTCGAGCGTCGCCTTGGCGGCGAAGTAGGTAACCTCTACGACGCGCTCCTCGTTGACCGCGGTGACGTACTCGCTCGTCGCGATCTGGTCGATCTGCTCGGTCTGCTGATTGCCCCAGAACTGGCTCGAGATGATCGCGATGAACAGCATGGCGAGCAGTGCGTACAGGATGAAGGAGCGACCGCCGCCGTTTTTGGGCTTGTCGCCACCCGACGCGTTTCTGTTGTTGTTCATATTGGGCTCTTCCACGCTGGAGGGCCTCCTTAAGAAGTGGGTGAACAGGTTGATGCGCAGCTTGCCGCGCCCTTAGGAATAAACCTTGGGGTCGAGCACGCCGATGTAGGGCAGGTTGCGGTAGCGCTCCGCGTAGTCGAGGCCGTAGCCGACGATGAAGGCGTCCGGGCAGTCGAAGCCGACGTACTTGCAGTCGATGTCAACCTTCTGCGTGCCCTGCTTCTTGAGCAGCGCGGCGATCTCGATGGAGAGCGGATTGCGGTGCTGGAGCACGGCCATGAGGTGGCTGAGGGTGACGCCCGTGTCGAGAATGTCCTCTGCGATCAGGACGTGCTTGCCCTCGATGGAGCTCGAGAGGTCCTTGAGGATCTGGACGCGGCCGCTGGAAGTGGTGCCGTTGCCGTAGGAGCTCACAGCCATGAAGTCGAGCTCGAGCGGCAGCTTGATGGAGCGGACGAGGTCGGTGGCAAAGATGGCGCCACCGCGCAGGATGGTGATGACGACGAGGGGCTCGCCCTTGTAGTCCTCGCTGATCTGGGCGCCGAGCTCTGCGACGCGGGCCTTGATCTCCTCCTCGCTGAGGACAACCTCTTGAATGTCAGGATGGTTCATCGGAATTCTCCTTACTTTGGACAATCATGGATTATGCCATTGATGAAGCGCCTGCCAGGTATGCCAAACGATTCGTCAACTGATGGTTTTGTTGCAAGCTACTAGATTAGCGCAGGCTGCGCATCTTCACGGCCTCACCGTCGCCGTTAACACGAATTCCACTATCTACATCGACGGCAAAGGAGCCACCACGTCCCGCTGCCGCCAAGATCCGGTCAATTTGGGCAGACTCGAGGCGCGCGTCGGGGTTCACGACGAGCAAACACTGCCTGAGCACGCGCCTGGCAAGCGGAGCCTCGAGTGATGCAATCGCGGCCAGCGGGAGCACTGCCGTCTCGCCATCCCAGGAGAGGTTGCGGTACACGATGCCCTGGGCTGCAGACGAGCGCGCGGCGTCTTCCTCCGCGATGAGGTCCATGGTGCGGACGAGGTTGCGTTCGAAGCCGGGTTGGAGATCGCGCATAACGGGCACGAGCCGCGTGCGCACCTTGCTGCGGAAGTTCGACCCGTCATCGTTGGTGGCATCCTCGCGCCACAGCTCGCCCTCGCCTGGGCCGGGATGCTGCTCTGCAAGAAAGTCGCGCAGCTCTTGGCGTGTCGCATCGAGCAGCGGGCGGCGGATGCTGCCGCGCTGCCGCGGGATACTCGCCAGGCCACCGGGGCCCGTGCCGACGAGCGCACGCATGAGGAAGGTCTCGACACGGTCGTCAACGGTGTGGGCCGTGAGCACGATGCCGCTGCCGGGCGCCGCACCAGCACGCTGCTCGAGCGCTGCCAGCTCGAGATCCGCCAAGCGATAGCGCTCTGTGCGCGCGGTCGCCTCCATGCCCTCGCCACCCGACGCCGCAAGCGCAACGACGTCGACGCGATGCACCGCGCAAGGGATGTTGAGCTCGCCGCAAAGACGGGCAACGAAGGCCTCGTCACCGTCGGAGTCCTCGCCACGCAGCAGGTGGTTGACGTGCAGCACTGCGAGCTCACAACGCTCTGGCTCGGGCAGCACCTCCGCCATCATCGCCACGAGCTTGCGCCCCGCAGCACCCGCGGGCTCCTGTCCCACAGCATGCAGCGCCGCCAGCTCCAGCAGCGCCGTCGAGTCCGAGCCGCCGGAGACCATCAGGAGGATGGGGATGCGTTGCGGCATCGCTACTCCCCCTTGCTCCTCAAGGGCATGTGAGCGATGACATCGGCGGTGAGGTCCTCGAAGAGTCCCTCGTTGTAGAGGTCGATGGCGCAGCTGGCGATCATCGTGGCGTTGTCCGTGCAGGCATGAGCGTCCGGCATGACGACGCGCACACCGCGTCGACCGAGGTAATCGGCCAGAGAAGCGCGCAGCGCGGGGTTGCTCGCCACGCCGCCGCCGATGCACAGCGTCTTGCAGCCCGTCATCTGGCAGGCCTTCCACGCCTTGTGCGTCTGCACGTCGACGACTGCCGCCTGGAAGCTTGCCGCGAGGTCCGGAATGTCCACTGCCTCGCCGGCGGCGTTCTTCTTGTTGATGTAGGTGACGACCGCGGTCTTGAGTCCCGACAGCGAGAACTGCAAGTCACCGCTGTGCATCATCGCGCGCGGGAAGTCGATAGCCTCCGGGTTGCCCTGCGCCGCATAGCGGCTGATGATCGGGCCGCCAGGGTAGCCCAGGCCAAGCGCCTTGGCGACCTTGTCGAAGGCCTCGCCCACCGCGTCATCCTTGGTGGAGCCGATGACCTCGTAGTCGCCCCAGTCCTTCACGTGCACGAGCATGGTGTGGCCACCGCTCACGAGCAAGGCGATGAACGGCGTCTGGATATCAGGTGCCACGTAACGGTTGGCGTAGAGATGCCCCTCAAGGTGGTTCACGCCGATGAGCGGCAGGCCCGTGGCAAAGGCAAGGCCCTTGGCAAAGGCAAGGCCGACCACCAGCGCGCCTACGAGGCCGGGACCTTGGGTGACGGCGATTGCGGACAGGTCGCCCCACGTGGCACCCGCCTGCTCCATCGCGTCCATCACCGTCGGCACGATGGCCTCCGTGTGCTTGCGGCTCGCGATCTCCGGGACCACGCCGCCAAAGCGGCTGTGGAAGTCAATCTGGCTGGCCACCTGGTCTGCCAGCACCTTGCGCTCGCCATCGACGACCGCCGCGGCCGTCTCATCGCAGGAGCTCTCGATAGCGAGGACGAGCGGGCGCGTTGCCTGTGCAGCAGCCCCGCTGGCCGCCTGCGGGCCGTCGCCTGTGTGCATGGGGGCAGACTCCGGATGAGCGTCGCCGTAGCTGTAGTGCAGGGGCAGCTCACCGCGCATGATCATGGCGTCGGCGCCGTCGTGGTAGTAGCGCGGACGAACACCCACGTCTTCGAGGCCGAGGGCGTGGTAGAGCGCGAGCGCAGGCTCGTTGTCCGTGCGCACCTCGAGCGTGACGGTGTCTGCGGCAAGGGCGCGGCCGTCCGTCGTCACGCGCTCAAGCAAGCGCTGGGCGATGCCCTGGCGGCGCTGCTCAGGGTCGACGCAGACGTTGAAAATGCACAGCTCCCCGTCGACGACCTGACCGCCGGCGCAGCCAACGAGCACACCGTCCTTGCGGGCAACCCACCAGCTGCGGTCCGTGCGACCCACTTCGTCGGCAAGCTTGCCCGTCGTCCAGGCATCGACCGGCATGGCGCGCTCCTGAAGCTGCGCCACACCCTGCGCGTCGTTGACGGACATCGGATGCAAGAAGAGACCACCAACCGCGCGGCCGTCCGCCACACCGCTTGCCGGCATTGTGTCCGCGATGCTCAAGCGAGCACGCTCTGCCTCCTCTGCATCGGAAAGACGCGTGTAGACCGGCAACAAGACAGCAGGGTCCCCGCTGCCCAGCTGGCCCGCGTCGCGCAGGGCGATGTAGGCCTGCAGCAAGCCTTCACCATCAGGCGTCCACAGTTCCTCGGGGCCGATGGTGAACAGCTCGCTCTCAAAGCACGCGGCGTGCTTGCGCAAGCCGTCGCCGACCAACGTCAGCTCCTCGCCCGCCTCGACCCAGTGCTCGGCGACCTCCGCCGGTTTGGAGACGCTGTCGAGCTCGAGCCTTGTCACACCGCTCTCGCCGAGCATGAAGCGCACGGGGTAGACCTCCTTGCGCATAGCGTCCTCCACGACGCCGATCTTGCCGCGCACACCGCCGCGCCAAGCCCTCCACGCGACGGCATCGAGGGTGGACACGCCGTGAACGGGGCAGCCCAAGCCACAGGCAACGCCCTTGGCCGTCGCGATGCCGATGCGCACGCCGGTAAACGAGCCCGGTCCGCGGCCGGCCACCACGAGGTCGACATCAGAGGGCACAAGACCCGCACGGCCGAGCATCTCGGTCGCGCGGGTCAAGAGCACCTCGTCGGACTTGCGCGGGGCAGGGGCGTCCGCCGCCTCGATAACGCGCGCACTCTCGCCGGAAACATCGCCGACGGCAAGCGCCAGCATCTCGCTTGCCGTGTCGAAGGCAAGCGCTCTCAAAGTCTGGGTCACGTGAATCATTCTCCAATGAACTATCTACATGCAACACCGCAGCGTTGCTTACTTGTTGTTGAGGTCCGTCCTGATCGTCATTCCCTCTGTCAAAGACACGCCCTGGATGACCAAGCGGCCATCCTCCAAGGTGCCGAGCTGGGTGACGCCGTACTGCTTCACCGTGCTCTTGTCGACAATGGCCTCGACGTAGGCGCCGGAGTTGTTCGAGCCCACGGCGCTGGCCGGGACATAGTACACCGCACCGTAATCCTGGATGCTGATCTGCGCGCTCGCGCTCATGCCGATCTTGAGCTTGGAGTCGGGCTTACCGATCGACAAGGTGACGTTGTAGCTCGCACCGCTGCCGCTGCCGTCGCTCATCGCAGACGCACTGCCCTGACTGGACGCAGCGTCGCTTCCCTGCGGAGCCTCCTCGCCCTTGTCGCCAACGGGGGTGTCAGCCACGCGCAGCACCGTTGCAGACAGTTTCAACTCCGGAAGCGCAGAGCAAGTGACGGTCGCCTTCTGGCCTTTGACGATGTTGGATATCTGGCCTTCCGGCACCTCCACCACCGCGACGATGTCCTTGGTGTCGATGATCTTCATCGCGGCCTTGTCGCTTGAGGAGGAAACCGCCGCACCTTTATCGATGGCAAGCGAGTCGATCGTCCCCGCAGCCGTCGCCTTGACGGTAAGCTTGGACTCCTTCTTGGTGGCCTTCTTGTACGCTGCCTTGGCAGACGCCGTGTTCTGCGCCGCCTTCTTCTGATTCTTCTCGAGCGCGTCAACCGTTTCCTGAGCGGACTCGACGCTTGCCTGGGCCGCGTTGATGGCCGCCTTGTAGGGTTCCTCGTCCAACACGTAGTCGGGGTCGTCTTCTTGGCGCTCCTGCGCGTCCTCGCGCGCGTTCTCGAGGGCTACCTGGGCCTTGGCAAGGGCCTTTTGCGCTGTCCTGAGCTTGGTCTTTGCCGCGTTGCAGGACTTGGTCGCGTCCTTTTCCTCGTCCTGTGCGTCGACATAGGCGTTAAGCGTCGTGCTCACATTCGCGGTAATGTCATCGTTTTTGAGGGTGAAGAGGATGTCGCCCTTCTTGACCGCGTCTCCCTCCTTCACGGCAACGTTCACAACGGAGCCATCAACCTCCGCGCGGACGATGGTCGTGCTGCCAGATTGCAGCGCACCTGCAGCCTCGAGCTTGCTCGAATAGGACTCGGTCACAAGCTGCATCGTCTGGTACTCGTCGACAGAGCGAACATACCCCGCGAACGCGCGCGTGAACACATAACTGCCACCGCCAAAGATAAGCAGGGCGACGAGGAAAACCGCAGCCAGAGTGACTCCCATCTTGCGGTCGATCTTCTTTTGCTTCTCGCGTGATGTTGACATCTCGCCTCCGTAGGAAAATGAGCACAGATATCAGAATTATATTCCAGTCAAGGGCAAAGCGATAAAAAAGCCCGCCATTCAAAACGGCGGGCTGGGCAAGCACAAGCTGGGAGAGAGCTAGCGGCAGTTGTCGAGGACCCGGGTGAGGTCGGCGAGCTGTTGCTCGGAGAGCCGATCGACATTGGCGACCACCACGTCGACGGCATGGCCGAGCTCTTCCTGGGCGACTTGCTCGTCAGAGATGAAATACGAGATCGGCATGTCGAGAACCTCTGCCATTGAGCGCAGCGACTCGATGTTCGGGCGGCGCTTGCCATGGATGTAGAGGCTTACGGAAGCCTGCGAGAAACCGGCGCGCTGCGCGAACTGCGCTTGGGTCAGCCCCCTCTCCTTGAGAAGCATTTCAATCTTCTGACCAAGGTCAGATGTCATCTTTTCCTCACAACCACTCGGTAAAACTGCAGTCTGTCCATCATCGCAATTAATACCTCTCGAATCAACATTGTTTAGGAGGTTTTATCGGATGATTCCCACATCCAGGGAAGTGCTGATTAGTACGGGGTTTATAGGACGCAACAGCCTCCCACCCTCACGCAGACAGCATCTCCCCAAGCAAAAGAAAAGCGGCGAGGTCTCCCCCACCGCTTGGCCTCGCTATGTTGTCGCGCCTTGGACGCTGCCCGTCGAGACGCCGGTTGCAGAGCCATAGGAACCTTGGCTGCCTGCAGAGGGACCGCCGACAGAGCCCGCATCCCCGCTTTGACCGCCAGAGCCCTGACCCGCACCGCCCGAGTAAGCATCACCTTGCCCGCTGTCCGACGAGTCGCCGTTGTCATAGGTCTGGCTGTACTGGCTCTGCGGGACGGTGTAGACCCTCGAATGTCCGTAGAGCAAGTTGGAGCAACCGCCCAAGAGCATGTTGAGCAGGATGTTGATGATGAAAAACGCGAGAACCCAGGTCAGGCAGCCGCCGCCGACAAAGGTCGTGCGACGCTGGCGGCTTTGCTGCTGTTGTTGCTGCTGACGCTGGTACTGCTGCTCGTAGTAGCCGGACGAGGACTGAGCGCCCGTCGAGCCCGTGCCCTGCTGGTTGCCGTACCAGCTGCGGAAGAGGTCCTCGAAAGGATCGTAGTACTCGCCGTTGGGACCGTTGCCATCGACGCGCGTGTAGCGACCCGTGACAGGGTCGTAGGTATAGGTCGCACGTCCGCTGTAGCCACCCGCACCGGACTGGCCGGCGTATGGATTGCCCCCCGCATACGGGTTGCCGCCCGCATAGGGGTTGCTCGCCTGCTGGCGGGCCCTGGGTCCGTAGGGCGTGCCGTTGTTGATGGAGTCGTAGGCTGCGTTGACCTCGGCCATCTTCTTAGCGGCTTCCTCATCCCCAGGATTGAGGTCGGGATGGTATTTCTTCGCCAGCTTGCGATAGGCCTTCGTCACCTCTTCTTTGGAGGCGCCGTCGTCCAAGCCAAGTACTCTGTAAGGATTTGTCTCTGCCATAGTGTGGTTAAGTTTACCGTCACCTGCTGAAAATAGTCTGAACACGCTGCCACGGCTTGGCAACGATGAGATGGCGTTGTTGTGGAGAAGCGCTGCTCAAAGCCTTTGCAGCAAGGGCCCTCCAAAGTGCCTGCATCCCTAGAAGAAGCAGCGATTGATGCAAGGCCCATGGGGAGGGACTTCGGTCACTCCCCTACGTGACAAGCAGTTTTGCCAATCGTACGCAGCGGGCATTTGCTTTAATCAACGTTTCCCTAGCCGCAGTTCTCCTCGACGCTGATCACGCGCGTCCCGTCGTCGGCAACGCGGATATCGACATGGGTGTAGCCCTCGGGCAAGGCATCGGGGAACTTGTCGCCCCACTCCACCAGGTTGACCGCACCGCTCTCTGTGAGGCCGTACCAGTCGACGTCCTCGAGCTCCCAATCCTCCTCGAGACGGTAAAGGTCCCAGTGAAGCAAGGTGAGCCGTGCGCCCTCGTACTCCTCGACGATGGCGAAGGTCGGGCTTGTCACCTCGTCAGTGATACCAAGCTCGGCAGCAAAGCCCTTGGTGAAGTGGGTCTTGCCGGCACCAAGGTCGCCCGTGAGGACGATGCAGTCATCCGGACGCGCTTCGACCGCAAGCGCAGCGCCGGCAGCCATGGTCTCCTCCACGCTGTGGGACAAAAACTCTCTCATTCATCCTCCTGGGCATGCTCGTCAAGGTGGCTATCGCGATCAAGCAGGGACTTGAGCAAGTCGAAGTCCGCGGCGATCGCGTCGACCTTGGAGCGGTCGTAGATTGCAGCTGCGGGGTGAAACATCGGGATCACCCGCAAGGGGCCGGCGGCGTGGACACGACCGCGCAGGCCGGTGATGCCCTCGGTCGTGTTGAGGACAAAGCGCGTGGCAAAGTTGCCGAGTGTGACGATGACCGTCGGATGGATGCTCGCCACCTGCTCGTGCAGCCACGGCGTGCAGGCCTCGATCTCATCCGTGCGCGGGTTGCGGTTCTTGGGGGGACGGCACTTGCAGATGTTGGCGATATAGATGTCGTCGCGCGAGATACCCACGCGCTCGAGCATCTCGTTGAGCAACTTGCCAGCCGCACCGACGAAGGGCTCGCCCTTGAGGTCCTCATTCTTGCCCGGGGCCTCGCCGATGAACATCACGCTCGCATGCGGGTTTCCCACCCCGAAGACGAGGTTATTGCGCGTTGCGGCGAGGTCGCACTTAGTGCAGCCGGCGCATGCAGCCTCGATCTCTGCCAGCGGGCGGGCCATCATCGATACACCTTCGGGAGTCGCAGGCCAAACATCGTCGTCACCTCGGCGCTGAGGGCGCCCAGCGCATCGGCCATCGTCTCGCAGGCGAGCTCGTACTCGCCTTGCACGCCGATAATCACCACTTCGTCACCTTCCTGAGCCCCACCGTGGATGCCGGTAGTGGCGTAGTTGAGGGGTATCTCGATCATCATCTGGTTCATGCTGATGGCACCGACTTGGCTCACGGGCTTGCCCTGCCACAGCACCTTGAACCCGCAGCTTGTCAACTCGCGGCGGATGCCATCCGCGTAGCCGATAGGCAATGTCGCGATCTGGACGGGCCTGCCCACGCGATAATCGTACCCAAAGCCCACGCCCTCGCCCATCTGGGGCTCGATGACCTGGGAGACAACAGCTTTCACGCTCAACGCAGGCTTGAGGCTCACGTTCTGACCCGCATAAAGATCGGCGTCGAGGCCGTAGAGGCAGCTCCCCAAGCGCACCATGCTGTAGTGCAGCTGAGGATAGCGGTAGATGGCGAAGCTGTCCGCCGCGTGCACGATACCGGGATCGAAGCCGGCGGCGCGAATGGAGCCGAGCGCATCCTCGAAGCGGCGGCACTGCTCTGAGAAATCGAGCTGGTCGCGCGCATCGCTGACCGCAAAGCACGTGAAGGTACCCTCGTACTTGAGCGCGCGGTGGAAGCTAATGCCGCGAATGAAGTCACCGGCATCGAGGTAGAAGACGCCGTTGCGGTTCATGCCCGTGTTGACCTCGAGCTGGAAGGGGACCACCTTGTTCTGGAGGTCGGCGAACTCCGCGAACTCGAGCGCGAACTCCGCCGAGTGGACGGCAGGCGTGAGGTCATAGGCCACGAGCAGGGGGATGGAGCGGGAGCAGGGCTGTGTGAGAAGCAAGATGGGGGCAGCGATACCCGCCTGCCTCAAGCGCACGCCCTCCTCTGGCGTGGCGACCGCGAGCCGGTCGACACCGGCATCGAGGGCGGCTTTGGCAATGCGGACGGCACCGTGTCCATACGCGTCCGCGCTGACGTCGGCGCACAAGAGCCGACGCGAGCCAGCGGCGCGCATGGCCTGCTTGACGTTGAAGGCGATGGCGGAGAGGTCGACCTCGACCCATGCGCCGCGGGGAAGCGTCGACAGCGAGTAATCCGGGCGCAGTCCCACGGAAGGAGCGCTGGCCGCCTCGTCGACGCCCGCGCCAAAGCTCAGCTGCCCGTCGCCCGAGTCGAACGGCGCGCTCTCGCGCATGCTCTTGCGCCCGCTTGTGCCGACACGCGGCGCCGAGCCAAAGTAATTGACGGAATCCGCCATGGAAACCTCCCCTCCTGAACTATTTTGCTCATGGTAGAGCATAACACCCGCATTTAGCTAGAGCAGCCGGCCCGGCAACTCGCATCTGCCTGAGCCTTTGCAAGCTTTGGGGAAAGCGGCTCCAACGACCTGATCGCACGGGCCACGTACAGCGGCAAATCCTCCGGCATCACGGAGGCAACGCCGAGCTCTAGCGCCGCCAGCGCACCCGCCCTGGCATGGAGCCAGACACCCAAGCACGCCGCGTCGAAGACCTCAACCCCCTGGGCGAGCAGCGCGCCGACAATCCCGGAGAGGACATCCCCGCTACCCGCCTTGGCAAGCTCCGGTCCGCCGTCGACGATGACGCAGACCTCGCCATCTGGGTTGGCGACATAGGTGTTGGGACCCTTGAGCACGACGACGCAAGCATATGCCGACGCAAGCTCGCAGGCGTCGAATGCCGGGTCGTTAACCTTGCGTCCCCCAAGCAAGTGCGACGCCTCGCCATGGTGCGGGGTCAACACCACAGGCGCCGCAGCCTCGCGTGCGGCAAGAAACGCCTCTTTATCGTGTGCGACAAGCGTAAGGGCGTCTGCATCGACGACACCGCAGCGCGCACGCGCCTCGTCGCCAGCAAGAAACGCCAACAGGAACTCCCCCGCCGCAGGACTGCGGTCCAAACCGGGCCCCGCCACAAAGGCAGCGGCAGAGGCAAGCGCTCCTCGCGCTGCCTCGGCAGACGCTGCGCATAGGCAGCCGTCGTCTTCCGGCAAGGCCGCAACCGCTGTGCTCAGCAGATGCAGGTGCGCGCAGGCGGCCGCGCTTTGCGGGACGCAAAGGACGGTATAGCCGGCACCCGCCCGAGGCGCGGCCAGCGCCGCCATCACGGGAGCGGCAGGAAAGCGCGCGCTCCCGCCAAACACAGCGAGCTTGCCGCGCGGGTACTTGTTCGCCTCAGCGCTGACAACGGGCATCACACGCGCAGCCTCATGAGCGCCGAAGACGCGCGGCTGGCCAGCCCCCACGCTATGCTCCGCGCTCTTCATCCGCTGGCTCCTCCTCATCTGCCTCGACCTCGTCGAGCATGCCGCGCAACTCCTTGAAGGCGTTGGCGATCTGCTGCTTGGGGCTGACGCGCTCCTCGGGCTGAGCAGGCTTGGTGGCCTCGCTCGTGGCGATGGCGTTTGCAACCGCCGTGCTGTGCGTGCGACTCAGCGAGATAGGGATATCGATGATGTTGTTGGCCTCAGCGATCTCTGCCGCACGTCCGTGCAGCAAGGCGATCGGCTTGCCCTTTGCGTCATGGCCGACCTCGACGTCCGTGAAGCCGATGCCCTCTGCAAAGCCCGTGCCCAGCGCCTTGAGCACCGCCTCCTTGGCGGCGAAGTGCGTTGCATAGTGGATGGGCGGGTTGTGCTTTGCCTCACAGTAGGCACGCTCCGCCTCTGTGAACACGCGCTCCTTGAAGGCCGGCGTGCGCTCGAGGATCTCCTCGATGCGCGAGACCTCGACGATATCCACGCCCAGACCCGCGATAGGAACGACCGCCTGCACGTCGAGCAAGTCGTTGTCCTCGGGAATATCCACCTTGTCTTCGAAATCTTTCGCCATATGCACTACTCCACAGTCACGGATTTTGCCAGGTTGCGGGGGTGGTCCACGTCGCAGCCGCGCTTGATGGCGACAGCGCGCGCAAGCAGTTGCAGAGGTACGCTCGCCGTGATGGCACTGAAGCACTCACGCACCGGCGGCACGTAGATAACGCAGTCCGCGATGTCGCATACGTCCTCGTCGCCCTCGGTCGCGACGGCGATAACCTTCGCCCCACGGGCGAGGACCTCCTGCACGTTAGAGAGCGTCTGCATGCGCGTCGAGTTCTCCGTCACCACCGCCACGACGGGAACCGTCTCGTCGATGAGCGCGATAGGGCCGTGTTTGAGCTCGCCGGCGGAGTACGCCTCCGCATGGAGATAGCTTATCTCCTTGAGCTTGAGCGCGCCTTCATTGCACACAGTCGATGCAATGCCGCGCCCCACGTACATCGCGCTGTGGCAGTCTACAAGAAGCTGTGCCGCCTTGTCGATGGCAGAGGTGTCGGCGAGTATGTACTCAATCTGGGCGGAAGTCGCGCGCAACTCGTGGTAAAGGCTCACCACCTGGCGGCTCGACAGGCGCCCCTTACGCTGGGCGAGGAAGAGCGCGATGAGCGTCACGCAGGCGATCTGCGCGATAAAGCTCTTGGTTGCGGCGACGGATATCTCCATATTCGCCTTCACGTACAGCGTACCGTCGCTCTCGCGCGTGATGCGGCTGCCCATGACGTTGGTGACGGCAAAGACACGCGCGCCCTTGCTGCGCGCGAGGCGCACAGCGGCGAGGGTGTCGGCGGTCTCACCAGACTGGGACAAGGCGATGACCAGCGTCGACGGTGTCACGATAGGGTTTCGGTAGCGAAACTCGCTGGCGACCTCGACGGTGGTAGGAATACGCGCCCAACCCTCGATAAGCTCGCGTGCGACCAGGCCCGCATGGTAGCTCGTGCCGCAGCCGATGATGTAGACCTTGTCGATCGCCTCGATATCCTCCTGCGTGAGCTTGAGGTCCTCGAGGACGATCTTGTTGTCGCGCAGATGGCCAGCGACCGTGTCGCGCACAACGCGCGGTTGCTCGTGAATCTCCTTGAGCATGAAGTCAGGATAGCCGTTGCGCTCTGCGGCGTCCGTATCCCAGTCGATATGAGTGAGGGCGGGCTCGATGCGCTTGCCGTCGGCATCGAAGAACTCGACCTCACCGCGCTTGAGGACGGCCATCTGCCCATCCTCAAGGAAGACGACGTCGCGGGTGTACTCCATGATGGCGACCATATCGCTTGCAACCAAGCTCGATGTGCCGTCGCAGCCGACAACGATAGGGCTGTCCTTGCGCGTGACGACGATCTCATCGGGATGCTCGGCGCACATGGCGGCGATGCCATAGGCGCCTTGCAGCTGGGCAACCGTCTTGCGCATGGCCTCGGCCAGGTCGCCATCGTAGTAGCGCTCGAGGAGGTGCGCCACAGTCTCCGTGTCGGTCTCGCTGGCAAAGTGATGGCCCTGTTCCTTGAGCTCGTCGCGCAGGGCGGCGTAGTTCTCGATAATGCCGTTGTGCACGACGGCGATCTTTCCCGAACAATCGCGGTGGGGGTGCGCGTTTGTCTCACTCGGCTTGCCATGGGTGGCCCAGCGTGTGTGCCCGATGCCGCAGCTTGCCGGTAGGGACATGTCCTCGACAGCATCGGCAAGCTCTTGGACCTTGCCCACACGGCAGACAACCTCGAGACCGCACTTGCCGTCCGGCACCGCGATGCCCGCGCTGTCGTAACCGCGGTACTCGAGCTGGCGCAGGCCGCCGATCAAGACGTCCTTGGCGCACTTGTCACCTACGTATCCGACGATTCCACACATAGCGTTAACGCTCCTTTGCTCGCAGAGATACCCGACGATTCTAGCACCAGCATGTTGCCAGTCGTTTACACCCAGGGCAGCGGCGCATCTGTGCCCGTAAATGAAGAAAGCTCCCTTCCGGGAGCTTTCTTGCTTGCTATGTCGCTGAGGCTTAGGCCTCTGCAGGAATAACGTGAACCCTGCGCTTGTCGCCCTTGGTGTACTTAACGGTACCGTCAGCCAGTGCGAACAGGGTGTCGTCCTTGCCACGGCCAACGTTCTCACCGGGGTGGAAGTGGGTGCCGTGCTGACGGACGAGGATCATGCCAGTGCGGACAGTCTCACCAGCGAACTTCTTGCAACCCAGGCGCTGTGCGCGGGAGTCGCGACCGTTACGGGTGGAGCCCAGACCTTTTTTATGTGCCATTCTCTTACGCCTCCCTTAGCTTAAGCGTTCTGAATGAGCTCGATGATCTCAGCCTTGCGAGCGGAGGAAGGAACCTTGATGTCCTTCTCAGCTGCGTAAGCCTTGAGCTCGGCAACAGTCATCTTGGACAGGTCCTTAGCAGCGGACTCCTCTGCGGGGGCCTCTGCCTTGGTCTCAACGGGAGCCTCGGCCTTAGCGGGCTTTGCAGCCTTGGGCTCGGCCTTGACGCCTGCAACCTCGGTGATGACGATCTTGGTGAGGTTCTGGCGATGGCCACGGAGCTTCTTGTAGCCCTTGCGCTTCTTGAACTTGAAGATGATAGCCTTGGGGCCCTTGTGCTGATCAACGATCTCTGCGGTGACATTGGTCTTTGCGAGAGCGTCTGCGTCGGTGACGACCTCAGTGCCGTTGTTCAGGAAGAGAACGGGGAGCTGGATCTGAGTGCCAGCCTCGCCCTCGAGCTTCTCAACGTCGATGACGTCGCCCGGCTTGACGGTGTACTGCTTGCCACCGGTTTTAATGATTGCGTACATTCTGGTTTTGCCTTTCAACTAATACCCGAATTGCGCTACTGCACTAATTGCACGTGAGGGAATTACGCGAAACCAGTAACAGACGCGACATCGAATGATAACAAACTCTGAGTCTCCTTACAATCCCCCATCTAAGGTTTTTGTAAAGACACGGCTCCGGGTGGAGCGCATTGCCAAAAGCCCTCCCCCAGCGGGACAAGGCTGCGGGCAAGCGGCGCCTCGCGCCTACTCCCCTGCCAACTCGACGCGGGCCAGATAGGAGACGCGGGACTGCTTGCCCTCCTCCATCAGCGCCAGTGCGCCCTCGATGTAGCGGTCCGGACGCAGCGAGGATCCCTGGTTTTGGGCCAGAGTCTTGAAGCGCACGAGAGTCTCGTCGCCCTGTTCCTCAAAGACAGGACCCTCGACCAAGCGCCCCTCGAGGGCAACCTGTTTGACCTCCATCTGACCGCGGCGCTTCTTGGACTTGCGCTCGATCTCGATGTAGCCGCGCTCGCCAAGCGCCGCAAAAGCCGCACGTACGTCCTCGATGGGCGCACCCTCGAGGCGTGCCTCCCAGCTGCTCACCGGGAAGGCGACCGTCACCGCGTCGGCGCGTACATCGATGTATTCACAGGCCGCCGGCGCGAGGTCGCTCACACTGGCGGCGATCATGCGCTCGAGAGCCTCCTCCGGGTTGACGTACTCGCGCAGGCGCAGGTCCAAATACTCGCCCTGGCCAGCCGCACCGCAGGGCAGCGCTGGTCCAAAGCTCACCTTCATGTGAGGGTTGAAGCCCTCGGTCACCGCATAGGGCAGCTGGGCGCGGCGGATGATGCGCTCCATGCTGCGGATCGTCTCGAGATGTGACAGAAACGCCAAGCGGCCCTGCTTGACGTACTTGATACGCATCAAGAAGCCCATGTTCTCGCTCACAGCACACGCTCCTTCTCCGTCATCGTCTTCACCGGCAGATCCTGACACACACCGCAGGCGGTGCAAGGACCAAAGCTGCAGTCGGGCGTGGTCTTGCCCATCTGCGCCAAGTGGCGCTCCCTCAAGAGGAAGCGCTCGGTCACGCCACAGCTGACGTGGTTCCAAGGCAGCGCCTCGCCTTCCTCGAAGGTGCGCGTTGCAGCCTCGAAGATGCCGATGCCGGTCTCCTTAGAGGCAGCCTCCCAAGCGCTGAAGTCGAATTGCTCGCTCCATGCGTCGAAACGGGCACCGTGGCGCCACGCGGACTCGATAAGCGCGCCACACTCGCGGCCGCCACGCGCCAAGATGGCCTCCATGTAGGAGGTCTGGCTGTCGTGGTAGTGCAAATCGACGCCCTTGCGCGGCATGCTGTCACGCAGGACCTGGATACGGTGCTCGATCTGCTCGAGGGAGATCTGACCATCCCACTGGAAAGGCGTGCAAGGCTTGGGGATGAACAGCGCGACGCTTGCGCTCATGCGCACGTTGCCACGCTGGTCGTCGGGCACGGAGTCCTTGGCGGCAGCGTAAAGACGGCGGCACAAGTCGCCGATTCCCGCCACGTCCTCGTCGGTCTCGCCGGGCAAGCCGGTCATGAAGTAGAGCTTGCAGCGGCGCCAACCGGCAGAAAACGCGCTGGTCACAGCGTTGAAGATCTGCTCCTCCGTGACGCCCTTGTTGATGATGTCGCGCAGGCGCTGGGTGCCAGCCTCCGGGGCAAGGGTCAGTCCCGGCTTGCGCTCGCCGGCAACCAAGGTGGCGAGCTCGATGCCAAAGGCGTCGACGCGCTGGCTCGGCAGGCTGATGCCGATGCCGCGGCCGCGGTACTGGTTGTTGATGCGGCGGACCATGTCCATGATGCAGCTGTGGTCAGTGGACGACAGGCTCGTGAGGCTCACTTCGTCGTAGCCCGTGAGCGCCATGCCGTCGCTTACAGCAGACACGATGGGGTCGACGTTGCGCTCGCGCACAGGGCGGTAGATCATGCCCGCCTGGCAGAAGCGGCAACCGCGGGCGCAGCCGCGCAGGACCTCGACAGCGAGCCTGTCGTGGACGAGCTCCTGGTACGGGACGATAGGACGCGGCAGGGGCTTCGTGGTGTTGAAGTCCGCGATCACGCGCTTGTGGACGATCTGGGGAATGCCTTCCTCGACAGGCGCGTAGCAAGTGCAGATGGTGTCGCGCACGCCCTCGAGCGGCGTCGCGAGCTCCTCAGCCGTCTTCTCGCGGTACATACTCGGCACGTACATGCCCTCGATCTTGGCAAGCTCGCGCAAGATCTCCGCACGCGTGGCACCTGCATCGCGCATCTCGCGGTGCTTGAGGGCGACCTCGCGGTCGAAGCCCTCGCCCTCGCCGATGAAGAAGGCGTCGAAGAAGCGCGCATAGGGCTCGGGGTTGTAAGCGCACGGGCCACCGCCAAAGACGATGGGGTCGTCTTCGCCGCGCTCTGCCGCGCACAGGGGGATGCCGCCGAGGTCGAGACACTCGAGGATGTTGGTCGCCGCCATCTCATGGGGCAGCGTGAAGCCGACGAAGTCGAACTCGGACAGCGGGGCGAAGCTCTCAAGCGAGCACATGGGGAGCTCCTCGGCGCGCATGAGCTCGATCATGTCGACCCAAGGCAGGTAGGCACGCTCGCAGAAGATGTGCTCGTCGCTGTTGAGGTCGTCGTAGAGGATGGCGATGGCCTGGTTGGCCTGGCCGATCTCATAGGTATCCGGGTAGATGAGCACGGCATGGTAGTCCGCCTGTGCCTTGTCGGCAGGATCGACGGCGCCGTACTCGCGCCCCAGGTAGCGCGAGGGCTTCTCGACCCTTCCCAGCAGCGGCGCGTAGCGCGGCCACAGATCTGTCATGTTTTCACTCCTTTGTCACTTCCGCCGCAAAGCGGATGGTGGAAATTAGCAAAACCGATGATTGCGTAAAAACCAATGATACGTAGGGGAGGGACCCTGTCCCTCCCCATAAGCCTTGCTTTAATCAGCGCTTCCCTAGGCCGTATCCGGCTCGCCAGCGCCGGCAAACTGCTCTTCCGCAGCGGCAACGGCGACGTCAACGGCATCGCGGATCTTGGAGGCAAGCCCGTTGATGCGGCCGCCCTCCTCGAAGTACTCGACGGCGGCCTTGCCCATGGCAAGGGTTCCCGTGTAGGCAACAGCGCCCTTGATGCCCCAGCCCAAAGCGGGGACGGCACCGGAAAGCTCGCGTGCAAGAGCCCTGAAGCCAAAGGCCCCCGCAACGACGGCGCCGATCTCGAGGATGCGCCCTTGGTCGATGGGCTGGCCGTACACCCCGGCGATCTGCAAGACGAGCTTTGCCTGGTTGAGTGTGATCACCGGCATGTCCGCGCCGGGCACGATGATGACCAGACCCACGCCGGCGTTTTGCAAGGCGATGCGCTCTGCAAGCTCCATCGACAACGGCATGCGCATAAACGCAAAGCTCGCGGCAAGCGAGAGCCGCTTAGCCGGCGCATTGACGGCGATCCAGCGGGCAAACCCGTCGAGTGGGCGCTCATCGGCAAAATCCACGTCGACGATGTCATCGACCGGGACACCCACCTCTGCCTCGAAAGCCGCCTCGCCCAAGAGCTCTGCGGCTTCCTCCTCGGTCTCGGCGAAGTAGGTCTCCCCTGCCTCGACGACAACCACCGTGGGGCAGCCCAGGCGACGCGCAGATGCTGCGACCTCGCCCAGGTAAAGGCTCTCGCCTCCCACGACCACGCACAGGTCACAGGGCATGGACAGCTGGGCCGTCTTGCCCTCCATGAGCACGGGGCTGACCTGCGCGTTGTCGCCAAGCGGGGCAAACGCCTCGAGGACGGCATCGATCAGGCGGTCGCTCGCCGTCACGTCGATCACGACGTCGACGTAGGCAAATTGCTCGCGCGCCTCGCTCACGCTCTCGACCGACTCCATCAGCTTCTTGAAGTCGATCGGCGACTTGGTGCGTTTCTTCGACTTGGCAGCCATGCCCGACACCTCCTAAGAGCTCTTGGCCCCGCGTCGCATCCACACGGACATGAGCAGGCCGACGCAGACGAAGTTCGTGATCATGAAGGAGCCACCGGAGCTCATGAAGGGCAGCGGGATTCCCGTGATAGGCATGAGACCGATGTCCATGCCGATGTTCTCGATGATCTGGAACAGCCACATTCCCATGACACCGCCGACGATGAGCGAGCCGGTGATGTCGGATGCCGCAAAGCCGATGGCAAGCGCCGCCGCAAGCAGCGCAAGGTACAGCAAGAGCAGCACAACCGACCCAACGAAGCCAAACTGCTCTGCGAACACGCAGAAGATGAAGTCGGTCGCAGACTCCGGCAAAAAGCCGCCGTTGGACTGCGTCGCGTTGCCCCAGCCCTTGCCTGTGATCTCGCCGCTGCCGATGGCGATCTGCGCCTGCTTGAGGTTGTAGGCGTCGTCGGCGTACTCGGGGTTGTCCGGGTCCACGAAGACGAGCAGACGACTCATCTGGTACTGCTTGATGAATTGCGTCTCACCACCGGTCCAAGTAGAGACAGCGGAGTTCGCGATCAGGAGGCCCGCAACGCCCAAGACCGAGACCATGATGGTCACGAGGATCCAACGCGCGCTCGCGCCTCCGATAAAGAGGATGACGAAGCCGATAATCAAGATGACCAAGCCGCTGCCCAAGTCCTCCTTGGCCAGCAGGGCAACAGGGATGAGCAGCAAACCGACACACTTGAGGAAGTCCTTGCCGCTGCTGATGTTGCCGTTGTAGCGCCCCACGTAAGCGGCCATCATGGCGATGACAATGGGCTTTGCGAGCTCAGAGGGCTGGAAGGTGCCCAGGCCCTTGATCGCGATCCAGGAACGCGCGCCGTTGACCTCGATGCCCAACGGCGTCATCGGCAGCAAGATCAAGAAGACGATCGCGGCCATCAACACCGCGATGACGCCGTTGCCCGCCGTGAGCCTGCGGTAGTCGAAGAGCCAGACGATGATGCAGGCGACCAAGCCGGCGCCGATGGAGACCATCTGCTTGAAGATGGAGTAGTCGGGATCCGTGAGCGTGACGGGGTACAGCGTCACCAGGCCGATAGCCAGCAAGGCGACGAGCACGAGCAACAAGGGGATGTTGATCGCAGAGAGCAATCCCCCCACACCGCCCATCTTGGGCGCGTTGTGACGCGGAGCAGACGAGCCCGACATCATCGATCGGTTCGCCCTGTTTGAAAACTCGAGAGAGGCCATGATCCTTCCCTACCTCTCGTGCGTGGAATGGCCGGACACGTGCTTGGAACTCTTGCCAAGCGCCTTGGCGAGAACGGATCGAACGGCAGGCGCGGCAGACGTCGCACCGGCGCCACCCTGCTCGATGATGCAGGCGCAGACGTACTTGGGGTCCTTTGCCGGAGCATAGCCGACGTACCAAGCGTAGTTGTCCTTGCCCGCGACCTCACCGGTACCGGTCTTGCCTGCGGACTTCACGCCCATGCCGGAGAAGACGCTCTTGACAGAGCCCTCGCTCACAACGCCCTCGAAGCCGCTGCGCATGATCTCGATGTTGCTCTCCTTGAACTTAGGGGAGAAATTGCTGCCGTAGAAGCGCGAGCCGTCGACGACGACCGTCTTGCCGTCCTGCGCCAAGACAGAGTGAAGCAAGACCGGCTTGGGGATCGTGCCCGTTGCCAAGCCCGCATAACCGCAGGCGATCTGCAGCGGCGTGACGAGCAAGTCGCCCTGGCCGATCATGAGGTTGGTGATGTCACCGGGCTGCCATGCCTGGCTTTCGGGCGCGTCGCGGTTGTAGGCCTTCTTCCACTCGGGAGTGGGGACGCGCCCCTCTTGCTCGCCGGAAAGCTCCACACCGGTCAAAGAGCCAAAGCCCCAATCCTGCAGGTACTCCTGGAGGACCGTATCAGAGCCCTTGATGTTGTAGAACTGCTTGCCGATCTCGTAGAAGACGACGTCGCAGGACTCGACGATGCCGTGGTGGAAGCCGATGTGGCCGTGGCCGTTGAGGTTCCAGCACTTCTGGGGCCACTTCTTGCCAAAGCCCGTCCACGTACCCTTGCAATCCCAGATCTTGCTACTTGAGGCGAACTTGTGCTCAAGGCCTGCGAGGCCCGTGAAGCCCTTGAAGGTCGACGCCGCCGGGTACAGGCCGGCGATGCAGCGGTTGGACAGCGGGTAGTCGTTGTCGTCGTCGGTGAGCCACTCCCAGGTGTCTGAGGACACGCCGTCGATGAACTCGGAGGGGTCGTACGTAGGAGCGCTCGCCATGGCGATGACCTCGCCGTTGGTAGCGTCCAAGCAGACGATGGCACCAGCGCTCGCGTTGGTGTACTTGGCCCTCGCAGCGTCGGAGAACGCCTTTTGCAGCGCTTCCTCTGCAACCTTCTGCACCTTGCTGTCGATGGTCAGGCGCACGTCGTTGCCGCGGACAGGGTCGATGGAGTCAACCGTGCCGACGACCTCGCCAGCTGCGTTGATCTCGACGCGCTTGATGCCGCGGTCTCCCTGCAGATAGCTCTCAAAGGCCTGCTCTGCGCCGTCCTTGCCAACGGTGTCGCCGCTCTCATAGGAGTGCGAGCCGTTTTGCTTGGAGAGCTCGTCTTGGCTGATGGTTCCCGCATAACCCAGGACATGGGCGGCAAGCGTGCCTTGCGGATAGGTGCGCACGGTGCGGGCCTCGACCGTCACACCGGGAAAAGCCGTCGGCTTCTCTGCGATGTAGGCGACGGCGCGGTCGCTCACGTCAAGCGCGATAAGGCGGTCGGCCTGCGCGCCGCTGGAGCTGTCGGCCGCCTTGGCGGCGACGGTCTCGCGCGGGATGCCCAAGACGTTGGACAGGCGGCGGATGACCTTCTTGTTCGACTGCTCGTCGGCGCTGATGAGCACGGCAAACGAACTGCGGTTTCCGACGAGCTCGACGCCGTTGCGATCGAAGATGCGCCCGCGCGGGGCAACCGTGGTGTACTCGGTGATGCGGTTCTCCTCGGCCTTGGCCGTGTAGTCGCGGCCGGAGATAACCTGCATGGACCACAGCTTGACGAAGAGCGCACCCAGACCGATGCCGGCGACGCCCATGAACTCCAAGAACCTGCGCCTGACGGCGGCGTCGCCGTCGACGCTGCTCTCCGTCGCAGCCATGGTGGAGTTCGTCTTGGTGGAGTCGAGCTTGAAGACGCTGCCGGGTTTATGACCGCTTCGGACCACGGCAACGATGATGGCGATCGCCGCAATAAAGAGCAAGACGATCAAAGACGCGCGAACTGCCTCTGTCATGGGCGATTCACCTCCCTTGGATTATGACGTGAAACGCACGGCGTGCCCTTATTTGAACATACCGCCGGAATTACCAAAGCGACTGCCCATCTGCGGAGCCTCGTTCACGATGACGAGACCCATCGTGAGGAGGGCGAGTGCGGCGAGCACTGCGGTGTAGATGCCGCTGGGAAGCGCATAAGTGAACATGGTCGAGAAAGCGCCGGCTGCATCCGAGCTGCCAAGCACCGTGACAATGCCGTAAAAGAGCGAGGACACGATGCCAAAGACAAAGCCGACGATGCCGCCCACAACAGGGGACATGTCCATGGCGCTGCTCAAGAGGCCCACGATGAGCGCGATGACGGTAAAGGACAGCGCCATCGCGCCGATAACACCGTCGCCGGCAAAATCGTAGAGCAGGCCGAGCAAGAAGCCGGCAGCACCGCCCGCCCCCGCACCGCTGCGCGATGCGATGAGGAGCACAGGAATCAACAGGAAGTTGGGCTGCGCGCCCATGATGGCGATTACCGGCGCGATGCCGAGCTGAAGCAGGATGCAAACGACGAGCGTGATGATATAAGCAAGCGACTTATCCATGGTTATTCACCGCTTTCCTCGCCGCTGTCGCCTCCGGTGTCCCCGGACTCCTTCTTAGCTTCGTCTCCGCTGTCGGCCTTGCCGCCCTCGCCTTCCTTGGCGTCGTCGCCACTGGTCGATCCCATGGCGGGTGCCAAGATCTGCTCGAGCAGCTTGTTGTTGACGAGGCTTTTCGTAGAGTCCTCGTTGCCCGTGAGAACCAAGACCTCCTCGCAGTTGCGGATGGGGGAGATCGGGTCGATCTGGATGCGGTAGTAGAGCTTGGAGGAGTCCTTCTCGACAGAGTGAACCCTGCCCAAGATGATGCCCTTGGGATAGGTGCCGCCAGCACCGGAGGTAATGACGAGGTCGCCCTCGCCCACCGTCGTGTCGACACTCACGTACTCCATCTCGAGCGAGCCGTCGTAAGCGCCGTTGACGATACCCGTCGCACGCGTGCCCTGGATCATGGCGGACACGCTGCTGTCGGCATCGCTGATCAGGCGCACGACCGCGCTGTTGCTGGCAACGGTCTCGACCTGGCCGTACAAACCGCAAGAGCTCATAACGCCCATGCCGACCCGGATGCCGTTGTCGCTTCCGACGTTGATGGTGGCCGTCTGGTCCCAGCCGCTTGTCGTGCTCAGGATGCGTGCGGAGACCGTCTCGAGGCCGTAAGTATCGGACAAGCCGAGCAGCGCAGTGAGGCGCTGATCCTGCTGGCGGTACTCCTCGAGCTGTGCCACGAGAACGCGGAGCTGCTCGTTTTCCGACTTGAGCGTCGCGATGTCCTCGTCGCTCATGCCAGAGGAGCTCTCGCCGCCTCCAACGGACTTAAACGGAGTGGAGATGACCTGCGTCACGGACTGCATAGCGCCGGATACGGCATGAACACCGCTGCGGACCGCGCCAAAGGCGCCGCCGTTCTCCATGCGCACGGATACCGTGACGAGGACGATTGATATGACAATCAAAACGACCGGGATAAGCCATCCACCCGGTCGTCTCGGTTGGTTCTGATTTGAGAAACTCAGACCCGGCATGTGCTTCCTTACCTACGCTGGCCCACGCCCTGAGTGCCCTGAGCGAGGAAGTCCGGGGACTCCAGCACTGCAGCGCATCCCTCGACGACGTTGATGAGCGCGGTCTCGGAGACATGCACGGGAATGCCGATCTCCTTGCGCAGGCGCTCATCCAAACCGCGGAGCAAACCGCCGCCGCCGGTCAGGGTGATTCCGTATTCCATGAGGTCGCTCGCCAGATCGGGCGGGGTCTCGTCGAGGGTGTCCTTGACGGCCTGGATCATCTTGGCGACAGGCTCCTCGAGGGCCTCGCGCACGTCCTCGGACTCGATGCGCACCGTGCGGGGCAGGCCGCTCAAGAGGTCGCGACCGCGAACCTCGACGTCGACTTCCTCGACCAGGGGAGCTGCAGAGCCGATAGTGATCTTGATCTCCTCCGCTGTGCGCTCGCCGATTGCCAGGTTGTAGTGAACCTTGGCATACTGGACGACCGCGGCGTCAAAAGAGTCACCGGCGATGCGGATGGACGTTGCGTTGACGATGCCGCCAAGGGAGATGACAGCGACCTCCGTGGTACCGCCTCCGATGTCGACGACCATGGAGCCGGTGGGGCTCTCGACGGGAAGGCCCGCGCCGATGGCAGCAGCCATGGGCTCCTCGATCAAGAAGCACTGGCGAGCGCCCGCGGTGATGGTTGCCTCGAAGACCGCGCGCTTCTCAACGCTGGTGACGCCGCTGGGAACGCAGACGACAACGCGCGGCTTTGCGCTCCAGGGCATGCGGCGGCCCTGCGCCTTGCTGATGAAGTAGCGCAGCATGGCCTCGGTCGTGTCGAAGTCAGCGATGACGCCGTCTTTGAGGGGGCGCATTGCGACGATATTGCCAGGAGTGCGTCCGAGCATCTCCTTGGCCTCTGCACCAACAGCGAGAACGCGCTGCTGGGATTGGTCGATGGCGACGACAGAAGGCTCGTTGATGACGATGCCCTGGCCACGGACGGACACCAGCGTGTTCGCGGTGCCAAGGTCGATGGCCATGTCGGTTCCAAAGTTGCCAAACAAGGAATCGAATAGCGACATAGTCGCCCTTTCTCTAATAATCACGTAAAAAACCGCATAAGCATACGAGAATACATGTTAACAGACAGCGCCCCACCCGCCTAATGGAGACTGTGTGACGCATGCAACAAAAAGCCGCGAGCCCAAACGGACTCGCGGCCTGAGGCGCACTGTTCGTGCAGGGTCTTGACTTAGGCGCCGAAGAAGACCTTGATCTCGCGCTCGGCGGACTCGACGGAGTCGGAGCCGTGGATGACGTTCTCGTCAACGGTCAGGCCAAAGTCGCCGCGGATGGTGCCGGGGGCAGCCTCGGCGCAGTTGGTTGCGCCCATGAGCTTGCGCATGGTCTTGACGGCGTTCTCGCCGGAGACGACCATCTTGACGACGGGGCCGGAGGTGATGTAGGAGATCAGGCCGTCGTAGAAGGGCTTGCCCTTGTGCTCGCCGTAGTTGGCCTCTGCCTCCTCCATGGAGACCATGCCGAGCTCCATGCGCTCGATGGTCAGGCCGACGCGCTCGATGCGGGTGATGATCTCGCCAATGTGGCCGTTCTTGACGCCGTCGGGCTTGATCATGTTGTAAGTCTTCTCGATAGCCATGTACGTGGCTCCTCTCTGATCGCTTTTCAATCAACAGCAAGGCGGTATCTTACCACCTCGCCACTACAACCCGCGAGACTAATGCTCGCTGGGGAAGTACAGTTCTACATACTCGACATCCCATCCAATGAGGTCGCGCCCCATCATGAGCTGGTAGTATGCGGTGCCGCCGTCCTTGAGGGCGGTCTTGACGTAAACCAAGGAGTTCGAGGTGTTTCGCTCAACGGCGATGACCTCGTAGGTGCTGACGTCCTTGAGGGCAGCCATCTGCGCGTCGCGCGACTCCTGGGTGACGCTGCTGTTCCAGTAGGCATCCGTGGACTGCTCCGACACGGTGGCGTTCAAGAAATCCTGGGCCACCTTCTCCTGCAGGGGGTAACCGTAGCCGAGCACATAGGCTGCGGCTGCGGCTGCGGCGAGCAAGATGAGGACGATCACGATGCCCAAGGCGACCTTGAGACCCGCGTGGCCCTTACGCGCCTTGCGGCGCTCCTGCTTGGCCGCGTTCTCGATGTCTTCTTCCTTGATAGTGAAGAAAGCCGTGTCCTCGGGGCTGGGGATGAGGGCTTCCTCGTCCTCGTCGATCGCCTTGAAGGCATCCGTGGGGAGGTCCTCATCAAGAGCCGGGGTCGCAACCGTTGCGCCGAGGTCGGCGCCCTCTGCGACAGGCGCGCTCACCACAGGAAACACCTGCGTGCTCGCGTTGGCGAACTCCTCGTCGTGTTCGACAGGCTCGGCCTCATCCGCACTGTCCTCCGCTGCCTCATCGGCAGCCTCGGCATCTGCAGCAGGCATGGGAGACGGCTCCCACATGGCGTCGAGGTCGACGGCAACGGACTGCTCCTCCGCAGCCTCCTCCTCAGACTCGACGGCCTCTGCGGGCACGTCGTCCTCAGCGGGCTGCTCGCTCACCGGCTCCATCAGCTGCGTGCTCTCGAGCTCGGGCTCCGACTCAATCGGCGCCTCCTGCTCGACCGCGGGCTCAGGCTCATCGACCGCCGGCTCCTGCAGGGCAGGGGCAGCGGGCTGAGTTGCGGGCTCGTCCACGCTCAAGACAGACCCAAAGCGCTCGAGCAGCGACACAGCCATCGCCATGTCGTGCGCGGCGACCGTGCTCATCTTGTACGTGCCATCCGCCGTAGCGGCCTTGAAGGCCTCGACTGCCTCGCCAACGCGTCCCTGCGAAAGGAGCGCCTGGCCGAGGTTCGCACGGCACTTGTTGGCGTCCGCCGGGCGCAGGCCGCAGTCGAGCGCGGTCTCGTACGTCGAGATAGCGTCCGCAGCGCGGTCGAGCTCCATGAAGCAGATGCCGAGGTTGACCAGTGCCTTGCCCGGAGTTGGGTTGGACGGGTCGAGCGCCGCCTCGCGGTACGCGGAGCCGGCGGCCTCGGGGTTGTCGAGCTTGAGCTGAACCGCGCCGATGCCGCTCAGCGCCTTGTAGGGCGTCGCGTAATCCTCGCAGCTCAAGGCCTTGGCAAAGGTGTCAAGCGCCTTGTCGTACTCCTCAGAGGAGAGGTAGGCCGTGCCCAAGTTGACGAGGAGGGCGGGCTTGCGCTGCTCGGAGGCAAGCTCGAGGGCCTTGCCGTAGAACTCGGCAGCCTTGGCAGGCTCCCCGCTCTTGATATAGCAGTTGCCGATGAGGTGGAAGAACTTCCCCACCTCCGCGCTGGAAAGCTCCGCCACATCGCTCGTGCACGCAGTGAAGCCCACCAAAGCGACGCGATAGTCACCGCGGGCGTAGGCCTCCTGCGCTTCTTTGAAAACGGCGATATCCACAGATGATCCTAACCTTTAACGCCTTTAACGAGCGTTCTCGATGACGATGGACTGAATGACGTCGCCACGGCGCAGTGCATGGACGACCTCGAGGGACTCATCGTCCATGCAGTCGCCAAAGACGGTGTAGCCGCGGTCCAGGAAGGGCTGGGGGCCCAGGCAGAAGTAGAACTGGCAGCCAGCGGAGTTGGGGGACTGGCTGCGAGCCATGGCCAGCGTGCCGTCCTTATGGGAGTTGTTGGGGTTGGTGGTGAACTCCTCGCGGATGGAGTAACCGGGGTTGCCACGGCCGGTGCCCTCGGGGCAACCGCCCTGGACGACGAAGCCGGGCTCGTAGCGATGGAAGTTCAAGCCGTCGTAGAAGCCCTTCTGGGCCAGCTCGACGAAGTTGCCGACGTGGATGGGGGCATCCTCGCCGTGCAGCTGAACGCGAATAACACCCTTGTCGGTGGTGAAGACCGCGATCTCCTCACCAGTGGGCTGGTACTCGGGAGTGTAGATTGCCATGGTGTTGACCTCCTGTGAGCACGCTTGCGCGCTCCTTCGACAGGTTAATAACCCCTCGATTTTAGCAGTAATCGGCGCGCCGCCCCAACCGAAGCTCGATTGTGGTAGATTTCTTCAGGCGCGTCCCCTTAGCTCAGCTGGATAGAGCGTCTGCCTCCGGAGCAGAAGGCCGCAGGTTCGAACCCTGTAGGGGGCACCATAGAACGCAAAACCCCGCACCTGCGTGCGGGGTTTTCTTTTACGCTGCGCGAGTGGAAGGGCAGGCAGATAGCGTTCGGTACTCCCCTACCCTTGTCTATCGCATGCCTCAGCCTGCCTCTGGCGCGCAAGCTCGAGGCCCTTGGTCACAAAGCCGCCCTCGAACTGGCGGCGGACCTGGTAGGCGTAGCGCGTCGTGCCGTCCTCGAACTTGAGGTACTGGTACTCAAGGCACTCCATGACCTCACTCGACGCACCGATGCCGCGGTAGAAGTCCATCATAAAGCCGATGGTGTTGCGCGCCGCTCGCGCGACGGTGAAGACCTCGCCGTTGGGCACGACGATCTTGACGGTCTTGAGGTCGAAGCGGCTGGCATTCTTGAAGTTTTGAACCGCCTGGACCTGGTCCTTCATATCAAGGCGATATGAGGGCATCGATGCCAACCAGACCAAAAAGAGCTGCCCAAAGAACACGTCCGCCTCGTTGACACCGGCCTTGAACAGCGGGTTGAGGTCGAACATCCTGAGCTCGATGTGGCTCACGTTGCCCGCGCGCATACCCGCCAGACCGTATGCCCCGCGCGGCTTGATGCGAATGGGATAGTAGAGCTCGCTCGGGATGCGGATGAGCCCCTCGTCGATGTAGCGCTGGATGCTTGCCGCATAGCCCTCGATGCTCGTGTAGTCGAGCACGGGCGTGAAGAAGTTCCAGTAGCCAAGCTCGCTGCTGCGCGGACTGGCAAAGCCCATGAAGAGATCGCCGCCAACTTTCTTCTTCTCGACAAAGGACGAGTCCATAAGGGGGCTTGCGGCAGTGATGGCCGTCATCAGCCAGCCGTAGGCGACGCAGCGCTCTGCAAGGTCGAGATAGAGGCGGTCCTTGTAGGCGTCGAAGTCTTCCTCCCCGCTTGCCGCGAAGTCCGCCTTCAGGAGCTCGTCGGCAAAGGAGTAGTTGAAGTGAATGCCGCTGAAGGTCATCTTGTAGCGGCCATAGCGCTCGTCGAGGTACTCGCGATACGCGGTCTTGTGGGCATCCGCGCCCTCAAACTGCGCAACGGGGACGTCGATCGCACTGCGGATGTAGGGCGGGTTGGAAAACGGCCAGAGCAACTCGCCTTGCTCGGCGAGCTTTTTTTGGATGACGTCATCGTAATGCTCGAGGACCGCCACCGCCTGGGCGGGGCTGTCGACCACCGGTGTGTTGACCTCGACCTGGTTCTCGCTGAAGTCGCGCACGATGTGCTCGTCACCGGGAAACGGGTGCGGTGTCTGCGCCAGGTAGCCGTCCTGCGTCACACGCAGGCTCTCGCGCTCCAATCCAAAGCTGCCCTTGAGCAGCAGCTCGCGCACTTGTGGGTCATCGGTGTGGAACATGGGCACTCCTCGCTGCGGCGCATGCGCCCTGGGCATCGCGTCACACTGTTAATTTCGTCCCAAGCATAATAGACCCTCGCCAGAAACCTACCAAAGTGTCGGGAGTTTACACAATCGTTGCCAAAACGCACGCTCACCGATCGGAATAAGTGCGATCGATTGGTGGACACGGACCAGACAAGTGCGGCCTTTTGCGCCCCAAACACGACTAAGTGCGGTCGAATACGCGCACAAGCGGGCGAAATCAACCGCACTTACGGCTTGCACGGCCAATGTGGTCAACGTGTACCAGTGACAAAGTGACCAGCCTCCGCCGGCTCGGCGGGACTGGTCACTTTGTCACTGGTACACGTTGACCACGGCGATCACACAAATGCAATCCCACAAAAGCCCCCACGACAAGCAACTCATCGTGCGGGCTTTCTCTGCAAAACAGGCTTCTGACCTGCGGTTATGTATGGTGCGCCAAGCAGGATTCGAACCCGCGACCGCCGGATTAGAAGTCCGATGCTCTATCCAACTGAGCTATTGGCGCGTGATGCAGGATTATAGCACCTCGCACGGCTGCTCCTGCGTCAACCATATGGTTGCAGCTTGCCTGGCAAGCGCTCTCCTCCCACCGTGGCGATTGTGTGCATTCAAGAAGTGAAACCGAGCCGCAAAGGTGCGAGGAGTAGAATTCTCGTCACGCAAAAACCAGCAAGGAGTACTCGATGGAATCAACCTTGAGGAGAACCTGGGCAGAAGTCGACCTCGACGCCCTCGACTACAACTACAAGACCCTGCGCAAGCGCATCGGCGACGGCGTCAAGTTCCTCGGTGTCGTCAAGGCAGACGCCTACGGTCATGGATCGGTCCAAGTCGGCAAGCGCCTCCAGAAGCTCGGTGCAGACTACCTCGCCGTCAGCAGCCTTGATGAGGCAGTAGAGCTGCGCAGCAACGGCGTCACCATGCCCATCCTCATCCTCGGCCACACCCCCGTCGACCAGGTGAAAAACCTCATCGACTACCAGATCACACAAGCCGTCTCCTGCAAGGCCAAGGCAGAGGCCTTCTCGAAAGAAGCACGCCGCCTCAACGAGACCCTCAAAGTCCACATCAAGGTCGACACCGGTATGTCGCGCCTGGGCTTTTTGTGCGATGGGGACTTCTTCGAAAACGGCGTCGCCGGCATCACGGAGGCCTGCCAGCTGCCCGGCCTCGATGTGGAGGGCATCTTCACGCACTTTGCCGTCTCGGACGAGGAGGGTGAGGAGTACGACGAGTACACCCACCATCAGTTCGAGCTGTTCACCAACGTCATCGACGAGGTCGAGCGCCGCTGGGGCAGAAACTTCGCCATCCGCCATTGCGCCAACACCGGTGCCGTGGCCAAGTATCCCCAGACCTTCCTGGACATGGTGCGCCCCGGCCTGCTGCTCTACGGATACGGCGAGTACTCCAAGCAGCTGGGCCTCAGGCCCGTCATGGCACTCAAGACTGTGGTGCAGACCATCAAGATCTACCCGGCCGGCACCAAGGTGAGCTACGGCGGCATCTACGTTACCCCCAGGCAGACCCGCATGGGCGTGTTGCCCTACGGCTACGCCGATGGCTTCCTGCGCAGCGGTTCGAACAAGTACTCGGTGCTGACCGCAGAGGGCAAGGCCGCACAATGCGGCAAGATTTGCATGGACATGTGCATGATCGACCTCACCGACAAGCCCGGCGTCGACGTGGGCAGCGAAGTCGAGGTCTGGGGCAACGGCAACCCCATCGAGGAGGTCGCTGCATGCGCCGGCACCATCCCCTACGAGCTCACCTGCGCCGTGAGCAAGCGCGTCCCTCGCTACTACCTCCAAAACAGCGAGATAGTGGAAAAAGAACTCCTCTTGAGGTTCTAGAAACGCCAACGCCCTCCCGTGAAGACGAGAGGGCGTTTTTCTTGGCTGCTACAGCATTGGCTGGTAATCCCATATCGTATAGCGCTCGGGCTCGCCGTGTTGCGGGATGCCGTGCACGTAATGCACCCAGTCGCGACGTGCGATCGTCCAACCTGTGCGTCCTTCGAGCAAGTCTCCCGTATGGGTATCGCTGAGGTAGTACACGCGCACCGGACGCGCGACCTCTGCCTCGAGTTTCTCGACAAAGCGCTTGAAGGCATCCGGCACGAAGGGACGCCACATGAAGAAGTGCGTGAAGCTCGAGAAGTCGAGCAGGAACACGTCACTCGAGACGACCTCGATGTTGGGGTAGTGCTCGGCCCAAGCGGCAGCGCGTGCTGCAACCGGCGGGTTGATCTCTGCGCCAACGATCTTACCGGGAAACTTGGCACCCACGAGATACGCCAGCGGGCGGCCTAAACCACACCCCACGTCGAGGATGACATCGTCAGGGGTGAAGCACTCCTTGCCTAGCACGACTTGGAGCGTCCCGTAGGGCGTGTGGATTGTGTCGATGGCGCCATGGCTCTCCGCAAAGGGCGAGATGACGTTCTCCTCAAGGGAGACGCCCGCGATGCGCTTGTCACGCGCGATGTCCATCGCCGTGCGCAGGCTGTGCAGCTGGCGGTCCTTCCACATCTGCATCCTGCGCGCAAGCGAGCGTTTGGGCGCGCGATGAGTGCGATGAGCTTGCATTTCTTCTTTAGCGTGATCAGTCATAGGCAAGGATTCTACTCGCTTTATGCGCTCCCGCAAGAACGCAGCACGCAAAAGCGCCGTCCCCAAAACCGGAGGCGGCGCTTTAACCTGCTATCGAGCAGTGCGTCTAGTGCTTGCAGCAGCCGTGGCCCTTGTGATGGCCATGCTCGTGACCATGATGATGGCCGTGACCGCAGTGCTTGGGAGCATGCTTGCGGCAGCGGTGGTTGTGGGTAAAGGCGCGGTGCTTCTTGCCGTGGATGCCCATGCCCTTGACGTTGAGAACGATCTTGTCGCAGATGATGTTGAGCTGCTCGATCTCGTCCTCGGTCAGGCCGTCGAGAACCTTGGCGGCAACAGCCTTGTCAGCAGCGAAGCGCTTCTCTGCAACCTGCTTGCCCTCGTCAGTCAGGCTGACGGTGTAGGTCTTCTTCTCCTCGTGATCACCCATGACAACGAGGCCCTTGCGAGCTGCCTTCTTGACGATGGTCTTGACGCCCTTGCGGCCCATACCGAGAACGTCGATGAGCTCGCGCTGGGTCATGGTGCCGTCAGCCTTGTGCAGGGCGACGATAAGGGCGCCAACGCCCTTCTTGAAGCTCTTGGGGCCGTTCTTGTGGAACGCGAGGTTGGTGAGGTCAGTCGCCTTCTTCATCTTGGCGACGGTCTTGGTCATCTTAGACATCTGCTTTCCTCTTTTCCTTTTATCTAGAATTCTGATTATCACGATTACAGATTAATCAAATTTCTCGATAAATCAAGAAGATGGAGCTGTCTATCTCAAGAATAGATGAAGAACGAGACGAGCGGGGATGAACAGGGACGCAGGCGGTCTAAGAAAACACTGATCAAAGCAAATACCCAATGCTTGCGATTAGCAAAACCGCTGATTACGTAGGGAAGGGACCCTGTCCCTCCCCATAAACCTCACGTTAATCAGCGTCTCCCTAAACGCCGGGCAGTCCTACCCCTGGCGAAGCTTCTCGAGGTGCATCTCACGCAGTTTGAGGTAGACGCCAGCGGCCGCCTCTGCATCTGCAAGAGCGCGATGCGCGCCGCTCAGGGGCACGCCGAGCTTGTCCGCCAGATAACCCAGGCGCGTGAACTCCCACTCCTGCTCGCGCTTGAACCCATGGGCGAAGACATCGGTGTCGAAGAACTCGTTGGAGAGCTCGACGCCCTCGGGCAGCGCAGCCTTGGCGAGCATCCCCAAGTCAAAGCGCGCGTTGTGCGCGATGAGGATGTCATTGCCGGCAAACTGCGCGAAGGCGCGCGCCGCCTCGCCACAGCTCGGCTTGTCTGCGACCATCTCGTTGGTGATGCCGGTGAGGTTGACGATGAACTCCGGAATCCAGCGGCCGGGATTGCACAGCATCTGGAAGTGCTCGGTCACCACGCCGTCGACGACGCGCACAGCGCCGATCTCCGTGATCATGTCCTCGGCCTCAAGGCCGGTCGTCTCCGTATCGACGGCGACAAAGGAGGTGAAGTCAGGCGCATAGTGGCGCTTGACGTTTTTGAAGTGAGCACTGGGGCCGGAGACATGCGTGCCGCGGATACCCTCGAGCGTGCGCTCCGCTTGCTCCATGTTGCCGCCAAAGGAACCCGCCACGCACAGGCGGTTGCGGATGCGGTTCATACCGCTGTAGCGAGCACAACGGGCCATGAGGTCGACCTGGTCGCCCTCGTCGACGATGATGTCGAGCCCCTTGCTAAAGTCGATGAGCTCGGGGAACACCTCGAAGATCTCCGAGGCGTTGTCGACTTCCTCGTATGTGATGCCGATAACCTCGGCACATTTCTCGCGTACGGCGTGGGTGGTCTTGATAGGCCTGACGAGGGAGTGGAAGCGCCCTGTCTCTTTGCCGTCCTCGACGCGCACGGCAAAGACCTCGCTCACGCTCTTGAGCTTGCTTGGGGCGTCGCGCAGCCAGACGGCACAGTAATCGCCCTCGATGACGCGTATTGTCCTCGGCGCCTTGAAGCGCGCCAGCTTGACCTTGGGAGGCCACATATCCTTAGGTGCTGCCATATTCGAAAAGCATCCTGAGCGCGAGGCGCGCTACTTGCCCTGGGCTTTAAGCATCTTGACGGCCTCGACCGTCTCCTTGAGGACAACGTCGATCTGGCCTTCCAGCTCGCGCAGGTTGCGCAGGTCGTCCGCCACGGCCATGTCGACCGTACCCTGGCTGCGGCCAAGATGACGGCGAAGCTGCGTCTCGATATCGACCAGGCGCTTCTTGATGCCGACCATCTCCAAGCCGGTGCGGGCGAGCGACTCGCTCGTGCCCGCAACCTGGCTTGCGGTGTAAAGATCAAGCAGGAAGCTGCTAATGGACTTGCCCTGCTCGGTGGCGCTTGCGGCAATCTGGTCCTTGAGCGCCGGATTGCAGCTTATGTTCAGGCGACCGGTATGGTACTCGCCCTCTTTCTTCCTGCGAATTGCCATAAAGCTCCTACAACTCTCTTCTTACTTGTGACCTTCGCCGGCCATCATGTGAGCAGCATGCTCGAACTGCTCGTAGATGCCCTCGAAGTTCTCCTCTGCAGCCTTCTTGGAGCCGGGGAGGTTGACGACGAGCGTGCGTCCGCGCTGGGCGGCGATGGCACGGCTCAGCATAGCACGGCCGGTCTTGGTCATGCTGTACGCACGCATTGCCTCGGCGATGCCGGGGACCTCGCGCTGACAGACGCTGCGAGTGGCCTCGGGGGTGACGTCGCGCAGGCTCAAGCCGCTGCCACCGCAGGTGAGGATGATGTCCACGTCGAGCTCGTCTGCCGCATGCACGATCTGCGCTGCGATCTGCTCGACCTCGTCCTTGACGATGACGTGGCTGGCAACCGTCCAACCGTTCTCGCGGATGAGCTCCTCGAGTCGCATGCCTGCGGTGTCCTCCTCGATGGAGCGGGTGTCGCTGCAGGTGATAATCGCAAAGTTGATGTTCATCATGTTCTCCTGATTATCTAGTCGCGGGTCCACAGGCCCGTCTTGCCGCCCTCTTTGCGCAGCAAGCGGACGTCGCAGATCTCCATGCCGCGATCAACCGCCTTGCACATATCATAAACGGTCAGCAAGGCGATAGAAACGCCCGTGAGCGCCTCCATCTCGATGCCGGTCTTGCCAGTTACGCCAGTGGTCATCAGCGCATGGATGCCCACGCGGCCGTCCTCGCGCTCACCGGCCAGCACGGGCTCAAGCTCGCACTTGGACTTGGTGATGTTAAGGGGGTGGCACATGGGGATGAGGCTGCTCGTCTGCTTGCAGCCCATGATGCCGGCGACGCGCGCGCAGGCGAGAACGTCGCCCTTGGCCGCGTTGCCGTCGACGATCATCGCGAGCGTGTCGGGGTGCATGAAGATGTAGCCCTCCGCAGTGGCGATGCGCTTGGTGTCGTCTTTCTCGGAGACGTCGACCATGCGGACGGCGCCCTTCTCGTCGACATGGGTGAGATGCCCGCTGTCGGCACCGGTGATCTCTGCGTTGCCAGCGGAAAGCCCGCCGGGAATCTGCTCTGCCATTCTCTTATCCTCCGATCTGGGACATCTTGCGGTCCGTGTGGTCACGGTTGTGGTGCTCGTCGGGCTTGACGCGAAGCGCCGCGTAGAGCGCGTCACGGATAGCCTCCTCCGGATGCTCGCTACGGCACGCCTCCTTAACGTCGATCTCCTCGTCGGAAAACAGACAGGGGCGAATCTTGCCGTCGGCCGTGAGGCGCAGGCGGTTGCACTGGCCGCAGAAGTGGTTGCTCATCGCCGTGATGAAGCCGACCGTACCCTGTGCACCGGGGAACTTCCAGTACTTGGCAGGACCGCCGCCGCCGGGAGCGTCCTCCTTGGAAACGGGCTCCAGCGCGGGAATACCCTCTGCTGCCGCGCGCTCGTTGATGATATCGCGCAGCTCGGCGCTGGGGATGACGTCGTCTTTGGTCCAGCCGGCGCCGTCGATGCCGGTGTCCTCGCCAACGGGCATGTACTCGATGAAGCGCACATGCAGCGGGCGGTCGATGGACATCTTCGCGAACTCCAGGAAGTCCTGGTTGAGGCTTCTCACCGCGACGCAGTTGATCTTGACGGGATCGAAGCCGATCTCGAGCGCAGTGTCGATGGCAGCGAAGACGTCCTCGATGCGGCCAAGGCGCGTGACTTGGTGGTAGACGTCGGCGTCGAGCGTGTCGAGGCTGATGTTGACGCGGCTCAGGCCGGCGTCTTTGAGCTCTTGGGCCATGCGCGGCAAGAGAATGCCGTTGGTGGTCAGGCTGATGTCGTCGATGCCAGCGGCCTTGATGTCCGTGATCAAGCTGACGATGCCCTTCTTAACGAGCGGCTCGCCGCCGGTCAGACGCACTTTCTTGATGCCGTTTTCCGCCGCGACCTTGGCGACCTTGGCGATCTCCTCGACACGGAGCATGCAGTTGTGGGGCTTCCAAGCAACGCCCTCGGGCGGCATGCAGTAGATGCAGCGCAGGTTACAGCGATCAGTGACGCTGATGCGCAGGTAGTCGATCTCTCGACCCAGATGATCCTTCAAAGGGTCCCTCCTCTTCAGTAATGCACGTGAGATGATACCGCTATGCGCCGATACCGCTCGCGTCGACACCCGCAAGCTCGCAGAAGTAACGCGCCACCTCGACGTGGTCGTCGAGCCCAAAGACGGGCTTTCCCTCGGCAGCGACCTCTGCGGCGAAGTCGGGATTGTCGGTAATCAAAGCAATGCGCTCTTCGGACGTGAGCTTGGGTCCCTTCCCCGTCGCCATGCGAGAGAGCTCAACCGCGCCCTCGGCATCTGCGCGAAATCCCTCGACGATGACAAACTCGACCTCATCCCCGATGCGGGCAATCAGCTCGTCGCGCGTGACCTCTCCTTCAGGCGTCGAGCGAAAGATCGCATACTGCAGCGCGCTGGAGAGCACGACGGGATTGGCACCGGCCTGGGCGTACTTCCAAGAGTCCTTGCCCTTTTGGTCGACCGTATCAGCCTTGTGGCCGTGGTGCTTGATAACGCCGACGTTGTGACCGGCAGCGGTGAGAATCTCGACGACGCGTGTGAAAAACGTCGTCTTACCGGAGTTCGACCAGCCAGTGACGGTGATGACCGGCACGCCGGCCGTTGTTGGAGCATGTTGCATAGAGCCCCTCCTCAGAAGCATTTTGTCCTCGAATGAGGATACTACATCGCATGAAGAGGAGACTCGCTCAAGCCAAAGATAGAGAGGTCGAGCACTGCAACGCAAGCACCAGCCGCGCGATGTGCGTCAAAGCCTCCAGGCCCTCGCCCTCCTTTTGCACATCTACCATCGCCTTTTAGTCCCAAGGAAGGGTGCTCAGCAACAAGCGCATTGCCAAATAATAGAAAACCACCAGGTCAACGACCTGGTGGTTTGCATGTTTTATGGAGCGGCAGACGGGACTCGAACCCGCAACAACCAGCTTGGAAGGCTGGGGCTCTACCATTGAACTACTGCCGCGTGCAAGCGGATATGTTACCACAACTTCACGATATGCTCGCCATCATCCGATATTATCGACTAGCAGAGTTTCACCTGTTACAACCGAGCTTGAGGAGAGAAGCATGAAGGTTTTGATGATCAACGGCAGCCCGCGTCAGGACTCCAATACCGGCATCGCCCTCGACGAGATGGCAAAGATCTTTGCCGAGCATGACATCGAAGTCGAGACTGTGCAGATCGGCCAGGAGGTCATCCGCGGCTGCGTTGCCTGCTACGGCTGCGGCAAGCTCGGCCGCTGCGTCTACGACGACATGGTCAATGACATCGCCGCGAAATTCGAAAAGGCAGACGCTCTCGTCGTCGGCTCCCCCGTCTACTACGCAAGCGCCAACGGAAGCCTCGTCTCCCTGCTCGACCGCCTCTTCCTCTCTGCCAAGTTCGACAAGACCATGAAGGTCGGTGCCGCTGTCGCCGTCGCCCGCCGCGGCGGCCTCACCGCTACTTACGACGAGCTCAACAAGTACTTCGCCATCTCCGGCATGCCCATCGCATCCGGCCAGTACTGGAACGGCGTCCACGGCCGCACCTGCGGCGAGGCCACCCAGGACGAAGAGGGCATGCAGCAGATGCGCACCCTGGCCCGCAACATGGCCTTCTTGATGAAGTCTATCGCCTTGGGCAAAGAGCAGCTTGGCCTACCCGAGCGCGAGCCCGGCATCCAGACCAACCTCGTTCGCTAAGCAAGCACCACCTTGGGACCAAGCAGTACACAAGACAGCAAACCGGCGTGGTTCTACCGCCTGATACTCGTTGCCGCCACGCTTTTCTGGGGCGGCAACTTCGTCATAGGCAAGTTCGCCGTCAGCGTCCTCGACCCCATTTGGGTCATCGCCATTCGCTTTAGCGCAGCGGGCCTCTTGCTGGGCCTGCTGTGCTTAAAGCGCGTGCGCCGCAATATCAACCGCAGGCTCGTGATTGCCGGCTGCATCATGGGCCTCTTCTCGTTCCTGGGATTTTGGACGCAGTTTTTGGGACTGGCCTCAACCACTCCCTCCAAGAACGCGTTTTTGAGCACCTGCTACTGCGTTACCGTCCCCTTCATCTGGTGGCTCGTCGCCCGGCGCCGTCCCACCAAGAGCAACCTGCTGGCCGCTGCCATCTGCGTCATCGGCATGGGCTTCATCACGCTTCAAGGCGACTTCTCCATCGGCTGGGGCGACAGCATCAGCATGCTTTCCGCCGTCTTGTACGGCGCAGAGATCGTCGCCATCGCTTTGCTTGTACGCAAGCACGACATCATCACCATCTCCGTGGTGCAGATGCTCGCGTGCGGCATATTCGCAAGCAGTTTTGGAATCGCAGCCGGCATACCCCTCAACTTCGAGGCCTTCCAAGAACCGTCCTTTATCGCGCAGATGGCTTACATCACGCTCCTTGGCAGCCTCTTTGGCTCCACCGCGCAAAACCATGCGCAGTCCCACATCCCGCCTGCACAGGTCAGCCTCATCTGCGCTCTTGAGAGCGTCTTCGGGACGATTTTCAGCGTCATCTTTCTGCACGAGACGCTGACCCTGCAGCTCCTCGTGGGCTTTGCGCTCGTCTTTGCTGCCATCCTCATCTCCGAGCTTGGAGGCAATGCGGACTCAAGGCAAGACGACGACAGCAAAGCTGCCGAGCTGCTCACAAGCCAATAGCAGCCCTCACCTTAAGGGATATGTGCCTGAAACCTACAGCGGCTCAAATGCGGCTACACTGTAAGCTCATTTCCAATCAAGACGAAAGGAGCTTCGAGCATGAAGCGCATCGTCACTATTCAAGACATCTCCTGCCTGGGAAAGTGCTCCCTCACCGTCGCGCTGCCCATCATCAGCGCAACCGGCGTGGAGTGCTGCATCGTCCCCACCGCAGTGCTCTCCACTCACACGGGCTTTCCCAACTTCACCTTCGATGACCTAACCGACCAAATCGAGCCGATCAGCGCTCACTGGAAGGAGCAGGGCTTCAAGTTCGACGCCATCTACACCGGCTATCTGGGAAGCTACGAACAGCTCGACCTCATGGGCAAGTTCTTTGACGAGCATGGTACACAGAGCAACCTCGTCTTCGTCGATCCTGCGATGGGCGACTACGGCAATCTCTACCCCGGGTTCAACGAGGAGTTCGCCGTGGCGATGGGGCAGAAGGTCTGCTCCAAGGCCGATATCATCGTCCCCAATATGACCGAAGCCGCCTTCATGTTGCAGATCCCCTACAAAGAGGAAGGCGAATACGACGAGGCATACGTCAAGGACCTGCTTGTTAAACTCTGCGGCCTTGGCTGCGAGAAGGCCGTTATCACCGGTGTGAGCCTCGAGCCTGGCAAATGCGGCTTCTACGGCTATGACTCCAAGACTGGCGAATACTTCAGCTACTTCAACGACCATGTCGATGCGAAGTTCCACGGAACGGGAGATATCTTCTCCTCTGCCACCGTTGGATCACTCATGAACGGCAAGTCCCTGGCAGAGGCCCTGGAGATCGCTGCGGACTACACCGTCGCGTGCATCAAGACCTCCATGGCCGATCCCAACCACAATTGGTACGGCACGGAGTTCGAACCTGCCATCCCCTACCTCCTGGAGAGGCTCGGGAAATAGATAGCAACCCAAAGTTGCGCAAGGGGCCGCCGGCAAACGACGCCGACGGCCCTTCTGCTTTGTTCAAAGGCTCTGCTAGCGTCAAGAGACAAGCGGATGGAACCGGTGCCCATGGCGCCAGGAAATGCAGTATGGACAATAAAAAAAGCCACGGTATAAACCGTGGCTAATCAATCGTGGTCGGGGTGACAGGACTTGAACCTGCGACATCCTGCTCCCAAAGCAGGCGCGCTACCAACTGCGCCACACCCCGAAATATCAGTGTCGAACCACTATACCCGATTAAGGGCCTTGCGTCTTTAGAACAAGGGAAGATGATGCACTGCAAGCTATCAGCAAGCAGGCATTACTAACAAGCAGACGAACTAATCATGCACATTATTGTCACCTAATGCGCTTTTCTTTTGCATCTCCTCAATTATAAATACGCCCCTCGCGGGCTAGATCCCGCGCCAAAGCGCGAGAGCCCCCGGTCGGCCCAGCGGCGTCCTACCCTCCCGCAGCCTGGCGCTGCAGTACTCTCGGCGATGG
>CAKUES010000006.1 GCA_934646835.1 uncultured Coriobacteriales bacterium
CCCGCCGCAGCCATTGGCGCAGAAGGCGTCCCAAATGAGCCGCCCCGCTTTCTTAAATCCTCCTGAAAACCCGAGTGCTATTGTCAGAAACCCGCACGGTTGCCGTCATCTGGGTGTTACGTGGCGCAACTAGAGTGGTTAGCATCGAAAACCATCCACTCGAAGGGGAACCATCATGGCAGTCATCGGCATCGACCTGGGCACCACCAACAGCTGCGTGGCCACAATCGAAGGAGGTCGAGCCACTGTCATCGCCAACGCGGAGGGCTCGAGGACCACTCCGAGCATCGTGGCCTTCACCAAGGAAGGCGAGCGCTTGGTCGGCACGGTTGCCGCGCGTCAGCAGGTGATGAACCCCGAGCGCACCGTCGCGAGCGTCAAGCGCCACATGGGCACAGATTGGTCCATCGACATCGACGGCAAGTCCTTTAGTGCCCAAGAGATCAGCGCCATGACGCTGCGCAAGCTGCGCAAGGACGCGGAAGCCTACCTGGGCGAGGATGTGAAGGACGCCGTCATCACCGTTCCTGCGTATTTCAACGACGTGCAGCGCCAAGCGACCAAGGACGCCGGCCGCATCGCGGGTCTCAACGTGCTGCGCATCATCAACGAGCCCACCTCCGCGGCACTTGCCTACGGCCTCGACAACGGGCATGCCCAAAAGGTCATGGTCTACGATCTGGGCGGCGGTACCTTCGACGTCTCCGTCATCGGCATCGGCGATGACGTCATCGAGGTGCTCGCCACCTGTGGTGACAACCACCTGGGAGGCGACGACTTCGACCAGCGCCTTACCAACCACTTGCTCGAGCAGTTCGAGCGCGAGCACGGCAAGGTTCAGCTCGATGCGATGGCGATGCAGCGCGTGCGCGAGGCGGCGACCCAGGCCAAGCAGGAGCTCTCTGCCACGGCGCAGACCGTTGTCAACCTGCCCTTCCTCGCGCAAGTTGACGGCCAGCCGGTGCACATGGACATCACAGTCACGCGCGCGCAGTTCGAGCAGATGACCGCCGACCTCGTCGAGCGTACGGGCGGCCCTGTCAACCAGGCCCTGCGCGATGCTGGTGTAAGCGCCGGCGAGCTCAGCCAGGTGCTGCTCGTGGGTGGCTCCACGCGTATCCCGGCTGTGCAGGATTACGTCCGCAAGCTCACTGGCAAGCAGCCCTCGAGCTCCATCAACCCCGATGAGTGCGTCGCCTGCGGTGCGGCCATTCAGGCCTCGACGCTTGCCAACGCACTAGCAGGTGGCGGCAACGCGGGCGACACCGCCCCCGGTAGCGAGATCTTGCTCCTTGACGTCACGCCGCTGACGCTGTCCATCGAGACGATGGGCGACACTGCTTCTCCGCTGGTGCACCGCAACACCACGCTGCCGGCCCACTACAGCCAGATCTTCACCACGACCTCCCCGCTGCAGACGCAGGTGGAGATCAACGTCTTGCAGGGCGAGCGCCCGCGTGCAAGCGACAACAAGTCCATCGGCAAGTTCCGCCTCAAGGGTATCAAGCGCATGAGCAACCCGCAGATTGAGGTCACCTTTGACATCGACACCAACGGTATCCTGCGCGTGAGCGCCAAGGACCTGGGTACGGGCAAGGAGCAGTCGATCACCATCGACAATGACGAGCGCATGAGTGAGACAGAGATCGAGGCCGCCATCCGCGATGCGGAGAAGTACGCCGCCGAAGACAACGAGCGCCGCGAGGCGAGCAAGGTGCGCAACGAGGCTCAAAGCCTGCTCAACACTGCTCAGACAGCGTTCGAGGCCAACAAGAAGGAAATCGAGAAAGAAGAGAAGCATGAGCTGCAACGCGATATCGCGGAGTTGCAAAAGCTTTTGGTCAAAAAGCCCAAGAAGGGTGCGGAAAACGACGTCGCCGCTATCAGGGAGGCTGCCGACAAGCTCGAGCGCAGCAGCGCCCATGTGAGGAACATGTAGCCGCAGCCTTACTTTGCGCATACTGAAGTCGCGCCGCACCGCAAGGTGGGCGCGGCTTTTACAATGGGTCACCTTGCGTTGAGAGCAGAGGAGCAGATATGGCCATGAGGGACAGGGTCGCCATCGTCACGGATACGGCGAGCGACATCACAGAAGAGCAGGCAGCCGAGTGGGATGTGCGCCTTGTGCGTCTCAAGGTCGTTTTCAAGGACGGCGCCTATACTTGCGGAACGGAGATGACCTCCGAGCGCTTCTACGAGCGTCTGCTCGAGGATACGGAGATCCCCACCACCAGCCAGCCCTCTCCGGCTGAGTTCCAGGAAGCCTTTGCGGCCGAGCTCGCCTCCGGGCGCGACGTCGTCTGCCTGACCATCTCCTCGAAGCTTTCCGGCACCCATCAGTCCGCTTGCTCCGCACGCGCCATGTTCACGGAGGAGGAGCAGGAGAGGATCCACATCTTCGACACGCAGAACCTCTGCATCTCCCAGCTGCTGCTCGTGCGCGTGGCCGTCTCCATGCGCGACGCCGGCAAAACGGCCCAGATGATCGTCGAGACCCTCGAGCGCCTGGCACCGCGCGTGCGTCTCGTTGCGATGTTCGACACGCTGGAGTACGTGGCGAAGGGCGGGCGTCTGCCGGCAGGTGTCGCCAAGGCTGGCAAGATGCTCAACATCAAGCCCGTCATCGGCTGCGAGAAGGGCAAGATCGTCATGCTCGGCATGGCCAAGGGTTCCAAGAACGGCAAGAACATGATCCACAAGGCCCTCAAGAAGTACGGTCCCGCCGATCACGGTCGTCCGTTCCAGTTTGGCTACACTGGCCTGTCGGACGCCAAGCTTGTGAAGTACCTCAAGGACAACGAGGCGCTCTACGGCACCTACAGCGAGGACCTTCCCATCAACTTGGTCGGACCTTCCGTCGGCACCCACGTCGGTGCGGGCGCCATCGCGTTCGCGTATATCTCCCAAAGCTAGGGAACCGCTGATTAATGCGGGGTTTATGGGGAGGGGCCCTGCCCCTCCCCATAAACCCCGCCAAAGAGCCAAAAATGTTTCAAACAACGTAGATGAAACATTTCGGAAACGTAATTAATAATGCAGAAATAATCGAGAAACAAAGGCTTAACTGCAGGTCACAAGCTGTAATTGTGCGTTAACAGTCTCGCCCTCTTTTCGCTGTTTAATCAATGGCGTCCTAAAGAAATCTCTAGCAAGGAGAGGGTGGTAACAATGGATCCTGCGTTGACAGCTTTCATTCTTATCTGTGCGTTCTTGGTGCTCTTCATGACACCGGGTGTTGCGTTCTTCTACGGCGGCATGTCCCGAAAGAAGAACGTCGGCAATACCATCTTGATGTGCTTCTTGGTTCTCGGCGTCGTTGGCGTCCTCTGGTGCGTCGAAGGGTTCTCGGTCGCATTTGACGGACAGTTCGCCGATACCGGCATCGGCCAGTTCCTCGGAGGCTTTGGCCAGCTCTTCTTGAACGGCACGGACATGACCGGCACGGAGAGCACGGTCGACGGTTTGCCTGACATGGCGTTCGCGGTCTTCCAGGGCGCCTTCTGCATGATCACCGTCGGCATCATCATCGGTGCTGTCTCCGGCCGCATCAAGTTCGGCGCTATCGCGGCCATCATCACGGCGTGGATCATCATCGTCTACGGCCCGCTGGCCCACATGGTCTGGGGCGGTGGCCTCATCGGCGGCACCATCGGCGCGCTCGACTTTGCAGGCGGCGACGTCGTCCACATCTCCTCCGGTGTTACCGGCCTGGTCATCTGCCTTATCCTCGGCAAGCGCAAGGGCTTTGGCCACATGACCTCTGGCGCTCACAACACCCCGATGGTGGCGCTTGGCGCGGCAATCCTGTGGTTCGGTTGGTTCGGCTTCAACGCCGGCTCTGCTCTGGGTGACTCCTTTGGCAACGCCGACGGCGAGTGCGTCGCAGCCATCGCGGCTATGAACACGCTCATCGCATCTGCAGCGGCATGTGTCTCCTGGATGGTCACTGATAAGATTGCGACCGGCAAGTCCACCCTGGTCGGCGCTTGCACCGGTCTCGTCGCAGGCCTCGTCGTGATCACCCCGGCTGCCGGTTTTGTCGAGGCATGGGCAGCACTCATCATGGGTATCGTCGTCAGCCCCATCTGCTTCTTCTGCGTCTCCAAGCTCAAGTACAAGCTCGGCTACGACGACGCGCTTGACGCCTTTGGTTGCCACGGCATCGGCGGTATCGTCGGCGGCATCCTCACCGGTATCTTCTGCGTGCCCGAGCTGTCTTGGACCGACTACGGCGGACTCCTCTACACGGGTGACCCTTCCCTGCTGATCAGCCAGATCCTCGGTATCGTGATCACCATCGTCTTCGTCGCGATTGCAACTGCGATCATCGCCCTCATCGTCAAGGCCTGCTTCGGTGGCAGCCTGGCAGTCAAGGCAGCCGACGAGGGCCAGGGCATGGACGTTGCGCAGCACGGAGAGTCTGCTTACCCCGCATTTGACGGTCTCGACTAGGAAAGTGAGTGATAGGCAATGAAGAAGATTCAGGCGATTATCCGCCCCGGTATGCTCGAGCCGCTCAAGGACGCGACAGCCGAGGCAGGTCTCAAGGGCATGACCGTGACCACCGTCCACGGCTGCGGCAACCAGGGTGGCTGGACCGAGTACTTCCGCGGCAACGAGATCGAGGTCAACATGCTCCCCAAGATGCAGTGCGAGTTCGTGGTCAGTGACGCGGACGTCGAGAAGGTCATCGACCTCATCTGCAGCACCTGTCGCACTGGCGAAGTCGGTGACGGCAAGATCTTCGTCATCCCCGTCGAAGAGGTCGTCCGTATCCGCACCGGCGAGCGCGGAGCCGACGCCATCTAGCGACAGCTGAGTTGATACGATCGACAAGGTAGCGGACAGGACCCGCAGCCAGCGATGGTTGCGGGTCCTCGTTTTGCTTTGGATTGTAACGAACTCGTACAAAACCGCTGTGCGCGCTGGCGCCGTGCTAAAGTTCATCCGTACAACGAATACCCGGGCGCGAGATGGAGCACCTATGATCAAAGAGAAGCTCGACCAGCACGTCGAGGCAATCAAGGACGGATATCGCAGCGAGAAGACCTTCTTCACCGAGTACAAGAAGCACTTCCCCAGCAGGAGTGCCTGCATCGCCCTCATCGACGACATCCGCTCCCTGCTGTTTCCCGGCTACTTCGACAACGAGAGCCCGGCCGGCATGAGCCCCGACGCGCTCATCGCGGAGCGCCTCATGCACATCAACCGCGTGCTCAGCCACCAGATCTACAAGGCCCTGCTCTTCGAAGACGGCAGCGGCTGCCCGCCGGTTGTCCACGCCAAGGCAGATGAGCTCGCGGAGGCCTTCCTCGACCGCCTCGGCGACATCCAGTCGATGATGCTCAAGGACATCCACGCGGCTTTCGACGGTGACCCCGCAGCCCGCAGCCTCGAGGAGATCCTCGTCTGTTACCCGGGCATCTACGCGATCTTTACCTACCGCGTCTCGCATGAGCTCTTCAAACTGGGCGTTCCCTTGATCCCGCGCCTCATGAGCGAGCACGCCCACAGTCGCACGGGCATCGATATCGGCCCGGGCGCCCAGATAGGGGAGTACTTCTTCATCGACCATGGCACCGGCGTCGTAATCGGCGAGACCACGGTCATCGGCAGCCATGCCAAGATCTACCAGGGCGTCACCTTGGGTGCGACCTCTACGCGCAAGGGCCAGCTGCTGGCCGGCGTGAAGCGCCACCCGACGCTGGGTGATTACGTGACGGTGTACTCCAACGCGAGCATCCTCGGCGGCGACACCTACATCGGCGACAACTCCGTCATCGGCGGCAGCGCCTTTGTCTGCGAGTCCGTGCCGGAAAACGCGCGCGTCTTCCTCAAGAACCAAGAGATTTCCGTCGACGTCCGCAAGTAGGAGATATCGACAACGGGACCCGGGCACAAACGCCCGGGTTTTCTCTTGCCAAAGGGCAAAAATCCCCGCTTAACCCTAGCAATAGGACTTGCTTTTGCTGTAGAATTCTCGATTGCGTGTGGAATAGGCCACACCACGATTTTGTATTGGCCCCGAGTAAACGTTTTCTAAATGACTACCAACTCGCGGGCCCCAATGAAAGGGGCTCTCTTGAGCGAGATCAAGAATCCTTCCGTTGTCGTCTTCGAGGACATCTCCGACGAGGAGTTCTCCGCAATGATCGACAGCACCATCTCCCCCTTCGACGAGGGCGATCTGGTCACCGGCACCATCGTCAAGATCGACCATGACGAGGTCCTGCTCGACATCGGCTTCAAGTCCGAGGGCGTCATCCCCGTCCGCGAGCTCTCCATCCGCAAGGACGTCGATCCCACCGAGATCGTCGAGATGGGCGACGAGGTCGAGGCACTGGTTCTCCAGAAGGAGGACAAGGACGGTCGCCTGATCCTCTCCAAGAAGCGCGCTGAGTACGAGCGTGCATGGATCTCCGTCGAGGAGAAGTTCAACGCTGGCGAGAACGTCGAGGGCGAGGTCATCGAGGTTGTCAAGGGCGGCCTGATCCTGGACATCGGCCTGCGCGGCTTCCTGCCCGCATCCCTCGTGGACCTGCGCCGCGTCAAGGACCTGGATGCTTACCTGGGCACCATCGTCGAGGCTCGCGTCATCGAGATGGATCGCAACCGCAACAACGTCGTTCTGTCCCGCCGCGTCGTCCTCGAGGAGGGCCGCAAGGCAGAGCGCGCAGAGGTTCTGCAGAAGCTGGCAAAGGGCATGCGCCTGAAGGGCGTCGTCTCCTCCATCGTCGACTTCGGTGCTTTTGTTGACCTGGGCGGCATCGACGGCCTGGTCCACATCTCCGAGCTCTCCTGGAGCCATGTCAACCATCCCTCCGAGGTCGTCAAGGTTGGCCAGGAGGTCGAGGTTGAGGTTCTCGACGTCGACATGAACCGCGAGCGCATCTCCCTGGGTCTCAAGCAGACCACCGAGGATCCCTGGCGCACGCTCGTCAAGAACTACCCCGTCGGCGCAATCATCGAGGGCAAGGTCACCAAGCTGGTTCCCTTCGGTGCATTCGTCGAGCTGGGCGACTCCATCGAGGGCCTGGTCCACATCTCCGAGATGGCTGCAAAGCACGTTGAGGTTCCCTCTCAGGTCTGCACCGTGGGCGACACCGTCCAGGTGAAGGTCATGGACGTCGACCTCGACCGTCGCCGCATCTCCCTGTCCATGAAGTCCGCTGCCGAGACTCTGGGCATCGAGATCCCCGTCGCCGAGACCGAGTCCAAGGACGAGGCTCCCGCCGAGGCTGCAGCCGAGGCAGAGGCTATCGAGGAGTAAATCCTTCGTGGCTTCAATCCTTATAGGAATGAGCGGAGGCGTCGACTCAGCTGTCGCCGCCTCCATCTTGAAGCGTGGCGCTCACGATGTCGTGGGCGTCACGCTTCTTTTTGATAGCAGCGAGCGCTCTCGTATCGGCGCCGAGACCGCAGCTGGTATCGCAGGAAAGCTCGGCATCGAGCACCGTGTCATCGATGCGACGGAGCGCTACGAGGAGTACGCAGCCGCCCATGTGGTCTGCCAGGTGCGCGAAGGCCGAGAGCCCTCGCTCGACGCCGCTTTCACCTCCAAGCTGCTCATCCCCTTGCTCTTCGAGATCGCTGACGAGTCCAAGATCCGCAAGGTCGCGACCGGTCACTATGCGGGCACGGTTATGGAGAGCGCGGGTATCGGCGCCTATCCGTGGCGTCTCATGCGCGCGCACGATAAGTTCAACGACCAGAGCTTCATGCTCTATGATTTGAGCCAAGACGAGCTCAACCGCTTGGAGTTCCCATTGGCGGACATGCAGGAGATGAAGGTGCGCGTCGAGGCGATGCGCGAGGGCCTCATGATCCCGCAGGTTCCTCAAGGCGAGCATCTCTACCTCTACGGCGAGGGTAGCGACAGCCTGTCGAGCTGGCTTGGTGCACATGGCGTGAGCATGGAGCCGGGAGACGCAATCGAACTGTCGAGCGCTGCCGTGCTCGGTACCCACGAGGGCCTTTGCCGCTACAGCGTGGGCGACAAACTCGTCTTCGACAATCCACGCGCGGGCGAGCCCGTCGTTAGCGCAGCTCTTCTGCAGACTGCCGCGCCTGCGGGTGAGGACGGCGAGGTGCAGGCCGGTGCACTTGAGGCACAGGCTGTCGAGCCTGACACGATTGAGCGCTTCGTCGTGGCAAAGGACTCCAAACTCAACTGTCTCTTCGTGGGCTCGGCCGCTCAAGCTGCATCCGAGTCGTGTGTGCTGGAAAACGTCACCTGGACGAGCATCCATCCGCTCGAGGAGAAGCGTAGCTGTCGTGTCCGCTTTGCACGCGGCGACAACCCACGCCCCTGTCAGCTTGTCCCGATTGAGGACGGCAAGTTGATGATGAGCTTCACCATGCCCGTCACAGGGCTTGCTAGCGGCAAGACCGCCGTCTTCTACTCGGACGACATGGTCTTGGGTGGGGGAACCATCGCCTGATCTGCAAGAACGGCGAACATGCAGGGGAGGGACGGAGCACTGTCCCTCCCCGTTTCTCTCGCTCACACTTTGAAATTCTCCGCTAGAAAAATCTCAAAAAATTGCTTACGAAAAATTTCTCGCTTGTGTACCATCGAGAACTGCAGTCGCGCAGATAGTGCGTATACAAGCCTCTCGAGTGACTGGTCTTCATTTATCACTCATAGTAGAGAGGAGCCCACCTTGGGTAGGGACAAGACTGTTTTGTTTCTTGTTGTCATGTACGCTGGCGCATTTTTGGCAGGTTTCAGCGAGAATCTGATGAACATGGCCCTCATGTCCATCATGGCCGATTTCTCCGTTGACTCCATCACGGCCCAGTGGCTGGTCACGGGCTATATGATCGTGGCAACCATTTTCGTTATCTGCACGGCGTTCTTCTTCCGTCGTATCAAGCTGCGCATCCTGTTCTTTATCGCTGCTGCAGCCGTTATCATCGGCTCTGCCATCGGCTTTGTGTCGACGAGCTTTGAGATGCTTATGGTTGGCCGCCTCATCCAAGCTATCGGCTTTGGCCCGCTCATCCCCATGATGATGAACAGCGTCCTTGTTGTAGTCGACAAGCGCAAGCTCGGCGCCTACATGGCCATCGGCGGCTGTATGATCAGCTTTGGACCCGCCTTTGCGCCCGCGGTATGCGGTGCACTTGTCACGGCGCTGGGCTGGCATGCGGTGTTTCTGGCTCCGCTCGTCGGCATGGCTGTCGTTACGGTTCTCGGCATCTTCTTCGTTAAGAGCTTCGATACTGTGTCGGCAAAGCTCGACCTTCTTTCCGTTGTCCTCTGCTCGCTTTTCTTGCTGGCGCTGTGCTTTGGCTTGTCCCAGCTCACGGTGAGCTTGTCCTTTGGCATCGGCTGCCTTGTCTCCGCCCTCGTTATTGGCGCCCTCTTCGTTATCCGACAGAACAAGGCCTCCCATCCGCTCATCTCAATGGAGCCGATGAAGCGCAAGAGCTTCTGGCCGGCGGCGCTGCTGGTAACCATTGCCATGTTGTCGAGTTTTGCGCTCTCTGTCCTCTTGCCGTTGTATTACGAGGGAGCGTTGGGAATGACTGCTGTGAGTGCAGGCTTCCTCATATTGATTCCCGTTGCTATCAACTGTGTAGTCGCGTTGGTTGCCGGCCGTATCATGGACCGTGCGGGTGAGTGGCCGCTGCTGCCCATCGGCTACGGATTGGCTGCAATCGGCTTCATTCTCTTGGCGCTTTTTGCATCCAGCATGAATGCGAAGCTCGTGGTTGTTGCGTCTGTCGTTGCGTTCGTCGGTATCGGCCTTGTGTTCTCCCCGTCCCAGACAGCGGGCTTGCGCACTCTGCCGTGTGAGGAAAATCCCTTTGGCGTGGCCATTATGACGACGGCGACCCAGCTCGCGGCTTGTGTCGCGCCCTCGTTGTACATCGGCGTCATGTCTGGCGCGCAGGTATCTGCTCTCGCAGGCGGAAGCGCGGCTGAGCCTGCAACGGCGCTTGGCTTTGCAACTGCCATCGTCGTTGCGGCGGTCATCGGCGTCATCGCGTTTGCAACGGCCTTTGCCTTTGCCCGCGCGCAGGTGCGACGCGACGAAGAGCGTGCCGGCGACCCTGTCAAAATCGCGTAATCAGCGACGTTGCTTGCCCCGACGCCCGTCAGACTCGCATCGATTGCGTGTCTGGCGGGCGTCTTTTGACTTAGGGAAGTGCTGATTGATGCGAGGTTTATGGGGGAGGGACAGGGTTCCTCCCCTACGTAGGCGATCATCGGCTTTGTTAATCGCATGCAGTCGGTATGTGCTTTAATCGGCGTTTCCTTAGGGGTACCATGGGTAGCCTGAAACCAACGAAGGGAGCTGTCCGTGATCCGCAAGGCAACGCTTGCAGACGTCGATGCCATCGAGCGCATCTACAACGCCATCCTCGACCAGGAGGAGGCCGGAGAGGTGAGGGTCGGTTGGCAGCGCGGCGTGTACCCCACGCGCCAGACGGCGCTTGACGCTATCGAGCAGGCAGGCGATATGTATGTCATGACCGCTGACGATGACGAGGCGGCGGTCGTTGCTGCTGCCCGTATCAACCAGGAGCAGGTGCCCGAGTACGCAAACGCGGACTGGGAGCAAGATGCGCCTGCGGAGCAGGTCATGGTGCTTCATACGCTGGTGGTCGACCCCGAGGCCGGCCGTCACGGCTACGGCAAGCGCTTCGTAGCGTTTTACGAGCAGCTCGCCGCGCAAAGCGGCTGCCCCTACCTGCGCATGGACACCAACGAGCGCAATGTTCGCGCGCGTGCCCTGTACAAGAAGCTGGGCTTTGCGGAGCCCGATATCGTCGACTGCGATTTCAACGGCATCGACGGCATCCGCCTGGTCTGCCTCGAGAAGAAACTTGATATCTGATGAGCTCTATTGACGACGCAATCGAGGCGGCGCTGCGCCGTCAGCGAGAAGGCGCTGCCGTGGACAGGCGGCGTGCGGTTGTCGTTGACGATGACAGCTCGAAGAAGGTTGTAGCAGAGGCGAAGGCGCCGGTTGATCCGTGGTCGCCAGAGGCCATCTTGCGCGCTGCCAACGAGGACGACGACCTTTACGACCCTTACAGCGATTACATGGATGCTCTTGCTCGCAGCTCTTACGAGGAGCCCGAGGAAGACCCCTGGAGGTAGGTTTTGTACGTAGTGATGATTACCGGCGGTGTTGGCTCTGGCAAGTCGACGCTGCTCAGCTTGCTGTGCGAGCGCGGTGCCGTGAGCATCGACCTCGATGCGATCGCCGGCACGCTCATGGACAACGAGCCCCAGATGGTTGCAGAGCTTGTAGGGGAGTTTGGCCCGCAGATTCTCAACGAAGACGGAGGAGTTGACCGCGACGCGCTCAACGAGCTCGCCTGCGCAAGCACCGCCGCTGCGCGCTCTATGAACGAGATTATCTTCCCCTACATCACGCGCGAGGCAAACGAGTACATACTCGACGTCCATTGCACCCCGCGTACGCACGCGAAGGTGCTTGCCATCGAGGTCGCAGCCTTGACTGACGTGCCTCAGTTCGCGGAGCTTGCCGATGAGGTAATCGCCATCGAGGCACCGCAGCTGCAGCGTCTTGCCCGTTGCGTCGAGAGTGGTATGGACACTCAGGATGCGATTAACCGCATCGCGCGTCAGGCAAGCGATACCGAGCGCGCAGCTATCGCGGATACGATCTGCGATAACGGCGGCAGCGTCGAGGACCTGGTTGCCTGGACCGATGAGTGGTGGGCAAGCCGTGAGGAGCGCTTCGACGTCAAGTAAGGTTTACGGCGCGTTTTCCTCGTGTCACGCCTGCACGCTATAGTGGTTTGCAACACATCGAGGAGGAAGGTCATCATGCTCCCAGATCCCAGCAATCCCAAAGCGCAGTCCAGCATCATCGGCGGTCATAGGGAGGCCGGCCGCGAGTTTCGCGTCGTCGCCCCGTATGAGATGAGCGGAGACCAGCCTCAGGCGGTCGATAAGCTCGTCAAGGGCGTGCATGACGGCTTGCGCTACCAGACGTTGCTCGGCGTGACCGGCTCTGGCAAGACCTTCACGATGGCCAACGTCATCGAGCGCTGCCAGATGCCCACGCTCGTCATGGCTCCCAACAAGACGCTCGCCGCCCAGCTGTGCAGCGAGCTCAAGGAGTTCTTCCCGGACAACCCGGTGGTCTACTTCGTCTCCTACTACGACTACTACCAGCCGGAGGCCTACGTACCCCAGACAGACACCTTCATCGAGAAGGATTCCTCCATCAACGAGGAGGTCGAGAAGCTGCGCCATGCGGCGACAGCCGCCCTGCTCACGCGCAAGGATGTCATCGTCGTCGCCTCCGTCAGCTGTATCTACGGTATCGGCAGCCCGGAGAACTACATGGAGATGTCGGTGTTTCTCGACCGCGACGTCCCCATGGACCGCGACGACTTCATCCACCGCCTAATCGACATCCAATACGACCGCAACGACTACGAGCCGACGCGTGGCACTTTCCGCGTGCGCGGCGACATCGTCGACGTCTTTCCGCCCTACAGCGACAACCTTCTGCGCGTCGAGTTCTTTGGCGATGAGGTCGACTCCATCACAGAGATCGACAAACTCACCGGCGAGGAGCTCATCGAGTACCAGTCAACGCCCATCTGGCCGGCAAGTCACTACGTCACGAGCCGCCCCAGCGTCGAGCATGCCCTCAAGGGCATCGACGAGGAGCTGCGCCGCCGCCTGGCAGAGCTTAAGGCAGACGGCAAGTTGCTCGAGGCCCAGCGCTTGGAGCAGAGGACGGGTTTCGATGTCGAGATGCTCGAGACCATGGGATTTTGCACGGGCATCGAGAACTACTCCATGCACCTCGACGGCCGCAAACCCGGCGAGCCTCCCTACACGCTGCTCGACTACTTTGGCGGCAAGGACTTCCTTACTATCATCGATGAGAGCCATGTCACGGTCCCGCAGATTCGCGGCATGCACGAGGGTGACCGCAGTCGCAAGGTGACCTTGGTCGAGCATGGCTTTCGCCTACCGAGCGCGCTCGACAACCGCCCGCTGCGCTTTGACGAGTACGAGGAGCGCATCCCGCAGTTCATCTACGTGAGCGCGACCCCGGGCGACTACGAGGAGCGCGTCAGCGAGCAAGTGGTGGAGCAGATTATCCGCCCTACCGGCTTGCTCGACCCCAAGATCGACGTGCGTCCCACCAAGGGCCAGATCGACGACATCCTCGGGGAGGTCAAGGACGCTACGGATGCCGGCGAGCGCGTGCTCATCACCACACTCACCAAGAAGATGGCAGAGGAACTCACGGATTACCTGCTTGACCACGGCGTCAAGGCCAATTACCTGCACAGCGACATCGGCACACTCGAGCGCGTGGAGATCTTGAACGACCTGCGCGCGGGCAAGTTCGACGTGCTCGTTGGCATCAACCTGCTGCGCGAGGGTCTCGATTTGCCCGAGGTCTCGCTCGTCTGCATCATGGACGCGGACAAAGAGGGCTTCCTGCGCAACAAGCGCAGTCTTATCCAGACCATCGGCCGTGCGGCGCGCAACGTTTCCGGCCGCGTCATCATGTACGCGGATAACATCACGGATAGTATGCGCATCGCGCTGGACGAGACGGCCCGCCGCCGTGCGATCCAGGAGGCATACAACGAGGAGTATGGCATCGAGCCCAAGACCGTCCGCAAGGCGATCAACTCCATCATGGACCAGCTCGCCACAGACGACGGGGAGGCCGACGGTCCCACGGTGGGGGAGAGCTTGGCAGATGAGATCGCAGAGCTCGGCCGCGACGAGGTCTTGCGCATGATCTCCATGCTGGAGGAGCAGATGGCCGAGGCCAGCGAGAAACTCGACTTTGAGAGCGCCGCTCGCCTGCGCGACCAGATCGTGAGCCTGCGCGCCAAAGTCGAGAGCACTGACGAGGAGGAGGCTCTCAGGCGCCTTAAATCCACTGCCCGCAAGGGGAGCACGGTAGGCACGCGCAAGAACTACGGCAAGCGTAGATAGGTCTGCCGCATACGGAGGCCCGCGGCGATCGTCGCGGGCCTCCATCGTCGCTGGCATATGTTCACTGCGGCCTAGAATCATAAAACCTATAAAGTAACGACTTATATTTCTTAACTGACAAGAAGGTTACAGCTCCTTCAACAGGGGCTTCGAGCGCATAAAATCGCTGTCATACCAAAACGGTGCGCATAGATCGCACTTGGATTAGGAATTACTTCGAAAAGGAGTGAACTCATGAACCTCAAGCCTTTGAGCGATCGAGTCATCATCAAGCAGGACGAGGCAGAGGAGACCACTGCCTCCGGTCTTATCCTCACCAGCAGCTCCAAGGAGAAGCCCCAGCGCGGTATTGTTATCGCAGCCGGCGAGGGCAAGCGCGCCGACGACGGCTCTTTGATCCCCATGCCCGTTGCAGAGGGCGACACCGTCGTCTACGGCAAGTACGCTGGTCAGGAAATCCACGTTGAGGGCGAGGACTACATCATCTGCCGCGCAGATGACATCATCGCCGTCGTTGTCAAATAAGGAAAGGCTGGTACATCATGGCTGCTAAGATCATCAACTTCGACGACGAGGCTCGCTCCGCACTCGCCAAGGGCGCATCCAAGCTGGCTGCGGCCGTCAAGGTCACCCTCGGCCCCAAGGGCCGCTACGTCGCCTGCCAGCGTAGCTACGGCTCCCCGCTGGTCACCAACGACGGCGTGACCGTCGCCAAGGAGATCGAGCTCGAGGACGCTGTGGAGAACATGGGTGCCATGCTCATCCGCGAGGCTGCCGTCAAGACCAACGACGCTGCCGGTGACGGCACCACCACCGCAACCCTGCTGGCCGATGTCATGGTCAACGAGGGCCTGAAGAACGTCACCGCTGGCGCCTCCCCGCTGGGTGTGCGCCGCGGCATGGAGAAGGCCGTCGACGCCGTCGTCGCCCAGATCCAAGAGGACGCACACGCTGTCGAGACCTCCGAGCAGATCGCCAACGTCGCAACCATCTCCGCTGGCGACCCCGCCATCGGCAAGGAGATCGCCACTGCGATGGAGAAGGTCGGCAAGGACGGCGTCATCACCGTCGAGGAGTCCAACACCTTTGGCGTGACCATCGACGTGGTCGAGGGCATGGAGTTCGACAAGGGCTATCTGTCCCCCTACCTGTCCACCGACATGGAGAAGATGGTTGCAGAGCTTCAGAACCCCTACATCCTGATCACGGACAGCAAGATCAACTCCCTGCAGGAGATTCTGCCCCTGCTCGAGCAGGTCATGCAGGCTAACAAGCCGCTGCTGATCATTGCAGAGGACGTCGAGGGCGAGGCTTTGGCCACCCTGATCCTCAATAAGGTCCGTGGCATCCTCAACGTCTGCGCCGTCAAGGCTCCCGGCTTTGGCGATCGCCGCAAGCGCATGCTCGAGGACATCGCAATCGTGACCGGCGGCCAGCCCATCATGGAGGAGCTCGGCATCGGTTTGGGCGACGTCACCATCGACATGCTCGGCCGCGCCAAGTCCGTCAAGGTTACCAAGGACTCCACCACCATCGTCGACGGTGCAGGTTCCAAGGGGGCCATCGACGAGCGCGTTGCGCAGATTAAGACCCAGATCGAGGAGACCTCCTCTGAGTTCGACCGTGAGAAGCTGCAGGAGCGCCAGGCCAAGCTGGCTGGCGGCGTTGCAGTCGTGAAGGTCGGCGCTGCCACGGAGGCAGAGCTCAAGGAGAAGAAGTCCCGCATTGACGACGCGCTGCAGGCAACCCACGCTGCAGTGGCCGAGGGCATTGTCGCCGGTGGCGGTTGCGCTCTGGTCAACGCGGTTCACTGCCTGGATGCTGTCGAGGCTGCCGATGACGACGAGAAGGTTGGCATCGCCATCATCCGTAAGGCTTGCGAGGCTCCGCTGCGCGCCATCGCAGAGAACTCCGGCTTCGAGGGTTCCGTCGTTGCAGAGAAGGTCAAGAACGCCGAGGCTGGCTTTGGCCTGAACGCTGCAAACGGCCAGTACGGCAACATGGTCGAGATGGGCGTCATCGACCCCGCCAAGGTTACTCGTTGCGCGCTGCAGAACGCTGCTTCCGTCGCTGCGATGATCCTCATCACGGACGCAACTGTGAGCGACGCTCCCAAGGACGGCATCGATCCTGCAGAGCTCGCTGGCATGATGGGCGGCGCTGGCGCTGGTATGATGTAGCGCCGAGTCTGGGGCAACGCCTTTAGATCTTGACTTGAATCCCCGTTGGCTCTTTGAGAGCTGGCGGGGATTTTTGCGTTTCGAGACGGGACGCAGGAGGAGTAGCTGTAGGTTTTGCTGCGGTGTTGCAGGTGCCGAGAGAGCGAGGAATGCTATCTGGGAGGGCGCCAGTAATTGAGTCCTTTGAATGGGCACTCGCAGCGTTTGGAGAGTGGGGTATCCAAACTTTTTCTCACCCTCTCTACGGGGGCTTTATCTGCGGTAATGCTTGGACATGGGGTGGCAAGAGAGGGTCTGGCCAGTTAGAAAACGGCTTCTGAGCTGGGGAAACAGTAGCCAAGAGCTGCCCACGAAAAATTTTCGTATTTTGCCAAAATAGTTCTTGCCTCATGTTTAAAACTCCCGTATTATATTCGTCGTTGTCACGCAACAAGGGGTTGTAGCTCAGCTGGTTAGAGCGCCGGCCTGTCACGCCGGAGGTCGCGGGTTCGAGCCCCGTCAATCCCGCCACTGATTACAAAGAGCCAGGGCAAAACCTGGCTCTCTTAATCACCTTGTTGCTGTGAAAACCGTTGGGGTTGTAGCTCAGCTGGTTAGAGCGCCGGCCTGTCACGCCGGAGGTCGCGGGTTCGAGCCCCGTCAATCCCGCCAACGATTTCTCAAAGCCCGCAGTCGCGGGCTTTTTTGTTTTCTGGATTCAATCGTGATTTGATTCGTGTGTTGGCTGTGCATTGGAGTGTAGGCAACAGCTCGCTTGCCGGACGTGTGCCCACGTAGGGGAGGGACCCTGTCCCTTCCCATGAACCTCGCATTAATCAGTGCTTTCCTAGGGCCTTCACAGCGCCCCTGGGAGCTTTTCTTCTCTGGAGTGAGCTCCGGCACCATGTGATGCTTTGCTCGCCCCAGAGAGGCTCTGATCAAAGCAAAGCGCCGATGGCCCCCGGGTTTCCGGTTGCCATCGGCGCATTGCCGTGTCCGATTGAGTTTCAAGCTCTATTTGGGCCAGGTGTCCTTGAATTGCTTGGCAACCTCGATGAATTCCTCCACAGCGGGGGAGGAGCCGGGTGTCTGCAGGGTGGCTGCGCCAAACTCGACGTAGCGCCTGGGGCTCAAGGGACGGACTTCGACGTTGCCGTTCCAGACCTCCGCGACGCCGTTGCAATACAGCGTCATGCAGCTGCCCGAGCTCACCATCGAGTATGCGGTGAGGCAGCTGCCGCAGGTAAAGCGCACATCTGGCTCAAGGCCCTTTTGGAAGAAGAGCTTGTCGAAGGTGTCGTTGTCCTCTGGGTGGATGCGCACGAAGGGCTGCCCATCGAGTTCTGCGAGCAAAAGCGACTGGTGCTTGAGGAGCGGGGAGCCTACCGGCGCCCAGACGACGAGCTCCTGGGTTCCCAGCGGCGTCCATTCGAGCTTGCTGTGGTCTCCGTGGAAGATGCACACGTCGATGGCGTGCTGCTCGAGCATCTCGAGCAGGTGCGTGTCGCTTGCCTCGACGACGTTGACCTTGACGGCAGGGAACTTGCGCTGGTACTCGCTGATCACCTCTGGGAGCCAGCGCAGTGCGATGCTGTCGAGCGCGCCGACGGTGAGGGTGCCCTCTGCCAGGCCGCGTATGCGGGCGCTGGTCTGCTGGGCTTGGATGTTGAGCTTCACCATCTGCTTGAAGATGGGGAGCATGCGCTCGCCTTCCGCCGTGGGTTCCACACCCGTGCTGCTGCGGATGAGCAAGGGAAAGCCCAGGTCGTTTTCCAGGGCGTTGATCAAGCGGATGATGCCGCTTGGGGTGTAGCCGAGCTCCTTGCCGGCCCCGGAGAGGCTCTTGGTCTCGACTGCGGCGACAAAGGCCGTGTAGCGCTTGGTATCCATCGTATCTCCAAACACGTTGCTTTTAACAATGCGTCATAGCGATTGATAGCTTTTGTGAAAAGCTTATGGGCTCATGGTACCTCATATCGCCGCTCGCCCTATCACAAATCATTATATGAAATATGAATTCTGAGAAAGCCTTCCTGTGCGTGATAACGTGCCCTCATCACTTTTGGAGATAAGGGCTCGAGTAAAGGAAGGGATTCATGGGTTTCAAGGTCGCGTTGCTGATCATCTTCGTGGCGGCAACTATCTACATCGGCTTCTACAGCCGCAAGAAGGCGCAAAGCGTCGACGGCTTCGTTTTGGGAGGTCGTAAGATCGGTCCGTGGATGTCCGCGTTTGCGTACGGCACGAGCTACTTCTCCGCTGTCGTTTTCATCGGCTACGCGGGTCAGTTTGGTTGGAAATTCGGCCTTGCGGCGTTTTGGGCCGGTGTCGGCAACGTGCTCATCGGCTCGCTTCTGGCGTGGTTCGTGCTCGGTCGCCGCACGCGCATCATGACCAACCACCTCGACGCCAAGACCATGCCGGAGTTCTTTGGCAAGCGCTTTGACAGCAACGCGTTGCGCATCGCCTCTGCACTTATCATCTTCGTCTTCCTGATCCCCTATACAGCGTCGGTCTACAACGGCCTGTCTCGCTTGTTTGGCATGGCCTTTGGCCTGCCGTATGAGGCATGCATCATCGCCATGGCGGTCGTCACCTGCATCTATGTCATCTGGGGTGGCTACACGGCCACAGCCCTCAATGACACGGTGCAGGGAATCATCATGCTCGTCTCGATCATCGCCGTCATCCTGTGCGTGCTCAACGGCCAGGGCGGCTTTGTCGAGGCACTCAAGAACCTGGCGGAGGTCTCCGACCCCAGCATTCCCAACGGAGGGGTCCCCGGCGTCTTCGCGAGTATGTTCGGTCCCGACCCGCTCAACCTGCTTGGCGTGGTCGTCTTGACCTCCCTTGGCACTTGGGGCCTGCCGCAGATGGTGCAGAAGTTCTACGCCATCGAGTCTGAGTCCGCAATTACCAAGGGTGCGATCATCTCCACCTTCTTCGCGCTGATCGTTGCCGGCGGCAGCTACTTCCTGGGCGGCTTTGGCCGACTCTTTGCCGATGGCGTTGCCGTCAACCCCACGACTGGCGCCGTGGTCTACGACTCGATCATCCCCACGATGCTGTCTGGTCTGCCCGACATCCTCATCGGCGTCATCGTCATCATGGTGCTCTCTGCCTCTATGTCCACGCTGAGCTCCCTGGTTCTCACCTCGAGCTCCACGCTCACGCTCGACTTCATCAAGCCGGTCTTCAAGAAGGACATGAGCGAGAAGTCCCAGCTTCTGTGGATGCGCTCCCTGCTCGCGGTGTTCGTTGTCATCTCCGCGGCGCTGGCCATGCTCCAGTACAACAGCCCGGTTGTCTTCATCGCCCAGCTCATGGGCTACAGTTGGGGCGCCCTCGCCGGTTGCTTCCTCGCGCCGTTCCTCTACGGCCTCTACATGAAGCGCGCCTCCAAGGCGGCGGTGTGGATCTGCTTTATCTGGGGCGTGGGCCTCACGGTGGTCAACATGACACTGGGCCTGGTCTTCAACGCACCGCTCATCGCCAGCCCCATCAACTGCGGTGCCATCTGCATGGTGGTCGCGCTTATCGCCTACCCGATTTTGAGCTGCATCCTCCCGGCGGGTTTGAGCAAGGAGCATGTGGACAACTGCTTTGCCGGCTATGGCCAGAAGGTCCTCGTTCCCGCGACTGCTGCCCTGGGCGCCGAAGTCGAGGAGCAGATCAAGCCCGATGCAGGTGCTGCGGCGGCGAACTAGGGAAGGTCTTGCCTGCGGTCAGTGCGCTTGGGCAGGGGTACAGGTCGGGTACTCCTGACAGCATGAAAAAGGACCCCGAACGGGCTTTCCGTTCGGGGTCCTTTGCGGTGCGCCCTTAAGAGGATGCTGATTAAGGCGGTTATCCGCTCGCTGTATGCGATTGGCAAAACCGCTGGTCGCGTAGGGGAGGGACTGAAGTCCCTCCCCATAAACCTCGCATTAATCAGTTCTTTTCTAGGAGCCTTGCTGCTGCGAGAGGAACTGCTCGATGGCTCCCATGAACTGTGCTCCGTAGTGCTCGAGCTTGGCCGTACCCACGCCGTTGATCGCGAGGAAGTCCTCGTCACAGCGGGGTTTCTCCGAGGCCATGGCGCGCAGGGCCTTGTCGGAGAAGACGATGTAGGGCGGGATGCCCTCCTCGTCGGCAATCGCCTTGCGCAGGTTGCGTAGCTCCTGGAAGAGCTCGAGCTCGTCTCCTGCGAGGACGACGGCGACAGACGGCGGTGTCTTGGGTGAATAGCCCGCAGTGTTCTTGTTGGCCTTTGCGTCCTTGCGGCTCTTGATCTCCATGGAAAATCCCAGAGCCGAGACTTCTGCTGCGCGCGGGCCGCATGAGACGACGGGATACTCGCCGTCAGAGATCGACAAGTAGCCCTCTGCGGCCATGAGCTCGATGACGTCGCGGACGAGGGCCGCACTCTCCTTGGTGCTGCCATAGCTGTTGAGGGCGTCGTAGTTCTTCTCGATGACGCGTGCGTTGCGGCTGCCGCACACGATGTCTGCGATCATCGACTTGCCAAGCGACCAGCGCAGTTCCTTCACGCACTCCATGACGGCGATGGCGGCTTTGGAGACGTCGATGCCCGAGCCTGTTCCCTGGCAGTTGCTGCAGTTGCCGCACTTGTCCGGAATCTGGGCGCTGTCTTGGAAGTAGCTCAAGATGAACTTGCGCAGGCATCCGGTCGTGTGGCAGTAGCTGATCATGCTCGACAGGAGCCTCTGCTTGCCCTGGCCGGCTTGGGCAGATCCCTCGACGTCTGCCGCTTGGGCGGTGGAGTTGTCGATGAGCAGGCGCTGGATGCGGATGTCGTTGTCGCTCCACAAAAGCATGCACTCCGCAGGCTCCCCATCGCGTCCGGCGCGTCCGGCTTCCTGGTAGTAGGCCTCGATGCTCGCAGGCATGTTGTTGTGGATGACGTAGCGCACGTTGCTCTTGTCGATGCCCATGCCAAAGGCGTTGGTGGCGACCATGACGGCGACATCGTCGTTGATGAACTGCCTCTGGAACCTCTCGCGCTGCGAGGCGCTCATGTCCCCTTTGTATTTGGCCGCTTTGACGCCGGCCGCACTCAGCTCCTCGAAGAGCTCGTCGACCTTCTTCCTCGTGGAGCAATAAACGATGCCGCTGTCATCAGGGTGGGCCTTTGCATAGGAGACGATGGCCTGGGTCTTCTTGGCCTCCGGCATGCGCTGCACGCTGAAGGAGAGATTGGGCCTGTCGAAGCCCGTCGTCACCTCAACCGGCCTGTCCAAACCAAGTAGCTGGCGAATGTCTGCGCTGACGCGAGGTGTGGCGGTTGCGGTTAAGGCCATGATCGCAGGGCGCTTTGGAAGTGCGGCGATGACGGGGCCGATGCCTTGGTAGCTCGGCCTGAAGTCATGTCCCCATTGGCTGATGCAGTGGGCCTCATCCACGGCGACGATGTCCACGTCGAGGCGCTGCATGAAGTGGGCGAACTTCTCTTGGACAAGCTGCTCTGGGGTGACGTAGACGACGTCGAAGACATTGCCGAGCATCCCGCGTGTGATCTCGCGCTTCTCCTCGAGGTCGAGCGTGGAGTTGAGGAAAACGGCGCTGATGCCCGCCTCGCGGCAGGCGCGTACTTGGTCAGACATGAGGGAGATGAGAGGGGAGATGACGATGGCCATGCCCGGTGTGACGCAGGCGGGGATCTGATAGCAGATGGACTTGCCGGCGCCTGTCGGCATGATAGCCAAGACGTCACGTCCCTCTAGGGCAGCCTCGACCACTTGGCGCTGTCCGGGCCTGAACCCGTCGTAGCCAAAGCGTTTCTTGAGTTGTTCTGTTGCCTGGCTGAGAAGGTCCAAGGCGGCTCCTTTCGCATCTTCGTGGCGTCTGATTATGCGCGCGGGCAAAAAGAAAAGAAAGGACTTGAAATTCGAACATTTGTTCTGTATGGTGTGTGCCACGATGGGCGCGACCTATGCGAGAGGGCGCTTGCATGGATTGCGTCCGGCGGCCGTTTTGGGTCATGCATCGGTGCCGCAGGGTTGTGAAACTCTCTTCTTTTGTGTTGTCTGACAAAGAGAAAGAGAGTGTTCAATGACGATTGTCTACGGCTATGCGCGCGTTTCGACACGCGACCAAAACCTCAACAGGCAGATCGATGCCCTGGGCGAGTTTGGCGTAGATGTCCTGATCACGGACAAGATGTCTGGGAGGGATTTCAAGCGCCCTGGGTACAAGCGCCTGTACCGCAAGATCAGAGAGGGGGACACGCTGGTCATTCCAAGCATCGACAGGCTCGGGCGCAACTACGATGAGGTCCTCGAGGAGTGGAGGCGCATCACCAAGGTCAAGAAGGCCGATGTCGTGGTGCTGGACATGCCCTTGCTCGATACGCGTGAGAGCACTGTGGGAGGTATCACGGGCGTTTTCATCGCAGACCTCGTCTTGCAGTTGCTCAGCTATGTGGCGCAGGTCGAGCGCGAGCACATCAAGGAGCGCCAACGCCAGGGGATAGAGGCCGCGATGGCGCGCGGAGTCAAGTTCGGCAGGCCTCCCGTGCCGCGCCCGGAGCGCTACGAGGAGGTCGCGCGAGAAGTGAGGGAGGAGAGGATCAGCCGCCGCAAAGCGGCAAAGGAGCTCGGCGTGAGCGACACGACGTTTAGGCGATGGCTGCACGCCGACGAAGAGCTTGAGAGGAACTGCGCCTAGTTGCCGCAGCTCAGCGTATAATCCAAAGACTAACTGTAGTTTTCAAGAAAGGCACTGTTTTGGAATCACGTCCTAAGTTTCCCAAGCGCGCTGTCATCACCGCCGGCATGCCCTACGGCAACAAGGGTCTGCACTTTGGCCACGTCGGCGGTGTTTTCGTCCCGGCTGACATCTACGCAAGGTTCATGCGCGACCGCATTGGCAAGAACAATGTCCTCTTCGTCTCTGGCACGGACTGCTACGGTTCTCCCATCATGGAGGGCTACCGCAAGTTGGTCGAGGCTGGCGAGTTCGAGGGCACTATTCGCGACTACGTGCAGGTAAACCACGATCGCCAGAAGGCGACGCTGGATGCCTTCGATATCAGCCTCGACATCTACGAGGGCTCTGCCCTGGGCCTTGCGGGCAAGAAGCACGACGAGGTCAACAGCTGGTTCATCAACAAGCTCTATGAGAACGGCTGGCTGGAGAAGCGCTCCACCCCGCAGTTCTACGATACAGAGGCCCAGACCTTCCTCAACGGCCGCCAGGTCATCGGCCGCTGCCCTGTCCAGGGCTGCAAGTCGGAGAAAGCCTATGCCGACGAGTGCGATCTTGGCCATCAGTTCATGCCGGAGGATTGCATCGCTCCCAAGTCCACGTTGTCTGGCCAGACGCCGGAGCTGCGCCCTGTCGTCAACTGGTATTTCAAGCTGCCCCAGATGCGCGAGGTTGTCTCCGAGCACGTCGACAACATCGAGAAGGACCCGCGTACGCGCGATGTCACGGTGACGACGGAGCGCGAGTTCCTGGTGCCGCCCATCATCTACATCAAAAACGAGCTTGAGGACGCATACCGCGAGGTTGCCAGCCAGCTGCCCGAGCACAAGTTCCTTCCCGCAGAGAAGGGCAAGCAGTCCTTTGGTCTTGAGTTTGCCGATTTCAGCCTGCGTGAGGAAGCCCTGCCTGTGCTGTCCTCTGCCGGCATCCGCTACAGGAGCGGCAAGGCGCTCGTTCCCTTCCGCCTTACCGGCAACATCGAGTGGGGCGTCAAGGCTCCGGACCTCGAGGATGTCGAGGGTCTGACCACTTGGTGCTGGCCGGAGTCCCTGTGGGCTCCTATCAGCTTCACTCGCGCCGCCCTCGAGGAGCACGGCCGCAGCGACGAGGAGTGGAAGGACTTCTGGTGCTCTGACGACGCCGAGGTCTACCAGTTCATCGGTCAGGACAACATCTACTTCTACGGCATTGCCCAGCCTGCCCTGTGGGCCGGCTTCAACGGCAAGGAGGCCCATGCGGAGGGCACCGGCGAGGACTTGCGCCAGACCACGTTGGTTCCCAACCACCACATCCTCTTTTTGGGCAAGAAGGCTTCGAGCTCTGGTGTCGTCAAGCCGCCGCTGGCAGACGAGCTTCTCGACCACTACACCGTCGAGCAGCTGCGTGCGCACTGGGCTGCACTGGGCCTGGGTCTCAAGAGCGTGAGCTTCAGCCCCAAGGTCTTCGATCCCAACGCCGCAGAGAAGGCACCGGATCCTGCCCTCAAGGAGGGTGCGCTGCTCACCAACATCTTCAACCGCCTCGCCCGCAGCTGCTTCTACACCGCTCAGAAGCACTTCGAGGGCAAGGCCCCCTTGGGCGAGGTCAGTGCAGACGTCCTCAAGAAGTGCGAGGAGACGGTCCTCGAGTACGAGCAGCTCATGAGCAAGTTCGAGTTCCACGCTGTCAGCGCGCTGATGGATGGCTTTATCCGCGATGCCAACAAGATGTGGACGACCGTGAGCCGCGAGTGTGCTGCCAGGGAGGAGGAGCAGGGTGCCGAGGCATATCGCCAGCTCCTTATCGATGCCTTCCAACTGCTTCGCACGGCGACTGTCCTCATGCATCCCTTCGTTCCCCAGGGTACGGAGCTGATCTTCGAGTACCTCAACATCGAGACCCGTCACCCGGAGAAGCATGACTTCGGTGCCTTCTTTGGTTGGGGCCATATCTTCGAGACCTTGTCCTTCTGGGCGGAGGAGGAAGAGAAGGCTTCCGGCATGTTCCAGCTCAAGGAGCTGCCGCCGCGCTTCGACTTCTTCAAGAAGCACCCGAGCCAGTACTAGTGGGCGTGTTGGGCCTAACGGACATATAGGTTGGCTGTCGGCAGGCATCGCGTTTGTGCGCAGGTGCCTGCCGCTGTTTTTAGGGAGTGTCTATGAAAAAGCAGGTTGTTATCGCCGCGCTGGCTTGCTCTGCGGTGGCGTTGAGCGTGCCGGCGCTGACATATGCAGACGAGGCTGCGGATAACGACGTCAAGGTCGTTGTGAGTGCTGCGGGTGATTGCACGCTCGGTACGGATAGCGCGTTCAGCTACAGCACGAGCCTCAACGCCAAGTATGCGCAAAAGGGCCCAGCTTACTTTCTCAAGGACGTGAAGAAGGTCTTTTCCAAGGATGATTTGACTATCGTCAACTTGGAGGGAACGCTAACCAAACGTGGCTCCAAGGCAGACAAGGCCTTTGCCTTCAAGGGTTCCCCAAGCTACACGAAGATCCTCACCAAGGGTTCTGTGGAGGCAGTGAGCTTTGCCAACAACCATTGCTACGATTACGGCAAGGTCAGCTACACCGATACGATCAAGCACGTCAAGAAGGCCGGCATCAAGCTGTCTTCGTATGCAGCGACAACTACGTACAAGGTCAAGGGTGTGAAGATCGGCATGGTATCTGTCGATGATATTGGCCGCTATGGAGGCAGTGCCAAGCCGCTGATCAAATCCGGCATCAAGAAGCTCAAGAAGCAAGGTGTCGATGCGATCATCGTGAGCATGCACGCGGGAATCGAGAAGGACTACTATCCCAACGCAACGCAGAAATCCATTGCGCATTATGCCGTGCAGCAGGGTGCGGATCTCGTTTTGGGTCACCATCCCCATGTCCTGCAGGGCATCGAGAAGTACAAGGGTGTTTACATCTGCTATAGCCTGGGCAACTTCTGCTTTGGCGGCAACAGCAATCCTGCGGACAAGAACACGATGATCGTGCAAAAGACCCTGACTTTCCGCAACGGCAAGCTCAAGAAGGACAAGGCGCTTAAAGTCATCCCGTGCAGTATCAGCGGTCACAGCTACTACAACGACTACCAACCGCAGGTTTTGTCCGGTGCCAAGAAAAAGAGTGTTATGGCTAAGGTCAACGCATATAGCAAGCCGTTTGGAATGTCGTTTAGCGCGAAGGGTTATGCCAAGAAGTAGGCGAGGGATGAAGGGCGATGCCGCAAGGTGGAGACTTTGCCTGGGTCTTCGCTTTTGGCTCCTTTGCGGATTGGAGAGCAAAAGCATAGGGCCCGTCACTCCTTAAGTGACGGGCCCTATGCCATCCCCCGCTGGCAAGGATGAACCCACCTAATAAGGTGGGTGCTCGCACCAAGCCATCCAGCTTCCCCTGCGCAATGAGGGATCCCTTTCAGAACTTGGGATCTGAAGCTCCCTTGCGTTTCGACATCGGTCCATCGCTAAAACCCAGTCGAGGGATGAGCACGTATTGAATATAAAGCTGCGGACAAATGAGTGCCAGTCTTGACTTAGAAGTTATGTTCCTTCAACATTTTGAATACTGTGCAAACGCCAAAGTTGTGGCATAATGCCAAACGCGCGCGAGTGGCGGAATGGCAGACGCGGTGGTCTCAAAAACCTCTGGGGAAACTCGTGTGGGTTCGAATCCCACCTCGCGCACCACTTGATTCAAAGAGCCGCCACTAAGGCGGCTTTTCTTTTTCCTGAACCTCCCCGGGATTCGAACCCGAGGAGGGGTCGACGCGACCTATGGGAGCGTTGACGCGCGAGCGCCCGCAGGGCGCGAAGCGAAAGCGCGCGCAGCGCGCCACAGAATCCCACCTCGCGCACCACTTGATTCAAAGAGCCGCCACTAAGGCGGCTTTTCTTTTTCCTGAACCTTCGCGGGATTCGAACCCGAGGAGGGGTCAACGCGACCTATGGGAGCGTTGACGCGCGAGCGCCCGCAGGGCGCGAAGCGAAAGCGCGCGTAGCGCGAACAAACATCAATCAAACGACAACAAACAGATGTTCGATTGTGGCTACCATTCGCCGCATTCATCCTGTATCATGGTCGGCATGAATATCGATGGAATGGATAGCCTCTTCGCAGAGGTAGACAATCAGGTTCGCTTCGAGGCTGCGCCGCTGGCCGTGCGCATGCGTCCCCGCACCATGGCGGAGATCGTCGGTCAGGAGGAGGCAGTCGGCAAGGGTACCTGGCTTCGTCGCGCAATCGAGAGCGACACGCTCTCCTCCGTGATCTTGTACGGCCCCGCCGGCACGGGCAAGACCTCGATCGCACATGTTATCGCCCAAAGCACCAACGCCGTGTTCGTGGAGGTCAGCGCCATTACGGGCACCGTCAAGGACCTGCGCCGCGAGATTGACGCTGCAAGCCAGCGCTTGCTCATGAACCGCAAGCGCACGATTCTCTTCATCGATGAGATCCACCGTTTCTCGCGCAGCCAGCAAGACGCCTTGCTTCATGCTGTCGAGGATCGCGTTGTCATCCTCATCGGCGCAACGACGGAAAACCCCTTCTTCGAGGTCAACTCCGCCCTTATCAGCCGCAGTCGCATCGTGGAGCTCAAGCCCATCGGCAACAAGGGTGTACGTGCTCTCGTGGAGCGCGCGCTTGAAGACGAGCGCGGCCTCAAGGGCGAGTACACCATCAGCGAGGAGGCCCTTAACGCCATCGTCCTCACTGCCGGCGGCGACGGCCGCATGGCGCTTACCACGCTCGAGCTTGCCGCTGCCCTAGCAGAGCCAGGTGGTTGCATCGAGGCCACCCATGTCAACGACGCCATGCCGCATCGTCAGCTTCCCTATGACAAGGACGGCGACAACCACTACGACATCATCAGTGCCTTCATCAAGTCGATTCGCGGCAGCGACCCAGACGCCGCGATTTATTGGCTTGCCCGCATGATCGAGGGTGGGGAGGACCCGCGCTTTATTGCCCGCCGTATCATGATTTCTGCAAGCGAGGACATCGGTTTGGCTGACCCTCGCGCGCTTCCTATCGCCCACGCGGCCTTCAAAGCAGCGGAGGTGATCGGGTTCCCGGAGTGCCGCATCACGTTGGCACACGCGGTGATCTACCTCGCGCTTGCGCCCAAGAGCAACTCTGCGGAGATGGCGATCGATGCCGCTCTCGATGAGGTGCGCAACGGGCCGGCGCGTCAGGTCCCCAACCATCTGCGCGACAGGCACCGCCCCGGTAGCGACGAGTATGGCGCTTATCTGTATCCGCACAACTATCCAGGCCATTGGGTCGAGCAGCAGTATCTCCCAGATGGCCTCGAGCGCGGCACCTTCTACCATCCAAGTGTGGACACTGGCTGGGAGGTCTTGCGCTTCCCGCAAAACGGAGACGAGCAAAAGTAATTCGAGCACAAGCACAAAGAGGTTGTATGAGCACCGACACGCTTCCCAAGATCGCGATACTTGCAACCGGTGGCACTATCGCCGGTGTTGGAGACGCAGGCAAGAGCATCGGCTATCAGTCCGGGCAGCTGAGCGTTGATGATCTTTTGGGCTCCTGCCCAGAGATTGCAGACATCGCCCAGGTTGAGGCGAAGCAGATCTGCAACGTGAACAGCGACGACATCACCGCTCCCATCTGGCTCGACCTTGCGAGGACCATCGAGAAGATGGCCTTTGACGATGATGTCGACGGTTTTGTCGTCTTGCATGGGACCGATACCATGGACGAGACGGCGTATTTCCTCGGGCTGGTCTTGAAGACCGACAAGCCCGTTGTGCTCACCGGCTCCATGCGCCCTTCGACGGCGACGAGTGCCGATGGCCCTATGAACCTCTATCAGGCCGTTGTCGTTGCTGCTCATCCGGAGAGCCGCGGCAAGGGCGTGCAGGTTGCCTTTAGTGGTTCCATTTACAACGCGCGTGCCGTGCAGAAGACCTCGACGCACTCCATGGTGAGCATGAGCGGCGGGGAGGCCGGGTGCGCAGGCGTTATCCGCGACGACGCCGTTTTCTACTTCCATACGAGCACCAAAAAGCATACGGTCTACACGGAGTTCAGGGTGGGCGAGCTCTCGGACCTGCCCAAGGTCAGCGTCCTCTATTTCAACGTCGACGCGGATCCCGCGCTCATCGGCATGGCGGCTCAAATCAGCGACGGCTTGGTTATCGCAGCCGCTGGCGGGGGAGAGTTCAGTCTTAAGTTCGCAGCCGCTCTCGAGAAACTCGACATCCCCGTCGTCGTCTCCTCCCGCGTCGGCAGCGGTGGCATCATGGCAAAGACGCTTCTTTGCGAGAATGCCATCCCGGCAAACGACCTGCCGCCTCAAAAGGCTGCTGTGCTGCTGCGCCTCGCTCTGACGAAGACGCAAGATCAAAAGACGATTTCCAAGATGTTCGAGCAATACTGATCAAGCTGCAGATATCGCACGCCCCGGGCTGCGTCTGGGGTATTATGCTGCACGGCTAGCCCAGCTCAATGCCCTACTTGCCCTGCTGCATCTTTGATAGAGCGGGGTGCAAGCGTGCTGTTCCGACTTTGGCACCTTTGGGATGCGGACGGCACGTTGAGCTTGGCGCGACACAGCTATAAGCTATAGAGCTACATCGATGTTTCCAAGGCGAGGAGGCCTTTTATGCAGAGAATGAGGATCGCAACTCTCTATGCCGATATGGACCAGCTTGACGGTGCTCAGGTCACTGTGGCCGGTTGGGTTCGCTCCATCCGCGACATGAAGAACTTCGGCTTCGTTACCATCAACGACGGCAGTTGCTTCAAGGATCTGCAGGTCGTCATGAACCGAGAGAGCCTCGAGAACTACGACGAGATCTCCCATCAAAACGTCGGTGCTGCAGTCATCGTGACTGGCGAGCTCAAGCTCACGCCGGATGCCCCGCAGCCCATCGAGGTCGCAGCTGCCTCCATCGAGGTCGCCGGCGCCTCTGCACCGGACTACCCGCTGCAGAAGAAGCGCGCTACGGTTGAGTTTTTGCGCACCCAGCAGCATCTGCGCCCGCGCACCAATCTCTTCCGCGCGGTGTTCCGCGTCCGCTCCACCGCTGCTTATGCTATCCATCGCTTCTTCCAGGAGCGCGGCTTTGCCTACATCAACACGCCCATCATCACGGCCTCCGATGCCGAGGGTGCAGGCGAGATGTTCCGCGTGACGACCATCGATCCTGCCAACCCTCCTCTGGACGACAAGGGAAATGTCGACTACAGCAAGGACTTCTTTGGCACCGCAGCGAGCCTGACCGTCTCCGGACAGCTCAACGCTGAGAACTTTGCGATGTCCATGGGTGATGTTTACACCTTTGGCCCCACCTTCCGCGCCGAGAACTCCAACACCGCGCGCCATGCGGCGGAGTTCTGGATGGTCGAGCCGGAGATTGCCTTCGCGGACCTCGAAGACGACATGAACCTCGCGGAGGATATGCTCAAGTATGTCATCCGCTACGTCATGGACACCTGCCCCGATGAGCTCGCCATGTGCAACAAATTCGTCGACAAGGGCCTGCTCGAGCGCCTCGAGCATGTGGCAAGCAGCGACTTTGCGCGCGTCTCCTACACGGAGGCCATCGAGATCTTGGAGAAGGCCGTCGCTGGTGGTCATAAGTTCGAGTACCCCGTCGAGTGGGGCATCGACCTGCAGACCGAGCACGAGCGCTTCCTCACGGAGGAGCATTATAAGAAGCCGACCTTCGTCTACGACTATCCGGCAGCTATCAAGGCCTTCTACATGCGCCTCAACGACGACGGCAAGACGGTTGCCGCTGCAGACTGCCTCGTTCCCGGCATCGGCGAGATCGTCGGCGGCTCCCAGCGTGAGGAGCGTCTCGACGTGCTCGAGCGCCGCATCGCAGAGCTGGGCATGGATGCAGAGCAGTACAAGTACTACTGCGACCTGCGCCGCTACGGCACCTGCAAGCATGCGGGCTTTGGCCTGGGCTTCGAGCGTCTGGTGATGTACCTCACTGGCGTCAGCAACATCCGCGACGTCGTCCCGCATCCCCGCACGGTGGGCAACGCAGAGTTCTAGGGGGAACGCTGATTAGTGCGAGGGTTATGGGGAGGGACAGGGTCCCTCCCCTACGTAAACAGCGGTTTTGCTAATCGTACGCAGTGGGCAGCTGTTCAATTAGTGCTTCCCTAGAAAGCGAGTAATATCAGAGTGGCCTGTGAGGACCTCGGTACCGATGTGCCGGGGTCTTTTTGTATGGGGGAGGGGCGGGCTGTTGCTTTTGCACGCACGTGTCTGCAAAACGCGGGCGTCGTGTGTCAACGGGTAGCGCCATCTCGTTGCGACCTGTGGCGCCGACTTCGTCTGGCGCCTACGTGGGGGTTGGGGTCGAATGAATTCGACGCTTACGTATTTCAACCTGCGAAGCTCGATGTTTTCGCATTATGACAATCCTTGGTGCGGCTCTCCGCTTGGCTTTGCGTCAGCGCCAGTGAGCTCCAAACCCCCACGTAGGCGCCAGACGAAGTCGGCGCCATCGGGTTGCCACAGGCTGGCGGGCATCCAATGTATACCAGTGACAAGTTGGATGCCCGCCAGCGCGTGAGTCCGAAAGTCGAGCAGCGAGGCGGGTTTTCACAGGTCCCCTCAAGCGAGGGAGTGGTGTCTTCTGGTGTAGATGCTGACGGAAGGGTGACGGGTCAATTCTCTGAATGCTCAATCGTTCAGAGAATGAGCGAGAGAAGCCGAAAATGCCGTAATGCGCAATTGCCTGAACGACTAATCGTTCAGGCAATTGCGGCAATGCACCAATGGGCATCTGTCAGTCTGCTATGCGTGGTCTTGTTAATCCACAAGTTCCATTTGTCTGATTGTGAAGAATTCGTGTAAGATTCACAGGTTAACTTGTTGCGTCCCGCTATGAGGGACCACTTCGATTGAGGGGTCATCAATGGATTTTCTCACTGAGTTGACCGGTGAAATCGACGGCTTCATGTACACCTACATCTTGGTGATCTTGCTTGTCTTCGCCGGTATCTATTTTTCTGTCCGTACCAAGTTTGTTCAGGTCCGCTTCCTCAAGGACATGTTCAAGCACATCACGGAGAAGAAGCACGACAAGACCGGCAAGGCCATCAGCTCCTTCCAGGCGATGATGATCTCCACCGCGTCTCGCGTCGGTACCGGTAACATCGCCGGCGTCGCAACCGCAATCGCCACCGGCGGTCCCGGTGCGATCTTCTGGATGTGGGCCATGTCCATCGTCGGTGCCGCATCCGCCTTTGTCGAGTCCACGCTTGCCCAGACCTGGAAGGTCAAAAACCCCGATGGCTCCTTCCGCGGCGGTCCTGCCTACTACATCGAGCAGGTGCTCCACCAGCGCTGGCTGGGCGTCATTTTCTCCATCGCGTTGATCCTCTGCTTCGCCTTTGGCTTCAACGGCCTGCAGGCTTACAACGCGGCAAGCTCTCTTGAGCACTACATGCCCGAGTACATGACCAACGGCGCCGCAGCGCTCGTTGGCATCATCCTCGCTTGCATGTTCGCCTTCACCATCTTTGGCGACTCCGACCGCATGTCCAAGTTCACCTCTGCGATCGTTCCCGTCATGGCAATGGTCTACATCGCCCTCGCTCTCTTTGTCACCATTGTCAACATCGGCGAGCTGCCGGCAGTCTTCGCCGTCATCTTCGAGAGTGCCTTCGACTTCCAGAGCATTTTTGGCGGATTCGTCGGCAGCTGCGTGATGCTCGGCATCAAGCGCGGCCTGTTCTCCAACGAGGCCGGTATGGGTTCTGCTCCCAACGCCGCTGCTGCTGCAAGCGTGAGCCACCCCGTCAAGCAGGGCCTCATCCAGTCCCTGTCCGTCTACATCGACACGCTCGTCATCTGCACCTGCTCTGCGATGCTGATCATGGTCTTCTATGTCCAAGACCCTGCTACGGCCACCGCGCTCAACGGCATCCCCCTGGTCCAGGCTGCAGTCTCCAGCTCCTTTGGCGAGAACGGCATCATGATCGTCACCTTCGCCATCTGGTGCTTTGCCTTCAGCTCCATCCTGGGCAACTACTACTACGCCGAGAGTAACTTCTTGTTCATCACCAAGAACAAGGTAGCGCTGTTCATCTTCCGCGCTGTCTGCCTGATCATCGTCTTCGCCGGTGCTTGTAACAGCTTCGACCTCGCTTGGAACCTGGCCGACATCTTCATGGGCTTCATGGCGATCATCAACCTCGTCGTCATCCTCATCATCGGCAAGTGGGCCTTCAAGATCCTCGACGACTACACGGTCCAGCGCAAGGCGGGCAAGGACCCCGTCTTCGTCGCCTCGAGCATCGAGGGCCTTCCCGCAACTGAGTGCTGGCATGAGGCCCACATCGAGGACGTGGGTGACAACCCCCTCAACGAGGTCCTCGACGCCGCCACCTGCGCCAAGGGCAACCCCATCAACTAACGTGCTAGCGCAAAGAGGCTCCGCAGCTGCGGAGCCTTTTTTGCTTAGGGAAGCACTGATCAATGCGAGGTTTATGGGGAGGGACAGGGTCCCTCCCCATACGTAACTGAGCGAGCGGCGTTATCTTGGGGGAGGGTCGTCGGGCTTGCGATGGGCGGATCTTGCCGCTTACGCGTTCCTGCTGTGATCGCCGTATGTTGCAATTGCGCAAACCTACTGTGGAGAATGGGTCAATAGCCTGTTTGCCGGCACCCAAATCGGATAAAATTCCTTGGATATGCGTTTGATTCCAGATAAGAGGAGACACGCTTATGAACAACGTCAACGACGTGATGCCGTTTCTGCTTATGGCGCTTGCAGTGCTCGGCATCGTGGCGCTTATCGCTCTCATCGTGGTGCTCGTCAGGGCCGCCAAGGCGATGAAGGGCGTCAACGAGCTTGTGGAGTCCGCCAACAGGGAGGTCACGCCTGCTCTTGAGAACGTAAACGCCATGGTGAGCGACCTCGCTCCCTCTGTAAAGGCCATCGGCCCTGCGATTGAGAAGGTCGATCCCCTGGTTGACCGCGTCCAGCTCACGGTCGACACCGTCAACCTGGAGCTTTTGCGCGTCGACGGCATCTTGGAGGATGTCGAGCAGGTCACTGACGTCATCGGTGGCGCCGCTACGACGGTAAACAACGTCGTCTCTGCCCCGAGCGAGGCGGTTGCGGGTATTCTCGACCACGTCAAGGGTCTGGTTGAGGAGACGACCGGCGCCGCGCCGAGCGGCAAGAAGCGCTTTGTCTACCCCATCGGCAAGGGCAAGAAAGAGTAACACCAGCGATTTTTTCGCATGCACGACTTAGATAGATTGAGTTGAAGGAGAGCACTACGTGAAAAGGATGACCTCCGCCGAGCTGCGCGCGGCCTACATCAAGTTCTTTGAGGAGAAGGGGTGCCAGCACTGGCCGTCTTCCTCCCTCGTTCCGGACGACCCCTCCCTGCTGCTGACGGTTGCGGGCATGGTCCAGTTCAAGCCGTACTTCCTGCAGCAAAAGCACCTCGATCCCAAGTACATCGGTGCGACCACCAGCCAGAAGTGCGTCCGCACCAATGACATCGACGTCATCGGCACCGATGGCCGCCACCTGAGCTTCTTCGAGATGCTCGGCAACTTCTCCTTTGGCGAGTACTTCAAGGACGAGATGTGCCAGTGGGCATGGGAGTTCTCCACGCAGATCATGGAGCTCGACCCCGACAAGATCTACGTCACCATCTACGAGAAGGACGAGGAGACCGCCGAGATCTGGGAGCGCGTCGGCGTCGACCCGAGCCACATCTCCCGTCTGGGCGAGGATGACAACTTCTGGCGCGCAGGCCCCACCGGCCCCTGCGGCCCCTGCTCTGAGCTTTACTACGACCAGGGCCCCGAGGTCGGCTGCGACGACCCCAACTGCGCACCTGGCTGCGATTGCGATCGCTACCTCGAGTACTGGAACCTCGTCTTCACCCAGTACGACGGCCAGGAGGACGGAAGCCTCGTCCCCCTCGAGAAGAAGAACATCGATACGGGCATGGGCCTGGAGCGCGCCGCTGCCATCCTGCAGGGCGTGACCTCCAACTTCGACAGCGACATCCTGCGCAGCCTCGTTGGCGTGGGTGAGAAGCTCACCGGCAAGAAGTACGGCGTTGACTACAAGACCGACCTCTCCTTGCGCATCATGGCCGACCACTCCCGTGCCATCACCTTTATGATCGGCGACGGCATCCTGCCCTCCAACGAGGGCCGCGGCTATGTCCTGCGCCGCCTGCTGCGCCGCGCTGTTCGCCACGGTCATATCCAGGGCATCGACAAGCCCTTCCTGGGTGTCTTCCTCGACGAGGTCGTCGCACAGATGGGCGAGGAGTACCCGGAGATCGTCGAGAACAAGTCCCTGATCGCCCAGACCCTCCTCAACGAGGAGGAGCGCTTCCGTGCGACGCTCGCACATGGCGAGGGCTTCTTGAACGACGCGCTCGACAGCCTCAAGGAGGGCGACGTCCTCGACGGCAAGAGCGCCTTCACGCTGCATGACACCTACGGCTTCCCCTTCGAGCTGACCTGCGAGATCTGCGCTGAGCAGGGCATCGAGGTCGACGAGGAGGGCTTCTCCAAGGAGATGGAGGCCCAGCGCCAGCGCGCCCGCGACGCCCGCAAGGACGACGCTTGGGACCTCGGCGGCGACGTCTACGCAGAGATCCTCGAGGAGCTTGGCGAGCCCGAGTTCACCGGCTACGTTGATGATGAGACGGAGGCAACCGTCAAGGCCATCGTCGTCGAGGGCAAGCGCGTCGACAGCGCCAGCGCCGGCCAGGAGGCCTGCATCATCCTCGACAAGACGCCCTTCTACGGCGAGATGGGTGGCCAGGTCGGCGATACGGGTACCATCAGCGCAGACGGCCTGGAGATCGAGGTCTCCAACACCGTCAAGCCCGAGGCTGGTCTGCCCGTTCACAAGTGCGTCGTCAAGAGCGGCACGGTGAGCGTGGGCCAGAGCGTCAACGCTGCAATCGACACCCTGCGTCGCGCCCGCATCGCGCGCAACCACACCGCGACCCACATCCTGCAAAAGGCACTCGCCATGGTTCTCGGCGACCACGTCAAGCAGGCAGGCTCCCTCGTCGCTCCCGATCGCCTGCGCTTCGACTTCACCCACTTCGAGCAGGTGAGCCATGAGCAGATCGTCGAGATCGAGCGCATCGCAAACGAGATCATCATGTCCGACCTCCCGGTCGTCACCTACGAGACAAGCCTCAACGCAGCGCGTGAGGCAGGCGTTCTGGCGCTCTTTGGCGAGAAGTACGGCGAGTTCGTCCGCGTGGTCGAGGTCGGCAACTTCTCCAAGGAGCTGTGCGGCGGTACCCATGTGGGCCACGCCGCAGAGATCGGCCTGCTCAAGGTCCTCGGCGAGAGCTCCGTTGGCTCCAACACCCGCCGCATCGAGGCAGTGACCAGCTTCGACGCCTTCAAGTACGTCACCGAGCAGACCGAGGAGCTCCATGCGGTGAGCAGCGCGCTCAACTGCAAGCCCCTCGAGTCCACCGAGCGTCTGGTCGCCCTGCAGGCGCGCGTCAAGGATGCAGAGGGCCAGCTCAAGAAGATTCAGAAGGCTGCCTCCGAGGGTAGCTTTGCGGATTACCTCGACAAGGCCGTCGAGGCCAACGGCTTCAAGGTTGTCGTCGAGGACCTGGGCGAGTCCACGATGGACGCCATGCGCGAGGGCTGGGACGTCATGAAGAAGCGCGTTGAGAAGGCTGCCTTCGCCACTGTGCTCTTTGCCCGCAACCCCGAGGGCGGCAACCCCCTGATGATGGCCGCTGGCAACGACGCTGCCGTCGAGGCAGGCTTCCATGCAGGTAACCTCATCAAGGCTGTTGCACCTGCCATCAAGGGTGGCGGTGGCGGCAAGCCCGCCATGGCCCAGGCAGGCGGCAAGGACGCCGCTGGCATCCCCGCTGCCGTCGAGAAGGCCAAGGAGCTCCTGGGCGCTTAGGCCCGGGGAGGCGACTATGCAGGTTCTCGCACTCGACATAGGTGAGAAGCGCATCGGCGTGGCGTCGGGCAACACCGCCTCCGGCATCGCCAACCCGGTCAAGGTCATGCCCGCAGACGAGGTCATGGCCAACGCCCGCACCTGGCGCATGCTGCTTGAGGATTACGAGCCAGAGCTCTTGGTCTGCGGATGCCCCAAGTCCATGAGCGGTGCCAAGGGTCAGCAAGCCCAGCGCGTTATGGCTGCGGCAGAAAGAATCGCGGCTGCGGCAGGACTTCCCGTCGAGTTCGTCGACGAGCGCCTGAGCAGCAGCGAGGCCAAGCGCTACCTGAGAGACCAGGGGATGTCCGAGCGAGACATGCGCGGCAAGGTCGACAGCGTTGCGGCGTCGATCTTCTTGTCGACATGGCTCGAGCAGCATCGAGACTAAGGACACGTATTTAGGGAAACGCCGATTAAAGCAGATATCCACTGCATGTGATTAACAAAACCGCTGGTTATGTAGGGGAGGGACCCTGTCCCTCCCCATAAACCTCGCATTATTCAGTGTTTCCTTTGCTTTGAACGAGTTGCGTGCAGGTATCCGGTTTGACTGGATCTTGTGCGCAACTTGTCACATGAAGGGGTATTCCGCCCAAGCGCTGTGCATCTGAGCGCCACCTGGGCTTTTCGTACCAAAACAGAGAGGATTTTATCCGTGGCTTACGGCAGGCACTCTGCAGGCAAGGACAAGAAGAAGGCAAAGCCCGCGGCAGCTCAGCGCAGCGCTGGCAAGCCGAGGACCAAGCAGGGCCATATCGGCGTGATTGTGATAGCCATCGTCGTTGTGGCGGTCTTGGTCGTCGCGTTCAAGGTGTTTCCTAGCATCGGTGAGAGGTCGGCTGACGTCCTCGAGGGCCAGCAGATCACCGTCGAGATCCCCGAGGGGTCCACGACTTCCCAAATCGCAAAGATCCTCAAGCAAGACGGCGTCATCGCAACCGAGGGCGATTTCATCGGCAGCGTGAAGCAGAAGGGAGTCGCTGACCAGCTCAAGGCGGGCACCTACCGCTTCACGGGTGGTCAGGACACCGGCAGCATCGTCGATGCGATGGTCGAGGGCAACGCCGGCTACACGCTCCTCATTCCCGAGGGCTACACCGTCAAGAAGATCGCCAATGCCGTTCAGGACAGCTGCTCCATCAAGGCCGAGGACTTCTACAACCTCGCGATGAAGGCAGGCGACTACGTCGCGGACTATCCCTTCCTGTCTGATGCTTACAACGGCTCGATGGAGGGCTTCCTCTTCCCTGACACCTACACCGTGCCCTACGGGGCGACGGCAGACGAAGTCATCCGCATGATGCTCGACAACTACACTGCGCAGATCGCGAGCGTGGACATGAGCTATGCGTCCTCTAAGAACCTTACGGCCTACGACGTCTTGACCTTGGCTTCCATGGTGGAGAAGGAGTCGCGCGACGACTCCGACAAGGCCAAGATCGCCAGCGTCTTCTACAATCGCCTGCACGAGGGCATGAACCTCGGCAGTGATGTGACCACGTACTATGCCGTCGGCAAGGAGCTGACCGAGGACCTCACCAAGGAGGACCTCAACAGCGACAGCCCCTACAACACACGCAATCCCAACCACAAGGGCCTGCCTGCCGGTCCTATCTGCAGCCCCGGCCTGGCGTCGCTCAACGCGGCTGCGCACCCGGAGGAGACGGACAACCTCTACTTCTTCTACAGCTCGAAGAAGGACAAGACCATGTTCTACAAGGACCACGCCTCCTTCAACAAGGCGTGGGCGAAGCTGCAGTAGGGGTGTGCGATGGCGTTCTTCAGACCGCGCGAGTACTACGCCTCTGTGCTTGACATCGACCCTGCTGAGCTTGTCTCAAGGGGTTTTAAGGGCGTTTTGCTCGACGTCGACAATACCTTGATGCCGCGCACGGACACCGAGGTCCCGGCGAAGATGGCCGATTGGGTGCGCCGCCTCCAGGAGGCGGGGCTTGCGACGCTCGTCTTGTCCAACAGCTTCCAGGACCGCGTGGTAAACGCAGTGGAGCAGCTGGGTTGCAAGTTCGTCGGCAAGGCGATGAAGCCGCTGCCGGGTGGCTTCAAGCGTTGTGAGGAGCTGCTTGGCCTTGCGCCTGCACAACTCGTCATGGTGGGCGATCAGACCTACACGGATATCCTGGGGGCGAACCTCGCCGGTATCCACAGCATCCTCGTTTTGCCGTTGGGCAGCGTGGATTTGTGGCATACGCGCGTCTTCAGGGTGATCGACAAGCTGCTGCTTGCGGGTCTGCATCCCAAGGGCGAGTTTCCCCAGGACATCTACACGCTAGGAGAGCGCTGATAAACGCAGGTATCTACTGTACATGATTGGCAAATCGCTGGTTACCTAGGGGAGGGACTGGTGTCCCTCCCCATAAACCTTGCATCAATCAGCGTTTCCCTAGAAAGTGCTGATTAATGCGAGGCGTAAAGGGAGGGGCGGGGTCCCTTCCCTACGTAACCAGCGATTCTCTATTGATGGGATTGGCATAGGATATACGTAACCAGCGGTTTTCGATTGCCGAGGAGGGCAGCTATGGTGGGTTTTGGCGATGTGAGGAGCACGAACGAGAAAGTGGGGAAGCGCTTTGCCGTGATCGGCACCCCTGTCGGCCATTCGCTCTCGCCTGCCATCCACAACATCGTCTACCGTGCGGCTGACGTCGACTGGAGCTATTCCGCAATCGAGTGCCCGACCGAGGCCGACGCCCTCCATCAGATCGACCTCGTGCGTATGGGGCACCTTGACGGTATCAACATCACCATGCCCTACAAGAAACTCGCGATGGAGCAGGCCGACCTCGTCGACGCGAGCGCCGTCGCTGCAGGCGGGGCAAACGTGCTGGTGCGACGCGGCAAGGACCTGTGCGCGTACAACACCGACGGACTGGGCGCCGTCGACGCGATCGTCCGTGCGGCAGACCTCGACGTGACAAAGGTCTACGCCTGTGTCTGTGGAACGGGCCCCACCTCGAGCTCTATCGCCTGCGCGCTTGCTATGAGCGGGGCGAAAAGCGTCACCGTGTTCAGCCGCAGCGCTTCCAAGGCCGCCTCTGCCGTCAGGCACATGGCAAGCTGCCTTGAATCCGAGCAGGCGGCGGTCCTGCATCCGGCGACCTACGACGATGTATTTCGTATCGTGCCCGGCTGCAATGTCTTCGTCGATGCGACGCCGCGCGGCATGAACCCCGACGACGAGCCGATCATCAGCCCGAGCTTCTTCCACGAGGGCCAGGTCGTGATGGACGTCGTCTACGCGCACGGGCTCACCAGAATCGTCGAGGGCGCACGCGAGCAGGGTGCAATCGCAATCGACGGTGGCGAGATGCTCGTCGGGCAGGCGGCGCTCGCCATAGAGATCTGGCAGCGGGAGCTCGGCTACAGCTTTCCCATCGACCGCAACATCATGCGCAAGCCGGTGCTCGCCAAACAGGCGTGATCCGCGTTTGGGAAACGCTGGCCAAAGCGAGTCTTATGGGGAGGGACAGGGTCCCTTCCCTGCGTAGTCGGCGTTTCGCCAAACAGCACGACCAAGTATTTGAGACCAAGGAGTCAAGCTCATGACAGAGCAGTTTGGGTTTCCCACCGATGCAGATATCGCGCGCGCCAAGGAGCTGCGCGCCATCATCAACCGCGCACGCGAGCTCTACTACCAGCAGGATGCACCAGAGCTCTCCGATGCTGCCTACGACTCCCTCGAGCGCGAGCTCAAGGAGCTCGAGGAGCGCTTCCCTATGCTTGCTGACGAGGACTCTCCCACGCAGACGGTAGGCGGGGCTGTCTCCTCGAGCTTCGAGCCTGTCGAGCACGCCGTGCGCATGTACTCGCTCGACAACGCGATGGACCTCGACGAGCTCGACGCCTGGTTGGAGCGCACGAGGCAGGCGGTGGGCCATCCCCTGCGCTATTGCTGCGAGCTCAAGATCGACGGCTCCTCCATCGCGCTTACTTACTCTCATGGCGTGCTCACGCGAGCGGCAACGCGCGGTGACGGCGCGGTGGGAGAGGATGTGACGGCGAACATCCGCCGTGTGGCAGACGTCCCCGCATCGCTGCTTGAGGCCAGTGGGGCCGCGGCCTTTGACCAACCCATCGAGGTGCGCGGTGAGGTCTACATGCCCAAGGCCAGCTTCGAGAAGCTCAACGCCGCCATCGCGAGGGAAAACGACCTCATTATCGAGCACAACGCCATGATCGACGCCGGTGAGGGTGGTCGTCGCGCGGCACTCAAAAAGCCCTTTGCCAACTGCCGCAACGCTGCAGCCGGCTCCTTGCGCCAAAAGGACGCGGACATCACTGCCGAGCGCGGGTTAGCGACCTTCATCTACGCCTGCGCCGACGCAGGCCAGCTGCCCGTGTCGAGCCAAAGCGAGTTCTTGGAGTGGCTGCGCCAGGCCGGGTTTACCGTCAACCCCAACATCAAGGTGGTCGATACGGAGGCCCAGGTGCACGAGTTCTGCGCCCACGCCCTCGAGATGCGCGGCAGCCTCGGCTACGACATCGACGGCGTGGTGGTCAAGGTCGACGACTTTGCCACGCAGGAAGAGCTGGGCTTTACCGCCAAGGCGCCTCGCTGGGCCATCGCCTTCAAGTTCCCGCCAGAGGAGAAGACGACCATCCTGCGCAACGTCGCCGTCCAGGTGGGGCGTACCGGTGCCTGCACGCCGGTTGCTGAGTTCGATCCCACCACGGTCGACGGAAGCGTCGTCTCCCGCGCCACGCTGCACAACTACGACGAGGTCGCGCGCAAGGACGTGCGCATCGGCGACACCATCATCATCCACAAGGCAGGCGACGTCATCCCCGAGGTCGTCGGTGCTATCCCGGATCTGCGCCCTGCAGACGCCAAACCCATCGAGCAGCCTGAGGTTTGCCCAAGCTGCGGCAGTGCCCTTCATCGCGACGGCGCCTTCCTACGCTGCGAGAGCGCGGAGTGCCCGGCGCAGGCGGCCGAGCGCTTGGAGCACTGGGTGAGCCGCGGCGCGCTGGACATCGACGGCATGGGTCCCAAGATCATCGAGGCCCTCATCGACGCCGATATGCTGCACGACGTGGTCGATTATTACGACCTGACGGCCGACGAGCTCGCCCAGGTCAAGCGCGGCGACGAGGGCAACGCGGATGGCAGCGACCGCGTCATCGGCGCTAAAAACGCCAACAAGATAGTGGGCCAAATCGCTGCCAGCAAGGAGCAGCCCTTCAGCAGCGTGCTTTTTGGATTGGGCATCCGCAACATCGGCAAGACGACGGCAGAAGCGCTGGCCAAGGGCTTTGGCGACATCGACGCGCTGATGGAGGCGGGAGTGCCCGCACTCACACAGATCGACGGCATCGGCGACATCGTCGCCCAAAGCGTCGTCGACTTCTTTGCGGTCGACGCCAACAGGGACTTGGTCGAGCGCCTGCGCCAGGCGGGTCTCACCATGGAGGCGGATCTCTCCGACATGAAGCCCCAGACCCTCGCCGGCCTGACCTTTGTCCTCACCGGCAGCCTCGAGCGCTACGACCGCAGCACGGCTGAGGATTTGCTCAAGGAGTATGGAGCCAAGTGCTCGGGCAGCGTGAGCAAGAAGACGAGCTATGTCGTCGCCGGACCCAAGGCGGGCAGCAAGCTCACCAAGGCCCAGACGCTCGGTATCCCGGTGCTCGACGAGGATGCGCTCGTGAAGATCATCGAGACGGGCTTGGTACCGGAGGCGTAGCAGGCCGACGACTCCGTGCGCAATAGTCTCCGCATGCAAATAGAGGGGGCGCCTCCTCGGTGCATGTTCAGGTTCGAGATCGTTTTAACTCACCTGAACATGCACCGGGGAGGCGCCCCCTTGCGTTTGTCGACGTTATGCGCGACTGGCTAGTTGACGGGTACCCAACGCTCGAGGATGAGAAGCGTCTCCTCCTGAGTGCTGACCTGGTGAACTTCGTCTTCGTTGATGTAGGGCGCGCGTCCGATCTCGTTGACAACCGTCTGGGACAGCCTCCATCCCATCTCACCGTAAAGGTTGAGCAGTTCCTCGATCTTGCCGACGTTTGCGCCGCCATCCATGAGGTCGCTCACTTTGACGACCTTGTATTCAAAGTAACCGCCGCTTGTGGGACGGCCAGAAGTTGCAAGCTTGTCCGGGCCCTTTGTCGCCAGCGTCTTGTCTTCTTGAGTCATGACTATCACCGTGCTTTCGATTGCTTCCTCAAACTTGCTAATTGTAAATCGCGCGCATGGTGAAACTATGACGGCGCAACACAATTGCAAGCGAGGTGATACGTGCTTGTTGATATTGAGTTGAGCAGGAGCGTGTGCGGATGGCGGCTAGCTACTGAACCGGTGTGCCTATGAGGCAGCCGTTAGCTTCGTCGATGTCGGTGATCTGCATTTCAACGAGAGAACCAATCGGCAAGTGCTCGGAAAAGCGGACCTCGTGGAAGCTCTCTGCTGTGCCGCGTCCGGGGCGCTCGACGATGACGGACTCGACGGTGCCGACGCGTTGCTCCATATCCGCGTGTGCCATCTGTCTGCCCAAGGCGGTGAGCTCCTCGACGCGACGTGCCTTGACATGGGGGTCGATTTGGTCTTCGCGCTTGGCAGCAGGGGTGCCGGGGCGCACGGAGTAGGGGAAGACGTGCAGCTTCATGAAGCCGCATGCACGCACCATCTCGCAGGTGGTGGCAAAGTCCTCGTCTGTCTCGCCGGGAAAGCCGACGATGATGTCGGTCGAGAGCGCGATGTTGGGGACGGCGGTGCGCAGTCGCTTCACAATCTGCAAGAACTCGTCCGCGTCGTAGTGGCGTGCCATCTCACGCAAGACCTTGCTGCTGCCGGACTGCAGCACGAGGTGGAGGTGGCGGCAGAGGCGGCCGTTTGCGCTGGCCATGAGCTCGACGAGCTGCGGCGTCACGCTTTGGGGCTCGATGCTGGGGATGCGGATGCGGCCGACTTGCGTCTGCTCCAAAAGCAGGCGGATCAGGCCGTCGAGTCTCATGTTCTCCCAGCGGTAGGCGCCGGTGTCGATGCCGACGAGTACGAGCTCTTGCGCGCCGGCATCCACGAGCTCGCGTGTCTGCGCGAGGACGAGCTGCGGGTCTGTGCTCGTGGCGCGGCCGCGTGCCACATGGACGATGCAGAAGGTGCACGCGTTGTCGCAACCGTCTTGGACCTTTATCTGCCCGCGCGTGCGGAAGCCCTCGCCGTATGGGGCGCTGCTGCCGGCAGTTTGGGCAGCTTGCTCGAAGAGGAGGTCGAGTGCGCGGTTGGCGACCATCTCCTTGTTTGACTCGCAGATGACGCGCTCGTCGATTGCCTCGTAGGCGTCTGCGGCGATGTTGATGGCGCAGCCGGTGACGAGCACGGGGCCTTCTTGGCGCTTGAGGGCCTGACGTATGGCCTTGCGGTTCTTGTGGTCGGCCTCGCCGGTCACAGTGCAGGTGTTGAGCAGCGCGATGTCGGCCTCCTCAAGCGGGGAGGACTCCCATCCTGCGCTCATGAGCTTGGCGGCGATGGCGTCGGACTCGACGCGGTTGACGCGGCAGCCGTGGGTTGTGATGTGGAACTTGGTCATTGGCTATCCCTGATACTGAGCGGGGGCGGGACTTGGTCCCGCCCCCGTGGCGTTGATGTGGAGCTGTGTGCTGTCGGTGGGTTTACTCGGCAGGGGTCTCGTCGTCGAAGTGCTGAGCGCCCAGGCCACCTAGGCCGTACATGGTCAGTGCGCATGCGACGGTGCCTGCGGTCTCCGTGCGGAGGATGAGGCTGCCGAGCGTGACGACCTTGACCTGGTCGCCGACTGCCTTGAAAGCGTCGACTTCGCGCTTGGATAGGCCGCCTTCGGGGCCGATGACGAGCGCGACGCGGCTGTTGATGTCGCAGTTGGGCTCCTCGCGCAGGGCCTTGTCAACGGAGAGCGCGTAGCCCTCTGCGTCGAGGTCTGCCTCCTCCCAGGCGATGATGACGCGGTCGAAGCTCTTGAGCTCCTCGCAGATGTCCTCGATGCTCGTGGGGTCCTCGACGGTGGGCAGGATGGTGCGGCCGGACTGCTTGGCTGCAGACAGCGCAATGCGGCGCCAGCGCTCGCCCTTGTAGCCGCCCTCATCCTTGCGCAGGCGCACGATGGAGCGCTCTGCCAGGAAGGGGATGATGCGCTCGATGCCGAGCTCTGTGGTCTGGCGGATGGTCTGACCCATGCGGTCGCCCTTGGAGATGCCCTGCACGAGCGTGAGGTGCGGCAGGCGCTTGATGGGCAGGGGAGCCACGATGCGGCCGGTCACGCGCTCATTGTCGATGTAGGTGATCTCGACTTCCCAGGCGCGGCGGCCTTCGGAGAAGCACGCGATGTGCTCGCCGACCTCGCAGCGTCGCACGTTGATGTGGCGCAGCTCGGAGGAGTTGAAGGGAAGCGCAACCTCGCCGTCGTCGGGCAGCGGGGTCTCGATAAAGAAGCGGGGCAGGGACATGTATTCTCCTATCACCATGGTAAGAACGCGCATATTGTACCGTGTCAGGCGGCATGTTATAGTGGCAAGAACCTCGAAGGCTCAATGTCTTCGGTATCTGTTCTCGTAACGCCAATCCCATGCAACATTTTCCCGTATGCGACATGCTGCGGGTTTGCTCGTGGTTTGGCGCGTGTTCAATCCCACTCTAACTTAAGGAGCATCCATGAAGTTTTTCCTGGATACCGCAAACCTCGATGAGATCGCAGAGATTGCATCTTGGGGCGCACTCGCCGGTGTCACCACCAACCCCTCTCTCTACGCCAAGATCGGCGGCAAGCTGGAGGACTTCCAGGATCACCTGAAGAAGATCTGCGAGCTCGTCGACGGCCCCGTCTCCGGCGAGGTCACCGGTGAGACCCGCGAGGAGATGATCGCCGAGGGCCGTGAGCTCGCCGCTCTGGCAGACAACCTCGTCGTCAAGATTCCGATGACCGCAGAGGGTCTGGCCGCATGCCGCGCACTGTCCGATGAGGGCATCGACGTCAACATGACGCTGGTCTTCACCGTCGCCCAGGCTTTGCTCGCCGCCAATGCCGGTGCTCGCTACATCAGCCCCTTCGTCGGCCGCTTCGACGACATCTGCGAGAACGGCGTCGCACAGCTCGAGGAGGTTGTCGCTGCGATCAACAACTACGACTTTGGCCATGAGGTCGAGATCATCGCAGCTTCCGTCCGCAGCGCAAACCACGTGCGCGAGGCAGCTCTCATGGGCGCAGACATCGCAACCGTGCCCTACGCCGCAATGAAGAAGTGCGTTTTGCATCCGCTGACCGACCAGGGTCTCGCAAAGTTCGCCGCTGACTGGGCAAAGGTCGTTAACGGCTAATGGCCCAAGTAGAAGACAACAAGAGCGCGGCAGCCGAGGAGGCTTTCAAGCCCCGTCCTCGTCGTAAGATGACCGAGGAGCAGAAGGCTGCCGCTGCCGCCAAGCGCCGCGCCACTATCGCCGCTAAGAAGGCGGCGGCAGCGGCCGCGGAGGCCGGCGAGCTCAAGGCCAAACAGGCGGATGCCAAGAAGCCCGCCGACGCCGACAAGCCCGCCGCCGCAAGGACCAAGAAGGCAGCTACCGAGCCTGTCAAGGCGCAGGACGGAAAGCCCGAGCCTGCAAAGGCGCCGTCTGCCGACAAGCCCGCCGAGCTTGCAAAGACTACGGCAGCAACCAAGCCCGCTGCAAAGGAGCAGACCCTCGCTCCGGTCGAGGCTGCCAAGCCCGCAGCCGACAAGCCCGAGGCGCAGGACAAACCCGCCGCTGCCAAGGCAGCCAAAGAAGAGCCCGCGGCAAAGGCCGAGGCCGCAAAGCCCGCGCAGGCAGATAGCGATGCCCAGGCTGACAAACCCCAGGCCGCCAAGAAGCCCGCTCGCCGCAGCACCAAGTCCGCTGCAAAGCCTGCCGCCAAGGCAGCAGACGCCGCAGGCGATGGCAAGGATGCCGCCGAGGCTCCCAAGCCCCGTCGCGGCCGCCCTCGCTTGAGCGAGGAGGAGAAGGCTCGCCGCAAGGCCGAGCGCGAGGCCATCAAGAAGGCCGCCCTCGAGGCTGCCGCAGCAGCAGAGGCAAAGTCCGCCGAGGACAAGCCCGCAGATGCCGCTGCAGAGTCTAAGCCTGACAGACCCGCCAAGGGTTCCAAGGCCGCTAAGGGCGCCAAGTCCGCGGCAGGGAAGAAGGCGGACGAGGCCGCACCCACATCCGAGGAAAAGCCTGCTGACGCTACTGCCGAGGCCACCTCTGAGAATCCCACGGAACCCAATAACGCCGACGAGGGCAAGCCCTATCGCCGCAACAATCGCCGTCGCAGGCGCATCGAGCTCGACAGCAACAAGGGCGACAAGTCCGCAGCCTCCGACAAGGAGGCCAAGGGCGAGGACAAGCCCGCTGTTGAGGGCGAGGCAAACGCGGAGGATGAAAAGGCCAAGGACAAGCCCGAAGGCGCGGAGGAGGGCTCCAAGCAAGAGGGCGAGTCCAACGACAACCAGGGTCGCAACAACGACCGCTACCGCGACCGCCGCAACAATCGCCGCAAGAACCGCAACCGCAAGGAACGCCGCGAGATTGTTCCCTCTGCGACGCGCGATGAGCTTGCAACGCTGGAGGACGAGGATCTCCAGGCAAAGGCAGTCGAGCTCGGCGTGGACCCGACGGAGTACGGTGAGCGCGACGACCTCGTGAGCGCCGTCTACGATGCATTGCTCCAAGCTGAGGGTTTCGTCATGGTCGACGGCATCCTCGACCTCATGCCCGATGGCTACGGCTTCATCCGCACCAACGGCTACCTTGCCGGCGAGCACGACGTCTACGTCGGCGCCAGCATGGTGCGCCGCAACGCGCTGCGTCGCGGCGACTACATCGCTGGCCGCGTGCGCCCTGCCCGCGAGAACGAGAAGTACCCTGCTCTCAACATGATCGTCTCCCTTAACGGCGAGCCCTTCGAGGGCCCGACGCATCGCGTCAAGTTCGCCCAGCTCACCCCGGTCTACCCGGACGAGCGCCTGATCATGGAGCACGGCCACAACACCTACACGGCCCGCGCGATTGATTTGGTCGCCCCCATCGGCAAGGGTCAGCGCGGTCTGATCGTCAGCCCGCCTAAGGCCGGCAAAACGACGGTCCTCAAGGACATCGCCGCTGCCATCAGCGCCAACAACCCCGAGGTCCACCTCATGTGCCTGCTCGTCGACGAGCGCCCTGAGGAAGTCACGGATATGGAGCGCAGCATCGACGGCGAGGTCATCTCGTCGACCTTCGACATGCCGTGTGAGAACCATATCGCCGTGGCCGAGCTCGTCATCGAGCGCGCCAAGCGCCTCGTCGAGCAGGGCCAAGACGTCGTCATCTTGCTCGACTCGATCACGCGCCTTGCCCGTGCCTACAACCTGGGCACCCCGGCTACCGGCCGCATCTTGTCCGGCGGCGTCGACTCTGGTGCGCTCTATCCGCCCAAGCGCTTCTTGGGTGCAGCGCGCAACATTGAAAACGGCGGCTCGCTCACTATCCTGGGCACCGCACTCGTCGACACCGGTTCCAAGATGGACGAGGTCATCTTCGAGGAGTTCAAGGGCACCGGCAACATGGAGCTCAAACTCGACCGCCAGCTGGCAGACCGCCGCATCTTCCCTGCGATCGATCCGGTTGTCTCCGGCACCCGCAAGGAGGAGCTGTTGCTCGATCCGCAGGAGGCTCCGCTCATCTGGGGTCTGCGTCGTCTGATGGCGAACATGAACAACACGGAGCGCGCGATGGACATGCTCGTCAAGAGCCTGCGCCAGACCGATAACAACCGCGAGTTCCTGATCAAGAGCGCCAAGAAGGCCAACAAGAACAACGTCGGCGCCAACCTGTAAGGCTTGCATCGACGGCAAAGCGAGCGGTAGGGGAAGCACCTTGCCGCTCGCTTTCTTGTTGCGTGTGCAAGACGGCTCGGCGCTGCGTCATTAGGGGGACAAGGTGAGCGCATGGGTTTGCAGGCGGGTCTGCCATCCTCATAAGCGCGCTTTCTGCCGCTCGCCGAGCGTTGTGACGAATTCTTAATCAGTAACACATGATTCCTCCATACTCTGTTACTCTGGTAACACGAAATAACCAATCGTGTTACTTAGAGAGGAATGCAGATGCAGATTCTCACCCGCCGCGGGTTCGTCAAGATGGCAGGACTCGCCTCCGCTGCCGGCATCGCCGGCATGTCCCTTGCAGGTTGCGGCTCCAACCAGGAGACCAAGGGCGCAGGCGACACCCCCACCAAGGTCGTCGTTGCCATGAGCACGAGCTCCGAGCCTGCAGCTGGCTTCGACCCCTGCATTGCATGGGGCTGCGGCGAGCATGTTCACGAGCCGCTGATCCAGTCCACCCTCATTACGACTGACATCAACCTTGAGTTCGTCAACGACCTCGCAACCGAGTACTCCTGCAGCGACGACGGCCTCACCTGGACCTTCAAGATCCGCGACGACGTCAAGTTCACCGATGGCGAGCCCCTGACCGCCAAGGACGTCGCCTTTACCATTAACACCATCAACGAGTCCAAGAAGTCCCAGGCAGACCTCTCTTCCGTCAAGAAGGCCGTCGCTGTGGACGACACCACCGTCGAGTTCCACATGAGCAAGCCCAACAACACGCTGCTCTACACGCTCGCAGTCGTCGGCATCGTCCCCGAGCACGCCTATGACAACAACTACGGCGCTGCTCCTATCGGCAGCGGCCGTTACAAGATGGTGCAGTGGGATAAGGGCCAGCAGGTCATCTTCGAGGCCAACCCGGATTATTATGGCGAGCCCGTCAAGATGCAGCAGCTCGTTGTCGTCTTCATGGACGAGGACGCGGCGCTGGCTGGCTGCCAGGCCGGCGAGATCGATATCGCTTATACTTCTGCCACCATGTACGACAGCGTGCCCGAGGGCTACGAGCTGTTGAGCTGCAAGTCTGTCGACTCCCGCGGCATCAGCCTGCCGACCCTCAAGGCCGGCTCTCCTCAGCGCGTGGGCATGGACGGCGAGAAGCACGAGGTCGGCAACGACGTTACCTGCGATATCGCCATTCGCCGCGCTATCAACCTCGCAGTCGACCGCGAGAAGATGATCACCAACGTCCTCAACGGCTACGGCACCGTTGCCTACAGCGTCGGCGACGGCCTGCCCTGGTCTAGCGACGACATGCGCGTCGACATGGATGTCGAGGCAGCCAAGAAGATGCTCGACGAGGCCGGCTGGAAGCTCGACGGCGATTTTCGCTCCAAGGACGGCGTGAAGGCCAGCTTCGATCTGTACTACGCAGCAAACGACTCCTCCCGCCAGGCCATGTCCTATGAGTTCGCCAACCAGATGGCCGAGATCGGCATCGAGGTCAAGTGCAAGGGTGGCGACTGGGACACGGAGCTGTACCCGCACGAGTTCGACACGCCCATCCTGTGGGGCTGGGGTTCCAATTCTCCGGTCGAGATGTACGAGATCCACTACTCCACCGGTTGGGGCAACGTCGCCGCTTATGACAGCAAGACGGTCGACAAGCACCTCGACGCCGCACTTGCCGAGACCAAGATCGAGAACTCCTACGACGACTACAAGCTCGCCATGTGGGACGAGGCTGCCCAGGACGGCGTTGCGCCCAAGGGCCAGGCCACGTGGGTTTGGCTTGCCAACATCGACCACCTGTACTTCCAGAAGTCCGGCCTGGACGTTGCCGCCCAGAAGCCGCATCCCCATGGCCATGGCTGGTCGCTCGTCAACAACGTCGATCAGTGGAGCTGGAAGTAGGCTTCTCTAGATAACCCAACAAGTGTGAGAGCACGCCCCGTGTGCCAGTCACGGGGCGTGCGCATATCTGGCAATCGAACGGCTGCGGTCAGGCCTTTATGTGTGTGAAGGATCGCTGGGATTGTGTTACGGGGCCGTTGGACGAAAAAGCCCTGACTACAGTCGTTCGAGCAGGCGTTGTCTGTTTCCATCGGTAACAAGCTGCCTTAGGGCGGCTGCTTTGTGAAAGCCGGAGAGAAAGGTGCTCCTTTGGCTCGTTTCATTGCGAAAAACATCGTGAAGTTTGCGCTGCTCATGCTCGCCGTGAGCTTCGTGTGCTTTGCGCTGGTGTCTGCGTCACCCATCGACCCCGTCCAGGCCAACGTCGGCCAGAACGCGATGATGGGCATGAGCGCTGAACGCCGCGCCCAGCTCGCGTCTTACTGGGGCACTGATACCGGCTTCATCGAGCGCTATACCAGTTGGGCTGCCGCTTTTGTCACGGGTGACTGGGGCACTTCGCTGCGCTTCAACGCGCCGGTGACGGAGGTCATCGCCCACAAGGCCGTCAACTCCCTGGCGATGATGACGGTGGCGTGGCTGCTGTCCGGTGTCCTCGGCTTCATCTTGGGCGTCGCCGCCGGCGCCAAGCGCGGAGGTCTGCTCGACCGCTTCGTCAAGGGCTACTGCTATCTGCTTGCCTCGACCCCGACCTTCTGGATCGGTCTGCTCGTGCTCATGGTCTTTGCCGTCAATTTGCGCTGGTTCCCCATGGGCTTCTCGATCCCCATCGGGGTCTCTGCAGCCGACGCGACCATCTTCCAGTCGCTGCACTGCATGGTGCTGCCCGCACTGACCTTGTCGCTCGTGGGCGTTGCCAACATCGCCTTGCACACCCGCGAGAAGACCATCGACGTCTTGGAGTCCGATTACATCCGCTTTGCGCGCTCGCGTGGCCTGAGCCTTTGGGAGGCCTTGCGCCACCACGGTTTGCGAAATCTCATGCTCCCTGCGCTGACCTTGCAGTTTGCCTCCATCTCGGAGATTTTTGGCGGCTCGGTTCTGGTCGAGCAGGTGTTCTCCTATCCCGGTTTGGGCCAGGCAGCCGTTACAGCGGGCCTTGGTGGAGACGCGGCGCTGCTCGTCGGCATCGCGCTTGTCAGCGCTGCGCTCGTGTTCGCTGGAAACCTGATCGCCAACATCCTCTATGGCGTTGTCGATCCCCGCATCAAGGAAGGGGAGGCTCATGTCTAGCAAAACCGCAACATCCGCGTTCCTCTCCCTGGACCGCGATATCTCGCCTGTTCTCTACCGCCCGAGCGAGCGTGCCCTTAAGGCAGGCAATCGCAAGAAGACGCTCGTCACCTGCGTCGTCGCTGCCGTGGTGCTTGTCGTGGTCGTTATCGCGGGCTTGCTTGCGCAAGACGCCGCGCAGGTGTCGGACTTCACCGCGAAGAGCCTCGCGCCTTCCCTGCAGCATCTCTTTGGCACCGACGCCATGGGCCGCGACATGCTCTGCCGCACGGTCGCAGGCTTGTCCACGAGCGTGCTGATCGGCCTGCTCGCCGCCTTTTGCTCCTCGGTCATCGCCCTTATCCTCGGCTGCGCTGCGGCTCTTGGCGGCAAGAAGGTCGACGCTGTCGTCACCTGGCTTGTCGATCTGTGCATGGGCATCCCGCATATCGTGCTGCTCATCCTCATCAGCTATGCGCTCGGCAAGGGCTTTTGGGGTGTGACGATCGGTGTCGCCATCACGCACTGGCCGAGCCTTACGCGCGTTATCCGCGCGGAGGTCTTGCAGGTCAAGCAGTCCCAGTATGTGGCTGTCGCTCGACAACTCGGCGTGAGCCCGCTGCGCATCGCCGCCAAGCACGTGCTCCCGTACGTGCTGCCGCAGTATCTCGTCGGCCTCATCTTGCTCTTCCCCCATGCGATCTTGCATGAGGCATCCATCACCTTCTTGGGCTTTGGCCTGTCTCCCGAGGCACCGGCCATCGGCATCATCTTGAGCGAGTCCATGAAGTATTTGAGCAGCGGTATGTGGTGGCTCGCGCTTTTCCCCGGTATCGCGCTCATCGTCACCGTCTTGCTCTTCGACGTCGCCGGCTCTGGCTTGCGACGCCTTATCGACCCGCATAGCGCTCAGGAATAGGAGGTGCGCGATATGGCAGAAGCAATGCAGCATGGTCCCCACGAGGACGCGCAGGAGCATCATCACCACACCCATGCACCCCAGTCGGCGCATCCGGGTCATCATCACCTGCTCACCTGCGAGAACCTGAGCGTCGCGTTCTCGATGTACGACCCGGACGCCCCGTTTTTCCGTGCGAAGAAGCGCGAGGTCCGTGTGATCGACGACCTCTCGGTCTCTGTCCATGCCGGCGAGATCTTGGCGGTGGTTGGTGCGAGCGGCAGCGGTAAGACCCTGCTCGCGGATGCGATCATGGGCTTGTTCGAGCCCAACGCGACGGTCTGCGGGACGATATGGTTCGATGGCGAGCGGCAGGACGCCGCCGGCCTCGAGAACCTGAGGGGCCATGGCATCTCGCTGGTGCCGCAGAGCGTGAACCACCTCGACCCCATGATGCCCGTCGGTCGCCAGATCGAGGGCTTTGCCCATCCCCAATCCGAGCACGAGCAGCGCGCGGAGAAGCGCCGCAAGCTCTTTGCCCGCTACGACCTTGACGAGGAAGTCGCGCAGATGTTCCCGCATCAGCTCTCCGGCGGCATGGCGCGTCGCGTGCTCTTGTGCTGCGCGCTCATGGACGACCCCAAGCTCATCGTCGCCGACGAGCCGACTCCCGGCCTTGACTTGGACCTTGCGGTCAAGGCGCTGGAAGATTTCCGTGCCTTTGCGGACGAGGGGGGAGGAGTGCTGCTGATTACCCACGACATCGAGCTCGCCCTCAAAGTGGCCGATCGCGTTGCCGTCTTCAAGGACGGCACGGTCATCGAGGAGACGGCAGTCAAGTCCTTTGAGAGTCCGGACAAGCTGCGCCATCCCTTCACCCGTGCACTGTGGCACGCACTGCCGGAGCACGGCTTTACGGTGGAGTTGTAGCTGACGTGCCTGTTTGCGCTGATGAGAGGCCCCGCCACGTAGGGAAGGAACCGGGAGCGATGGAGCCTACGTAGGGGAAGTCCCGGGGATGACGGAGCCCACGTAGGGGAGGTCCCGGGAGCGACGGAACCCACGTAGGGGAGGGACCCTGTCCCTCCCCATAAGCCTTGCATTGTTCAGTGGTTTGCCGTGTGGTTCAAAACCATGTAGGTGTACAGACGGATCGAACGATAGGAGAGCCTCGTGCTCGAAGCCAAGAACATAACCTTTGCTTACCCCGGCGCCGAGCCGGTGCTGAGCGATGTCTCGCTGCAGGTTGCCCCTGGCGAGCGCGTGGCGCTAGTCGCGCCTTCCGGCTTTGGCAAGACAACGCTGTGTCAGGTGCTTGCCGGGTATCGTCAGCCGACAGACGGTGAGGTACTCGTCGACGGCACGCCGCTACCACGTCGCGGTGTGTGCCCTGTGCAGATGATCTGGCAGCATCCCGAGCGCGTGCTCGACCCGCGTATGCGCATGATGGACTCGCTGCTCGAGGCGGGAAAGCCCAGCCCTCAGATCATCGAGGGCCTCGGTATCCAGGAGAAGTGGAAGACGCGCTTTCCCCATGAGCTGTCTGGCGGCGAGATGCAGCGCTTCTGCATCGCCCGTGCGCTCACGGCCTGTCCGCGCTATCTTATCGCGGACGAGGTCTCGACCATGCTCGACGCGGTGACGCAGGCGCAGTTGTGGTACTTTCTCATCGAGGAGGCCGAGCGCCGTAACATCGGCATGCTGCTGGTGAGTCATTCCCCGGCGTTGCTCGACAAGGTCGCCACTAGGATCATCGAGCTGTAGGCGTCGTCAAGCGCATAGTTCGGACGCACACAGAGGTGCGTCCCAAAGGGGACCAGGTCTTTTATGGGACAGAGGGAGCGGCAGTTTGCTTTTAGCTTGCCTTGTCCCATAAAAGACCTGGTCCCCTTTGGGACGCTGCGGCGACTCCGCAAGCCATCAATCATCCTTTCTTCTAAATCAACGGAACGTCAACGCACAGCAGGCGGCAGGTTCTGCTCGAGAAGCGGTAGGCATATAATCAGCAGCGTTTACGAAGAGAGGGAGAGCAAATCGCGGTCTACCTGCGGTTTTGCTCGGTTGTTACGGAGTAACTCTATGATTACAAAGCAAGACAGATTCCTCGACTTCCTTGCTCAGGAAGACACCCAATTTGTCATTCCCGTTTACCAGCGTCCGTATGCATGGACGCCGCGTCAGTGCCGCGAGCTGTGGAAGGACATCGTTCGCGCAGGCGAGCAGGGCACGTCGCACTTTATGAGCATGGTGCTTTTCCGCGAGGTCGAGGGTTGCACGGGGTCGTTGCGCAAGGTCGACATCATCGACGGCCAGCAGCGCATCGCCACGATGACCATCCTGCTCAACGTGCTCAAGGAGCATCTTACCAAGACTGGCAAGACCGTGGCCGGCATGACGGCAGATGACATCGCTGCCAAGTTCCTCCAGGTTTCAGATGGAGGCAGCGTCGAGGCAAAGATCCAGCTGCTGAGCTTCGACCTCAATACGCTTGACGCGGTCATCAACGGCAGCGAGCTTCCCGCCAAGCCTTCGCCGCGCGTCATCGACAATTACCGCTTCTTCCAGAAGCAGATGGAGGCCGAGGACTTCGACCTCGAGACCTTCTGGGCGGGCATCGAGCAGCTGCTCGTCATCGACGCGGAGCTCGGCGCAGATGACAAGGCCCAGGGCATCTTCGAGAGCCTCAACACCAAGGGCATCCCCCTGACCACCGCTGACCTCGTGCGCAACTACCTGCTGGTCGGCCTGTCGCGCGAGGAACAGGTCCGCCTCTACAACGAGTACTGGAACCCCATCGAGCTTATGTTTGGCGAGGACCGTGACTCCATGAAGCTCAACTCGGGCCTGCGCATGTGGCTCGACATTCGCTACCGCAAAAAGCGCCTCCATCGAGCGGAGGACACCTACAACTCCTTCAAGGAATACACCATGACGGTGTACAAGGGCACTGTCGAGGAGCTGCTCGACGAGCTGCGCAGCTTCTGCTTGATGTGGGCCGAGAACTTCAAGTTCAACGAGGTGAAGGCATATCGCACCATGGACTGGGCCAAGGACGGCCAGCGCAAGAACCTGCTGCCCGGCTGGGGCCACCAAAGCGGCTTCTAGCATGCCGGCGCCTGCGCGCGAAACCTTCCTATCCGCGGTAACTCGAAAGGATCTTCGATGAAGACCGAACAAGCAACCTACCTGGACTTCCTTGGTGCGGCAAACACCAAGATGGCCATTCCTGTTTTCCAGCGCATGTATACCTGGAGCCCCTGGCAATGCGAGGAGCTTTGGGAGGACATCATCAATGCCGGTAAGAGTGGCGAGACGCATTTTATCGGCAGCATTATCTACACTTCCGAGGCGCTTGATGGCACAAACGGTGCAAACGAGCTGCGCAGCATCGTCGACGGCCAGCAGCGCACCACGACGGTGACCTTGCTGTTTATCGCCTTGCGCGACTGGCTGCGCGAGCACGGCGAGACCTGTGGCCTGACGGCTCAGGCGATCGAGGAGCGCTACCTCTACAACGCGACCCCTGACGGCGGCCGTGCGATGAAGTTCACCGCTGCCCCTGCCGACCACGAGACCCTCGTCTACATCCTCGAGGGTGGCGAGAAGCCGGAGCGCTACCGCTTCTCCAACCGCATGGACCGTAACTATCGCTTCTTTGCCGAGCAGATGGCGGCCGAGGACTTCGAGCTCGAGGTCATGCTCGCCGGCCTGCGCCAGCTCTTTGCGATCATCGTCGAGCTTGGTGGCGACGACAACCCGCAGCTGATCTTCGAGGGCATCAACTCCAAGGGCATGGCGCTCAACACGGGCGACCTGCTGCGCAACAAACTCTTCTATGGCAACGACCAGTCCGAGCAGGAGCGCCTGCTGGTCACGTACTGGGAGCCGATCGAGGCGCTCTTCGAGGAGGACGAGGACGAGAGCCTCTTCAACGCCTGCCTGCGCATGTGGTTGGTGGGCAAGGACGCCTCGCTCGAGAAGTACACGCCCTACGAGCTCTACAGCGGCTTTCGCAAGTACCTCAACGAATCCTACGAGGGCTCGACAGAGGATCTGATGAGGGAGCTGCTCGAGCACTGCGAGAACTTCCGCCGCCTGATCAAGAGCCCCATGACCAAGAAGCACATCGACTGGGCGACCGGTGAGACAGGCTTTGGCAAGGGCTATGGCGTCACCGTGGGCATCGCCACGCGCTCGATGTATCACGCCGCAACCGGCATGCCGACCAAGATGTTTCCCTAGGCGCTGAGTTTGCGAGGGGGCGGGGCCTTGGGGTCTCGTCCCCCTTTTTTGCGGTTGCAGCGGCAGGAGGATGGGTTCAGGGGTGACACACTTTGTGCCAGTGACAATGTGTGTCACGCCATAGAGCCGCAGGTGTCCCCATGCCTTCTGCGTGACACACATTGTCACTGGCACAAAGTGTGTCACGCGGAGCTGCAGTCGAAGAATCTGAACGTTTGAGACCAGACGCTCAACTGATGTCATTTGTTGCCACGGCCAACCGCGATCCTTCTCTCGATTTGCCCCACGTTTTTGGCGTTTTGTGTACCCTATTGCGCCCTGCTCGCCGAAACGCGACCTGCGGCATGCGTCCCAAGCGGTACCATATCCTCCATCTGAGCTTTGAGGAGAGAATTCTATGACCCAGAAACTGCTGATGGGAAACGAGGCCTTCGCCCATGCCGCGCTCGAGGCGGGCGTCAACGTTGTGGCTGGTTATCCCGGTACACCATCGTCCGAAGTAATCGAGACCGTCGCGCGACTGCGCCGCGCTGGCAAGGCGCATGATGTCCACGTCGAGTGGTCCACCAACGAGAAAGCCGCGCTCGAGATGCTGGCGGGTGCCGCGTACTGCGGTGCGCGCACGCTGTTCACCTGCAAGCAGGTGGGTCTCAACGTCGCAAGCGACCCCTTGATGAGCCTCAACTACGTGGGCGTCAAGGGCGGCATGGTCCTCTTCGTGGCAGACGACCCGGGCCCCATCTCCTCGCAGACCGAGCAAGACACCCGCCGCTTTGGCTCCTTTGCCAAAGTCCCCGTCTTCGATCCCTCTACCCCTGACGAGGGCTTTGCGATGATGAAGCAGGCCTACGAGCTCTCTGAGAAGTACTCCTGCCCCGTCATCGTGCGCCCGACGACGCGCATCGACCATGCGAGCACCTACTTTGACGTGCAGGAGGAGACCTGCGGTCGTCCTCTGCCCGAGGAGGGCTTCGTAAAAGACCCCAAGTGGATCATCTTCCCACGCCGCGCCTTCGAGGCCCACGGGGAGATCAACGCCCGCATCGCGGCGATGGCGGAGAACTTCTCTGATGACGCCGCCTACGTGCGCTTCAACCCCATCATGCAGGCGGGCGAGGGCAAGCCGAGCATCGGCATCATGGCTGGTGGCGTAAGTGCTGCCTACACCCGCGAGGCGCTTCGTCAGCTGCAGGAGCTGGCCGATGCTGCTGGTGTCGAGCTGCCTGCTGTCCGCGTGATGCAGGTGGGCACGCCGTATCCCTTCCCCGCAAAGCGTGCCCTCGAGTTCACCGACGGCCTCGATGCTGTCCTCGCGCTCGAAGAGCTCGACCATGTGCTCGAAGACGAGCTGCTCAAGCTCGCAGGACGCGAGCACCTTGCGCTCGAGGTGGCGGGCAAGCTCACGGGCGATGCTCGCGACCGCGGCGAGAACGACACGGACGATGTCATGCGCCGCATCTGCGCCTTTGCCGACGCGCGCTTTGGCACGCAGCTTGTTGAGCTGCTCCCCGCGGCCGCACCTTACGCATACCCCGATGACGCCCAGGCCCTGCCCGTGCGTCCCCCCGTGCTGTGCGCCGGTTGTCCGCATCGCGGCAGCTTCTACGCCATCAAGCGTGCGCTCGGTAGGCGCGAGGGCGCCTACTGCGGCGACATCGGCTGCTATACGCTCGGCAATGCCGCGCCGCTGTCTACGACCGACACCTGCCTGTGCATGGGCGCGGGCATCACGGTTGCGCAGGGTTTCTCCGTGGTCGAGCCTGGCAAGAAGCAGATTGCCTTCGTCGGTGACAGCACCTTCTTCGCCAGCGGGCTCACGGGTTGCGCAAACGCCGTCTACAACCAGCATGATGTGACGATCTGCGTGCTCGACAACGCGACGACCGCTATGACGGGTAAGCAGCCGCATCCCGGCACGGGCGTCACGTTGATGGGAGCGCAAAGCGAGCCGATCAAGATCGACGCCGTGCTCAAGGCGTTGGGCTTTACCTGCATCGTCTATGCCGATCCCCTGGACCACGCCGCGGCCGTCGCTGCTGCCAAAGAGGCTATCGACTTCGAGGGTCCGAGCGCGATCATCTTCAGGAGTCCTTGCGTGCAGCTCATCAAGCCGGCACCTGCTCTGGCGGTCGACACTGAAGCATGCACGGGCTGCAAACTCTGCATCAAGTCCATCGGCTGTCCCGGCGTTGGTTTCGATCCGGCGAAAACCGGTCCTTTGAGCAAGGAGCGCGGTCAGGCCTTCATTGATCCGAGCCAGTGCAACGGCTGCGGTCTATGCGCCCAGCTGTGCCCGAGCAAGGCAATTGTTATTCCGGTAGCTGACAAGGGAGAGGGGGCTTGCCGTGCTTAACGTCCTCATCACCGGCATCGGCGGCCAGGGTACGGTTCTGGCTGCAAAGCTTCTCGCTCAGGCTGCGCAGACGCGTGGTTGGCAGGTCCGCACGGCAGAGACCATCGGCATGGCCCAGCGAGGTGGTTCCGTCGTGAGCCATGTGCGCATGGATAACGGCGGCGAAGAGGTTGCCGCCCCGCTGCTCAACAGCGCAACGGCGGATATGATCATCGCCTTCGAGCCGGGCGAGGCGGCGCGTTGTCTGCCGTATTTGGCAAGCGGTGGCACGCTCGTCACCGCCAAGAGTGCGGTCCAGCCGATTACTGCCGCGTTGAGCGGCAGCGGCTACAGCAGTGCCGGCGCCATCGAAGGGCTGCATGCCGCGCTCGACGGCACGGACGCCAAGCTGTGCGTTGTCGACGACGCCGCCTTGGTGGCGGCAAGCGGGCTGCGCAAAGCCCGCAACGTGATGCTGCTCGCCTGCGCGCTCAGCACCGGCGCCGTCCCCATCACAGTCGACGACCTGCGCGATGCCATCCGCGTTTGCGTCAAGCCGAGCTTTGTTGACATGAACCTCGCCGCTGTCGATGCCGCCCTCGAGGTGCTGCAGGGGTAGGGACGTGCTACCGGTTTGAGCTTGGTTGACACACAATGTGCCAGTGACAAAGTGTGTCATCCTGAGCGCAGTGCGTCGCGCTGGCTGCAACTGCGTAAATTCCGCTCGGGTCGAGTCTTGCGCCTTTCGCGAAAACCGCTAGAATACTGCCTTGCGCACTTCAATACACGCCAGTAGCTCCAATGGTAGAGCGTCGGTCTCCAAAACCGAATGTTGTGGGTTCGAGTCCTACCTGGCGTGCCAGTAAACTCAAAGGCCTCCATCGTGGGGGCCTTTTTTCGTGCTCGTCAGTCAACAAATCAGTCTGGCTGAAGTGTTGACTGGCCCGCTGGCCGTGTTTTGTCCACGTCTTTGCGTGGCTGACGGCCACATTCCCCTCCTGCAAGCGCCTATATCGGCGTACAATCCTTTCAAGCGCTGCTAAACGTCGGCAGCAAGGAGAAAAACATAGGAGGATGCGTCATGAAGATGACAGACGAGCAGTTTGCGATCATCAAGCGACAGCTCAAGAAACTGACAGAGATCCCCGGTGGCTTCTACGAGAAGAAGTTCGCAGGCATCGACATCGATGCGATCAAGACCCAAGAGGATTTCGAGAAACTTCCCTTCACTGACAAAGCAGATCTTCGCGAGGCCTACCCGATGGGTCTGTGCGCCGTCCCGCAAAGCGAGATCGTCCGCGTCCACTCTTCCTCCGGTACCACCGGTACCCCCGTTGTCATTCCCTACACCAAAAAAGATATCGAGGACTGGGCCATCCAGTTCGCGCGCTGCTATGAGTACGCAGGCATTACGCGCGACGATGTTATCCAGATTACCCCTGGCTACGGCCTGTGGACTGCCGGCATCGGCTTCCAGGCCGGTTGCGAGCGCCTGGGCGCTATGGCAATCCCCATGGGCCCCGGCAACACCGACAAGCAGCTTCAGATGATGGAGGACTTTGGCACGACGGTCTTTTGCGCCACCAGCTCCTACGCGCTGCTTCTGGCAGAGGAGATCGAGAAGCGCGGCATCCGCGACAAGCTCAAGCTCAAGAAGGGTGTCATCGGCTCCGAGCGCTGGGGCGAGAAGATGCGCGCCCGCATCGCCAGCGAGCTCGGCGTCGAGCTCTTCGACATCTACGGCTTGACGGAGGTCTACGGCCCTGGCATCGGCATCAACTGCAAAGCCAACGGAGCCATGCACATCTGGTCTGACTACCTTTACCTAGAGATTATCGACCCTGAGACCGGCGAGGTCGTCCCCGACGGCGAGCCAGGCGAGATCGTCCTCACCACGCTCCAGAAGGAGGGTGCGCCGCTCATCCGCTTCCGCACGCACGATTTGTCCCGCATCGTCCCCGGCCCCTGCGAGTGCGGCAGCCCCCATCCCCGCATCGACATCATCACCGGCCGCACGGACGACATGGTCAAGGTGCGCGGCGTGAATATGTTCCCCGCACAGATCGAGGAGGTCATCGCCTTTGCCGACGGCGCCTCGAGCGAGTACCAGGTGATGATCGACCACGTCAACGGCCGCGACCACATGACGCTGTTCTTCGAGACCGACCGCCCCAAGAGCGAGTGGCCCAAGATCGAGGAGAACCTCGCCGCCATCTTCAAGGGCAAGATCGGCATGACCCCGCACGCCAAGGCCGTCGCCATGGGCGAGCTGCCGCGCAGCCTCAAGAAGACCCGCCGCATCTTCGACAACCGCTACTAAGCTCGTCGAGTTTTCGCGTTAACGCGAAAGGACCCGCAAGTCGCATCGACTTGCGGGTCCTTTTTGTTGCTCGGGGGCCGCGGGCGTTGTGGGTGCCGCAGGCACTATTTGTGCCGCGCCTCTCGTCGCTGTCAGCCTTACTCCAAAGGCAGGCCGCCTGCTGCTTGGATGCCTTCGACGGCAGGGATGGTTGCAAAGCCCGCCTCGAGCTCCTCGTCGGTGGGGATGTGGTCTTCCATCTGGCCGTTGATGAAGGCGTCGTAGGCCTTCATGTCAAAGTAGCCGGTGCCCGTGAGGCCAAAGAGGATGGTCTTGGCCTCGCCAGTCTCCTTGCACTTGAGGGCCTCGTCGATGGCGACCTTGATGGCATGCGAGCTCTCCGGTGCGGGCAGGATGGTCTCGAGCTTAGCAAACTGTACGCCGGCCTCGAAGACCTCGGTCTGCTTGACGCTCACGGCGCGTGCGTAGCCATCATGGACGAGCTTGGAGACGATGGGGCTCATGCCGTGGTAGCGCAGACCGCCTGCGTGGTCGGCAGAGGGGATGAAGCCGTTGCCGAGTGTGTACATCTTGCACAGCGGACAGGTCTGGCCCGTGTCGGCAAAGTCATAGGCGTAGCGGCCGCGCGTCATGGACGGGCAGCTTGCCGGCTCGACGCAGATGAAGTCCGTGTCGGGGCGCGTGCCGTCGAGCTTGTCCTTCATGAAGGCGCTCATCAGGCCGCCCACGTTGCTGCCGCCACCTGCGCAGCCGATGATGACGTCGGGGTATTCGCCGAGTTCCTCGAGCGCGGTCTTGGACTCGAGTCCGATGATGGACTGGTGGAGCACGACTTGGTTGAGCACGCTGCCGAGCTGGTAGCGCCCGCGGTTGTCGGGCACATGGAGGGCTTTCTCGACTGCCTCGGAGATCGCAGTGCCGAGCGAACCGGTGGAATCAGGGTTGTCGGCGAGCATCTTGCGGCCGATCTCCGTCGTATCAGAGGGAGACGGGGTCACGTTGGCCCCAAAGGTCTGCATGATGTTGCGTCGGAAGGGCTTTTGCTCGTAGGAGCACTTGACCATGAAGACCTCGCAGTCCAGTCCGTAGTGGGCGGCTGCCTCGGAAAGCGCGGTGCCCCACTGGCCGGCGCCGGTCTCCGTGGTGATCGTGCTCAGGCCCTGCTGGGCACCGTAGTAAGCCTGCGCCAGCGCGGAGTTGAGCTTATGCGAGCCGGAGGTGTTGTTGCCCTCGAACTTGTAGAAGATCTTGGCGGGCGTGCCGAGCGCGCGTTCGAGGTTGTAGGCGCGGCACAGCGGGGAGGGTCGGTAGACCTTGTACATCTCGCGCACGCCCTCTGGGATGTCGATGTAGCGCGTGTCATCGTCGAGCTCTTGTCGTACAAGCTCGTCGCAGAAGACGGCCCTGATGTCGTCGAACTCGGCGATTTTGCCGTTGGGCAGGCGCATGGGCTCGGGCTTTTGTGGCATGTCGGCGCGGACGTTGTAGAACTGGGTGGGGATCTGGTCCTCGCTCAGATAGAGGCGGTAGGGTTCGGTCTGCTTGTTCTCGTTGCTCATGGTCTTCGTCCTTTCGGCTGGTGCGGATGCGCTTTGGGCGCACCCATTGGCTTGTCGGTGAGCTGGGACCTGGCCGTGGTCTTGGCTCGCGATGGTTTGCAGCCTGTGCCTGGAGACGAACAAAGCCCGCCCTCAAACAGCAAACATGCTCTTCAAGGACGGGCTTTCAATAAACGAAAACTCGCGGTGCCACCTTGATTCACCTCTCTAGGGGAGGTGCTCTTTTCGGGTGCCATCACACCCTTGGACGCTTACGCGGTCCTTGCGTCGCAGCTTTCACTGCGCCCTCAGCGGCCCATTATGGCGACCTGCTACTGCTCGGATCTCAGCTGCCCGAACTCTCTGTATGCGCGTCAGTCGCTTTTACCCCCGCCTCAACGGTTTAGGTGTATGCGGTTGTCAACCTGTTTGCACTTTAGGCGCATGCTTTTGGGGTTGTCAAGAAGATTTTTTGCGTCCGATAAAAACGGGCTTTGTCCTCTGTGCTAGGGAAAAGCGCAGGTCAGACGGCAATCTTATTGCGTTGTTCTATTACTTTGCAGCGGGTGCTCGAAATTCTTTTGCCGTTTATCGCCGATGTCTTAATGCAAAAGAAACAAAATGCCTACTTGTGCGATTGGTTTTGTTGGGCGTAAGATTGCGGCCAACCTCATAGGGAACCCGCGCCGCACAAAGCCATAGCGGCGCTGCTCCATAAAAACAGGCGGGCAGGATTGCGTAAGAGACGTAAAAGCCCAACGTGAAAGGAGCCATATCATGGCAGAGAAACGTGTAGTTTCCACTCAGCAGACCTCTGGTCTCACCACCCGCGACCTCATCTTGGTCGCCGTCCTGCTTGCAGCAGGCGCTGTTCTCAAGCTCACTGTCTCGAGCTTTCTCACCTTCGCCGGAATGAAACCCAACTTCATGATCGCCATGTACTGCCTGGCCATCATCCTCGTGCGTCCCAATGTCTTCCAGGCGATTATCATCGGTTTCTTGACCGGCCTTATCTCCCAGATCCCCATGCTCAACGCTACCCCGCTCGTGAACCTCGCGTCCGAGACGGTCGGCGCCTTGGTCTGCGGCCTGCTCGTCTTGGGCCTCTTGAAGGTCGCCAAGGACAACTTCACACTCCAGTCCGTTGTCTTTCCCGCCGTCATCACCTTCATCTCGACGCTGTTCTCCGGCTATACCTTCGCGCTGATCGTCGGCTGCGCTATGAACGGCCTGGGCGTGGCTGAGGTCATGGTCATGTACGCCGTGATGGTCTTGGGCACCGCCGCGATGAATTGTGTGGTCGCCGCCATCCTCACCCCCGTTCTCAAGAAGGCCCTCAAGCTGGCATAGCGGCTGTCGAGCTGGGCGAGGCAAGTCGGTCGCCTGCCCGGCTTCGACGTCGATGCAGCTTCTCACGGAAAGCGAACCATCATGATTCAGGTCAAAGACGTGAGCTTCAAGTACGAGGAGGGGACGGGTGCCACGCTCCACGACATCACCCTCTCCATCCCGGATGGGCAGTTCGTCGGTATCACGGGAGCCGCCGGCAGCGGCAAGTCCACGCTCACCTACATCCTCAACGGCATCGTCCCCCATTGCTATCCCGGCGACTTCTACGGCAGCGTCGAGATCGACGGCCATGACACGGTCGAGACCTCGCTCACTGATATCTCGCGTCTGGTGGGAAGCGTATGCCAGGACATCGACAGCCAGATGGTGTCGAGCGTCGTGGAAGACGAGGTCCTCTTCGGCCTCGAGAACTTTGGGGTTCCCAAAGATGAGGTCGAGGCACGCCTCGAGACGGCCCTTAGTGACATGGGAATCGCAGAGCTGCGGCACCGCAACATCGCGAGCCTCTCCGGTGGGCAGAAGCAAAAGGTCGCCGTTGCGTCGATCCTGGCACTTGCCCCCAAGGTCCTCGTCCTCGACGAGCCGACGGCCGAGCTCGATCCCGCGAGCTCGCGCGCCGTCTTCGAGCTGCTCGCCGCGTGTGCGCGAGAGAAGAAGATCACCGTTGTGGTGGTCGAGCAGAAGATCGCCTTGCTCGGCGAGTACTGCGACCGGTTGCTCGTTGTCGAGGATGGCAAGATCGCCCTCGACGGCGCCTGCCGCGAGGTGTTCGACAGCTCCGAGAGACTCTTCAATGCGGGTATCAACTGCCCGCGTTCGACAAGCCTTGTTAACAGGCTGCGCGAAAGCGGGCTGTACTGTGGCCCTGCCTGCCGCAACGTCGCCGAGGCGACGGTGGTTCTCGAGGAGGTACTCGCATGATCGAGTTCAAGCACGTGAGCGCTGCGTACGAGGCAGAGACGCCGATCTTGCAAGACGTGAGCTTCTCCATCGGCGACGGCGAGTTCGTCGCCTTTGTGGGAACCAACGGCGCCGGCAAGTCGACGACGATGAGGCTCGTCAACGGATTGCTCAAGCCCACGGCGGGGGAGGTGCTGATTGACGGCGTGCCGACAACGCAGCTCAAGACCAGTGAGCTGGCACGGCGTGTGGGCTTCCTCTTCCAGAATCCGGACCGGCAGATCTGCTGCAAGACCGTGCGCGAGGAGCTGGAGTTCAACTTCAAGGTGCAGGGCATCTACGACGAGGATGCGCGCCGCCGCGTTGACGAGGTCATCGCGCACTTTGGGTTCGAGCCCGACGCGGAGCCGTATCTGCTTAATCGCGGAACAAGGCAGCTTCTGGCCCTGGCCTCCATCATCGTCGCGGCACCACCCGTCGTAGTCCTCGACGAGCCGACGACGGGGCTCGACTTTCGCGAGTGCACCAAGGTCATGGAGATCATCTCCCAGCTCAACGAGGCTGGCACGACGGTCATCATGGTCTGCCACGACATGGAGGTCGTTGGCGATTACGCCAAGCGCAGCATTGCGATGACACAGGGCAGGGTCGTCGCCGACGGCCCGACCTTCGAGTTGCTGCGTGATGCGGAGGTGCTCGAGAAAGCACACCTTGTTGCTCCGCAGCTGCTTGAGATCGCCTCAAAGCTCGTTGAGGCTCATCCCGAGCTGGCAGGCACGGCCATCGCCGCCGCGACGACGCTCGATGAGATGAGTGCTGCCATCGAGGCCTATCTGACGCAAAGGGAGGTTTAGGCGATGAAGGGTTTTCTCGAATACGTGCCGGGAGACAGCTTTCTGCATCGGCTCAATCCGGTGGCTAAGCTTACGGCCTCGCTGCTGATCGTCTTCGCGTGCTTTGTCACGCCGAGCATGGCCCTGCTCATCGCCATCTTGGTGCTGGGTTCTGCCCTTGCCGCCAGCTGTGGCATGACGAAGCAGACCCTCGAGCTTGCAAAGGCGGTGGCGGGCTTCTCATTGCTGTTGGCGTTGATCGCGCTGTTTACGACGCCGCAGGGAGACGTTATCTTTGAGCTGCCCTGGGGCTATGTCGGTATTGGCAGTGTCCTTGCGGCAGTGCGCATCGTGCTGCGCTTGGTTGCGTGTGCGATCCCGCTGTTTCTCGTGTTCTACGTCACCAAGCTCAACGACATCTCGAACTCGCTGGTGAAGGTCTGCCACGTTCCCTACAAGTACGCCTTCGTCTTCACCTCGACGGTGCATTTCATCCCCGTGTTCATGAACGATATGTCTGCGATTATGGAGGCTCAAATGGCGCGCGGTGTCGAGTTTGACGGCGGTTTGGTCAAGCGCGTCAAGCTGATGGTGCCGCTGTGCGTGCCCCTGCTGGTTGGCAGCGTGCGCAAGACGAACAGCGCCGCCATCGCCGCCGAGGTCCGCGGCTTCAACTTGCGCAATGCTTCCAGTGGCTACAAGGAGTACCCGTTTGGCGGGGGAGACTCGGTCTATGTCTTGCTCGGGGCGGTGTTGCTTGCAGTGGCGATTGCGACGGCGGTCCTTGGGGTTGCGGTCTAGGAAAACGCCGATTAAGGCAAATGTCCACTGCGTGTGATTGGTAAAACCGCTGGCTACGTAGGGGAGGGACCGAAGTCCCTCCCCATAAGCCTCGCGTTAATCAGCGTCTCCTTAGAGCTGTACACGAAAGCTGGCTGTTGAGAGCGCAATCAAATAGCGCACAATACGATAGCAGGAAATAATAAAATTGCGCAATCGAAAAAGTGTAGAAGGAGCAGGTCAGAGGGAAGTGAACTTGGCTTTTCTGGAGTGGTTTTATGACACAGCGTCACTGGCACAAAGTGTGTCACGCTCACAGGGCTGTCTGGGCTGTGTGCGCGGACAGATTCATGCGATGGTGATATCGGAATAATGCTTGCACTAACGAGCTTGCGCAGTTATCCTAGACAGGCTTGTGTAAATTGCATTGGTCGGTAACCAATGCGGCTTTAAGGAGACTTAATGCGACCCAATATTCACCCTGAGTACAAAGAGTGCACTGTCCGCTGCTCTTGCGGCAACACCTTCAAGACCCGCTCCACTGTGAGCGAGATCGTGGTCGAGCTTTGCAACGAGTGCCATCCCTTCTTCACCGGTCAGCAGAAGTTTGTTGACACTGGTGGACGTGTCCAGCGCTTCGCTGACAAGTTCGGTTCCGCTGCTGCTCGCGTCAAGGAGCAGGAGGCTGCCAAGAAGGCTGCTAAGGCTGCTGCAGCTGCAGAGGCTGAGGCCGCTAAGAAGGCTGAGCGCGAGGCTAAGGCTGCTGCCAAGGCTGCTCGTGCAGCTGAGTACGCCAAGAAGGCTGAGGCAGAGGCTGCTGCCGCTCCCGTCGAGGCTGAGGTTGAGGCTCCCGCAGAGGAGGCTGCTGCCGAGGAGTCCGCTGAGTAAGCTGACATTCGCATAGCGCATTGAGAGAGGTCGTCCGCAAGGGCGGCCTCTTTTGTTATGCCCTCGTTTTGCCGCATTGCTCGTCTTGTCTGCTGAACTTGACCGTGAGGAGGGCTTGACCTGCGGCTGGGGCGTAGAAGGTTGCTTTATCGGCGTGGACTGCAGCAGGGGTCTTGGGCCGTTCCCCATACAATCGAATCAAAGAATGAGTCTTGTTCTGGGAGGTTGATTGCGATGGGTAAGCTTACGACAACAATGAAAAAACGCGGTTCAAGAAGGGTATTCGCTTTTGCGGCTGTTCTTGTCCTCACCGTGGCGATGATGTTTGGCGGTGCAGGCAATGCCTTCGCAGCGCATAAGGCGATAAAGGACTTTGGCTCGCTGGGTGACAACCCTGCCACAACCTTGAAGATCATCAGTGCAACGCAGGCGGCCGAGTACTTCCAGTTTGGTACTTATGAGGACCCCTACGGCGACCTCAAGATCAACGAGCCGGAGGTCGGCGCCTACTGTTCTCGCGATTGCTTTATCCGTAACGAGACCAAGTACAACGTCAAGCTGACGCTGTGGGGTGTTGCCCAGACCAATTACAGGAGCTTTGAGTGGGAGTGGTTTAGCAGCGACCAGAGCGCGAACATCGTGAAGAGCGAGGGCAAGAAAGACGTCGTCCTTATGAACACGATTCTGAGGCCCGGACAGATGATCTATGTCCGCGCAGTTGCCACCAAGAAGAGCAGCGTGAGAATCGCCCTGAAGGCGAAGTATAGCTACGACAGCGAGGTCGCCGGTCTGCAGTACGACACCTCCATCAGCGCCACCAAGCTCTCCGGCAAACAGGTCGAGGTTGTCGCCAAAGCCTCCGGTGCGGCGAACGTGACCAAGATGGACCTTTACATGAACGGCAAGAAGGTCAAGACGCTCAACAAGAAGAACGTCCTCAAGTACACGGCGACGGGTGCGGCTGCCGGCAAGGCGGAGTTTTATGCCGTTGCAAGCACCATCGGCAAGGAAAGCGACAGCGCCAAGAGTAAGACGGTCAAGCCGCAGGCCAACGAGAGGGCCTTCCAGGTGAGCAAGGACCTCAACAGCTATGGCGCCGGCACCTGCACCTTCAAACCGAGCAAGCTCTCCTATAAGGGCGGAAAGCTCGTGATCGAGGGCTACACCGTCAATAAATCCAACATGAGCCTTCCCCTTGGCTTCTACGTTGAGGGTGTCTACAACGGCAAGACGTTCTTCACGCTCGACAAGGAGACCTACGTCATGAAGCCCGGCATCAAGAAGGCGACGTTCAAGGTCAAGGCCAAGAAGGTCAAGAACCTCGTCGAGGGTGATATCTCGTTTAGCGACATGGACTAGATGCTTTGAGGACACGACAGATTCTAGGGAAGGGGATGGTGGACGATGAATACAACAGAAGCAAGGACAAACGGCGCTTGGAAGCTGGGTTCGCTTATCGCAGTGCTTGTGCTTGCGATGGCGGTAGTGCTCGGCAATGCATCAACGGCTTTTGCGACGCATACGACCAAGCTCGACGAGAGCAAGGGCAAGCCTTACTCCATCACCTTACATATCTCCGATGCGGGGAATAGTTACACGTGGTATGACACTGGTGGCATGCTTATGGACCACAGGGATGGCACGCAGTGCCGCTCGAGGACGGTCTTTATCAAAAACGATACGAAGTACCGCGTCTTCATGGGCTGCTACGGTTATGCGAGCGATACGAAGACGCATGTCCAGTGGCTGATCGGCATACATGGCAACACCGGTATCGACGTTGTCGGCAACGGCACGAAGAGGACCGATCTCATCACGGGTACGTACATGAGCCCCGGTGATGAGATTCAGGTCGATGCTGTCAATATGAGTACGCGCGATGTGACGTCGACCAAGGTTTTGGTTCAGATCGGTTATCGCTATGGTGGCGAGATAGATAAGCTCCAGACCATGAAGCCCATCGTCAGTGCCACCAAGCTCGCCAGCGACAGGGTCGAGGTCTGTGTGCGCTATCCGGACGGCAGCAAGGCCGATGTCTCTGGTGTGAGCAAGATTATTCTCTACCAGGGCTCCAAGAAGGTGAAGAGCTGGACGACCAACGCGCAGATTCCCGTGAGGAAGTACATCGCCAAGGGCTCCAAAGCGGTGAAGGCCAGCTACAAGGTTGTGTCGACGACCATCGGCAACGAGAGCGACACCATCACCAGCGATGCGGTGAAGCCGCAGGCTAACGCGGTTGTGGTGACCAAGAAGAAGCCTAAGCTCAAGGACTTCGAGTTCTGCACCTTTGTGCCGAGCAAGCTCTCCTACAGTGGCAAGAAGCTTATCGTCGAGGGCTACACCGTCAACCCCGAGGGATTCAAGATGACGTTCCCGATGACGGTGGAGGTCTCTGTTCCCGGCAAGCAAATCGCCTATTACCAAGACTGGCAGCACAGCTGGGGTAAGGGCGTGAAGAAGGTCAAGGTCAGCATTGCGGCGAAGAAGGTTGTGAACCTCCGCGCGGGCAATGTGGTCTGCAACAACATCGGGGTAAACGTGTAGGAGCGATCAGCGCTACGTTCAGATTTTGCTAGGGAAGCCGGCGGCTCGAGACAGGGCCGCCGGCTTTTTTGCGTGCGGAATTGTCGGTCAAGGCAAATTGCTGCAGCATGCGATTAGCAAAAAACGCCGGCCGCGTAGGGGAGGGACCCTGTCCCTCCCCATGAACTTTGCAATAATCAGCGCCCCCCAGGAGCAGTGCGATGGCGGATCGTGGCTCTCCAGCCGCTCACCCCTTGCGGTAAATCCTAGGCGCTTGCTCGCTTTTGGGCGGGGATGTTAGGGTCTGGCTTAGTTGTTTTAGAGTGAGGCGGGCTGCTGGAGCTCCTGCTGCCACCTTGCGACCAAACGGGGCAAGGTGGCAGCTGCGGTCTGGCCTCGGTTTATAGATGCGGCCGCGCTGTGGTGACGGCCAAAAGGAGGATTTGTAATGAAGCTTGCGATTCCCAGCGAGACAGACCTCGGCCTTATGAGTATGCGCAGCGGTCACTTTGGCCATGCGCCCTACTTCACCATCGTGGAGATCGAGGACGGCAAGATCGTCAATGTCGAGTCCGTCAAGAACGCCGACCACGACGCGGTTGGCTGTGGTGGCGTCATCGACTACGCTCTCGGCCTTGGCATCGATGCCATGCTCGCCGTCGGCATGGGCCGTCCCCCGCTGATGCGCTTTACCAGCTCCGGCGTGAAGGTCTACTCCGAGCAGCGCACTCCCATGGTCGGCGAGGCTGTGAAGGTCTTCCTCTCCGGCGCTTGCGAGGAGATGAGCCTCGAGGACGCCTGCAACCACCACTAGGGACATTAAGGGCAGCTGCGTGAGATTGCTTACTCTCATGACGCTAACAGCCCGAGTGTCGCCGGTAACTTGATATGCTCTCAAGGCAAGAGGGGGTGCTGAACACATCGATGTTCGGCGCCCCCTCTTTTACTGTATGTACGGACCAGGGATGGCTTCGCGCTGTGCGAGCGGGACGTCTGCCAATTGCCTGAACGAAAAATCGTTCAGGCAATTGGCAGAAAGCATCGAAACGGGCCTCTGCACGAGTTCCCTGAACGATTCGTCGTTCAGGGAACTTCTCTGAACGACGAATCGTTCAGGGAATTCGAGAGAAACGTTAAAAGGGGCGTGCGTGCCAATTCCCTGAACGATTCACTGTTCGGGGAATTTGTCTGAACGCTCAATCGTTCAGACAATTCGAAAAAGCGACAAAACGAGGCTTAATGCAGATTGTCTGAACGAAAAATCGTTCAGACAATCTGGGCGTGTGACTAATCGTTGAGGATATTGGCTCCAAAGCGTCGTGAGATAGACAAACGCACCGTGTGCTGATCTTTCAGCATCCTTTGCATAGGATCGCAAAGGGCGCTTTGCATCGGTCGCCATGTCGAAAGGAAAAGCCTGCTGTGCCCTTTCCATAGGGGAGGAGTGCGGCGCGGTGGCGTCGGAAGCATTGATGTTGGTCCACACACGGCGCTTCATATGAAAGAGAAACCAGACGAGCGAGGCAGGGCAATCGAATGCGGCAGGCAAGGGTGTCTCAAAAAACGGAGATTGATCTGCTTGAGGTTCTCGACGAGGATCCTGCTCGCCCTGCTCTGTTACTCCGCCCTGACCCCAGGCTTTAGAGTTTTCCACAATCTGAGTTTTCCCCAGACTGAGCTACGACTGATTTAAGACTGAACTAAGAACGCTATTTGCCGCTAACAACAGAATGAGATTTGTCAAGTATTTCGAGAACTTAACGAAAGTGTAGTGAAAATGCGTAGTTCGGGCGCTCTTCTCGCGAATTCAGTTCGACGAGCGTATGCTCGCCGCATGAAAATTGCTATTGACAGAAACGATGCTTTTGCTGCCTATCGCAATGGAATCTGCGACAACGCATTCCAGATGGCGAGGGTCCCTCTTCCTGCGGGCTTCATTCCAAAGCTGACCTGGCGGGAGGCTATGGGCTTGCATGAGAAGTACGCGACAGGGGTTCCCTTGCGATGCTTTGTGGCGCGTGATTGTGATCGGAGGAACAGCGATACGCTCAAGTGCGGTGTCTCGACGCAAGCGGCGGCTCTTGCATCTCTTATTCAACTGAGCGATGAGAACTATATCGTCTCGCCAGAGCTTTGCGCGCTCGGTATCGCCAAGGAAGCAGATGTCGTCTCAACTGCTCTCGCTATCACAGAGCTGTGCAGTGCGTATTCGCTTGCCGGTAATGGTAGCGATGGATACAGGTCTCGCCTCCCACTTTCCTCGCTTCAGCGCATGGACTGTCTGCCGTTGCAGCTCAAGTACACGAAAGGTCTTGCTTGTTTTAGGGAGGCGTGTCGGATTGCTGTCGAGTGTGCTGCCTCTCCAATGGAGGCGGTGCTGGCATTGCTGTTGTGCATGCCTGCGCGCTTGGGCGGGTATGGTTTGCCGAGGCCGCTGCTGAATCCGCTGTTGAGCTCGCAAGGCGTCGATGCGGATAAGAGCTTTGTGCTCACTGGTGCGCCGGAGCATGGGGCATTGTATGGCGACTTGGTGTTTGAGGGCAGGGGGCTTGTCGTCGAATATGCAAGCAAGCTCAACCACGCAGATCGATGGGATCAGGATATGTTGCGCGCCAACGAGCTGCTGGATATGGGCTTTACCGTGATTAGCGTCACTCCGTCTGAGCTCTTCGATCAAAAGCGCACGCATGCGCTGGTTGAAAAGATTGCGCGGCAGCTTGGGTTGGGGCTTCCCTTGACGCGTCCCGGGTGGAACAAGGTAAATGCCGAGCTTCGGGCGAGGCTGTTTGCAGAGAGCGGCTTGCAGGCCGGCATCTGCTGGTAGGCGAACCAAGTGTTTTGACTTGCGGATGAAGATAGAGCGTCTGTTTATTGAGAGAGGCGGATGAGCAACCATCCGCCGCCTTTGTTGTGGGGTGCAAATCGCCGTAAGGCTAAGTTCTCTGAACGATTTGTCGTTCAGACAATTCGAGAGGAATGCCCAAACGGGCGCACGTGCGGATTCCCTGAACGATTCGTCGTTCAGGGAACTTCTCTGAACACCCAATCGTTCAGGGAATTCGAGAAAAGCGGCAAAACGAGGCTCAATGCAGAAAGTCTGAGCGACAAATCGTTCAGACTTTCTGGGTACGGTTTGCTGATTGAGGTGGGGCACGGACGGCTCTGCGTCAGGCGGTTCTCCTGGCCAATAACTCCAGGCGAGCGCTAGAGCTGTCTCTGTGCTCCTACAGCTTCTTGGAGAAGCGGATGGTGATGACGGCCAGCGCGGCGGCGATGAGGGAGAAGGCTGCGCCAAAGGCTCCGCAGGTGATGATGCCGGGGCCTGCGATGATCAAGCCGCCGACAGCGCTGCCAAAGGCGATGCCGATGTTGAAGGCCATGGGCTCGATCGAGGTTGCTAGGGTCATCGCCTTGGGATGGCGGCCGTGCGCGATGCGCATAAAGAGTGTGATGCAGGCGATGGAGAAGGTGTACATCAACAGCGCCACGCCAAAGACCAGCACCAAGGAGATGGGCATTGCGCCGCCAGCGAGGGTGATAGAGCCGAGCACGACGGCAAGCAGGACGAAAATGACCGGCACGGCGGGCATGCCAAAGCGCGTGTCGATCCAGCCGCCTGTCAGGTTGGAGACAAGGCAGATTGCGCCGAAGACCAGCAGCGTGGTGCTCGCGGCAACCGTGTCCATGCCCAAGATCTGCTCGAGGTAAGGCGTGACGAAGCCATAGAAGACGTAGACCGCGCCCACGCCAAAGACGAAAATCAGCATGCCGATGAGGATACAGGGCTCCTTGAGTAGGCCGAACTGCTCCTTGAAGGTTGCGGGCTCGTCGGTGCTGCCGCTGCGGGGCATGACGGCGAGCAACGCGATGTCGACGGCCAGCGACAAGACGAAGGTCGCCCACATCACGACGTGCCAGTTGAAGGCGTCGGCGGCGATCTTGCCCAGGGAGGTCGCCACGATCATCGCGACGGAGTAGGCGCCGTAGACGACGGAGATGACGAAGCCCATGCGCTCGGTGCCGACGAGCTCGGGGATGTAGGTGGTGCCGACGGCGAGCAGCGCGCCGGCGACCGTGCCCATGACGATGCGGGCAAACAGCAGCATCCCGTAGCTCATCGCGAGAGCTGCGATTAGGTTGCCGACGATGAAGACCACGCAGTAGACCTTGAGCAGCGAGTAGCGCTTGAAGCGTCCGGTGGTGAGCGCCAGGATCGGGGTCATGATGGCATAGGGGAGCGCGAAGAGGCTGATCAACTGGCCGATGGCGGAAAGCGAGACACCTAGGTCATTTGCGAGCTCGGACTCGATGCCGATCACAGCAAACTCGCTGCTGCCGAGCGCGAAGCCCATGATCACGAGCAACGCGGTGCACAGCTTGGTCTTGCCAGGGGACAAGGCGATGGCGTCATTGGTTTTGCGGGCGGTGGTGCTGGCGGAACTCAAGGCTACTCCAATCTTGACACGGGGCGCGAAGGGCCTCGTATTTCAAACCTTCATAGGCTAGCACGCACGCTTTTATTGGGAAATGCATGAAACCGTACTGTGAACAGGTTTTGCCATGAGTTGAGTATTGTTGAGTTACAGCTCCGAGGTGTGGGGACAAATACGGACAAATTCGTAAATATGTCTAAAGACTGCACGCCATTTGCCTACTTGTTACATAGGATTCACGGACACGGCACAGGGGAAAGCTCTTCAACGCCTATCATGGGTCTCTGCATCTATTGTGATTGTCTATACCTATATAGCCAGAAGTGAGTGTTTTATGATCGATCAAGAGCAGTTGGGACAGGAGGGCCTCGATATCGAGGCGGTTCGAGAGTACTTTGTGGCCGATGAGTTTGCGACGAAGTGCCTTGGCGCAAGGGTGGATTCTTGCGAGATCGGCAAGGGCGTCGTGTCTATGAAGCTCGACGATCGCCATCACAACGCGCAGGGCTTCGTCCAAGGTGGCGTTATCATGTCCCTATGCGATTTTGCCCTCGCTGTTGCGTCCAACTCGGGTCAGGTGCCCTGCTGCTCCATCAACCACAGCTGCGACATGCTCCGCCGTGCCAAAGGCGAGCGCTTGATCGGCGTGGCGACGTCTACCAAAGAGGGTCGCAACCTGTGTTTCTACGAAATCAACGTCTATGACGAGCTTGGCACCCACGTCGCGCGCATGAATGCGACGACTATGCGCACCCCGTACGTGGCTTCCAGCGGCAACTAAGACGAGAAAGAAGATGCGTTCTATGAAGATTCTTGTAACCGGAGGCGCCGGCTTCATCGGCAGCCACACCGTTGTCGAGCTGCAGCAGGCTGGCCATGAGGTCGTGGTCTACGACAACCTCTGCAATGCCAACCCCGTCGTCATCGATCGCATCGAGGCCATCACCGGCACCCGTCCGGCCTTTGTCGAAGGCGATATCCGCGACGAGGCGGCGCTCGACGCCGTCTTTGCCGATTACGGTCCCATCGACTGCGTGATCCACTTCGCCGGCCTCAAGGCGGTGGGCGAAAGCGTCGTCAAGCCGCTCGAGTACTACGACAACAACGTCAACGGCACGTTGTGCCTGCTGCGCGCGATGCGTAGGGCTGGCTGCAAGAACATCGTCTTTTCCTCGAGCGCTACGGTCTACGGCACGCCTGATGCCTGCCCCATCCCCGAGACCCAACCCAAGCACCCGGCGACCAATCCCTATGGTCGAACCAAGGGCCAGATCGAGGACATCCTCACCGACGTGCAGCACGCCATGCCGGAGTGGAACGTGGTGCTGCTGCGCTACTTCAACCCCATCGGCGCCCATGAGAGCGGCACCATGGGCGAGGACCCCTGCGGCGTGCCCAACAACCTCATGCCCTACGTCACGCAGGTTGCCATCGGCAAGCTTGCGCGCCTGGGCGTCTTTGGCGACGACTACGACACCCCCGACGGCAGCGGCGTGCGCGATTACGTCCACGTTGTCGACCTCGCGCGTGGTCACGTGGCCGCGCTCAAGGCCCTCAAGCCGGAGGGCGGCGTGAGCGTTTACAACCTGGGCACCGGGCAGGGTACCTCCGTGCTCGAGCTGGTGCACGCCTTCGAGGAGGCGACTGGCGTCGAGATCCCCTACGACATCAAGCCGCGCCGTGCGGGCGACATCGCCGCATGCTGGGCGGACTGCTCCAAGGCCGAGCGCGAGCTGGGGTGGAAAGCGGAGTACGACATCCGCCGCATGTGCGCCGACAGCTGGCGCTGGCAGCAGCAAAACCCCAACGGGTATCGCGCGGAGGGCAACTAAGCGCGAATTGCATCGATAAACACGTAGAAAAGGCGTCCGACATGCTCGGCGCCTTTTTTGCTGCGGCAAGCAGTGTGTCTGTGATCGGCTGCCTTGAAGCTAACAGTCCTGTCACAAGGGTGACTGCATGGCAACGGGGCGGGCAGGCTGCAAAGCAGGCGGTATAATGGACGTTCATGCGTAGCCGGTTGTCGTCATGCCGAAGGAGAGGCTTTTGATTCGCGTTGCCGCATTTGACCTGGATGGTACCGTCCTCGACGGCGAGTCCCCGTTCATTCTCACAAAGCGCCTGCTCATCCACCATGACCTCAAGATTCGCAACGGTCTCAAGATGGGAGTCTGGGGCCTCAAGTATCGCCTGCGCCTCCCGCAGCGCGAGGCAACTCCCCGCGAGCTGCTCTTCTCCGCCTTTGCGGGCGAGAGGGTCGAGGACGTCGACGCCCGCATCATGGAGGTCTACAACAAGCATATCCACAAGCGCATCCGCCCCGGCGCGCGCCGCGAGGTCGCCAAGGTCAAGGAGCAGGGCATGGTCCCCATTCTGGCCAGCGCCTCTTTCAAGCCGATGACCGACGCAATTGTCGAGGAGCTCGGCTTTGACGGGCAGGTTTCCACCGTCATGGAGGAGCGCGACGGCTGCTATACCGCGAAGGTCGTCGGCGAGCCGGCGCAGGGTGCGGCGAAGTTCCGCCAGCTGCAGGGCTACTGCGACGGGCGCTTTGGCGTCGGCAACTGGGTGCTCGAGCGCGCCTACAGCGACCACTACAGCGACATCCCCATGCTCCAGCATGCGCAGCATGCGGTCATCACGGACCCCGATAGCGTCCTCAAATCCGTTGCCCGCGTCTGCGGCTGGGAAGTCGCGGACTGGGACTAGTCTCTGTGAGTTCGTTGCCTAGCGAGGCTTTTGTGGACCTCTCGAAACTCATCGACACCGTCTGGACGCAGGGCCGCACCCTCTATCGCGACCTGCCGTGGCGCAATACGCGCGACCCCTATGCCATCTGGATCAGCGAGGTCATGCTCCAACAGACTCAAGTGAGCCGTGTGGAGGGCCGCTGGCAGCGTTGGATCGAGCGCTTCCCCAATGTCGAGGCCTTGGCCCAAGCGCCCTTGGCCGATGTCTTGGGCGAGTGGCAGGGCATGGGCTACAACTCGCGTGCTAAGCGCTTGCAGGCCTGCGCGCAGCAGATATGCCGCGACCATGGCGCCGTGATGCCGAGCAACTACAAGGAGCTTGTCGCACTGCCGGGCATCGGCCCTGCGACGGCGGCGGGCATCCGCGCCTTTGCCTTTGACGAGCCGGGCGTCTACCTCGAGACCAACGTCCGCACTGTCTTCATCCACGAGCTCTTCCCCAACGAGGAAAAGGTCGACGACAAACAGCTCGTCCCGCTTGTGGAAGCTGCCTGCCCGGCGGCGGGGGAGGATGTGCGCGGCTGGTATTATGCCCTGCTCGACTACGGGGCTTATCTCAAGAAAATCCATCCCAACCCCTCGCGCCGCAGCAAGCAGCACACCAAGCAGAGCAAGTTCGAGGGAAGCCATCGCCAGAAGCGCGCCTTTGTCTTGCGCTGCGTGTTGGCGGGTCCCAAGCAAACGCGTCAGATTGCCGACGAGCTCGATGCCTTCGAGCTCGGGGAGGGGCGCGCCGCTGTGCACCCCGATGAGCTCGTTTCGATCCTTGCGGAGCTGCAACAGGAGGGCATGATCGCCCAAGGCGACGACGGCATGTGGGGTGTTGCGGAGTAGGGGCGTGACGTTCCTTTTTGACACGTAGGCCAGCGTAGATTCTTTGTTAGTGACACACTTTGTGCCAGTGACATTGTGTTTCACGCCGTCGAATTGCAGGTTAACGCAAGCCCTCTGCGTGATACACAATGTCACTGGCACAAAGTGTGTCACGTGTCCTTTTGTCTGCACCCCCGTCCCATAAAAGGCCAGGTCCCGAATGGGGCACGTTGCGCTGACGGCAGCTATGCCCTCGGGTAGGAGCCGATGACTTTGACCTGGCGCAGCTTGAGGCGCAGGCAGTCGAGTGCCATGCGCACGTTGGCGTCGTCTGCGTAGCCCTCGATCTCGACGAAGAACATGTAGTCGCCAAGCTCGCGCTTGGTGGGGCGGCTTTGGATCATCGTCATGTTGACCTGGGCGTAGGTGAACTCCGAGAGGATCATGCTGAGCTCGCCGGAGCGGTCTGCGCGCAGGAAGAGCGCGAGCGTCGTCTTGCCTGGTCCTTCGTGCTTGGCCTGGCCGTTGCCGATGAGCACGAAGCGCGTCTGGCTCGTGAGGTGGTCCTCGATGGCCTCCTCGTAGACCACGCCGCCGGAGAGCTCTGCGGCAAGCGGGTTGGCGATGGCGGCGATCGTCTTGTCGTGTGCGGCCATCTCCGCGGCGGCTGCAGTGCTCGTGGCCATGCGCGTCTGGCGGCCGGGGAGGTTTTGCTGCAGCCAGCGACGGCACTGGCCGACGCCCTGCGGGTGGCTTGCGATGGTGGTCACGTCGTCGAGCGTGGCACCGGGCGCCAAGATGAGCGCCTGGTGGATGTCGAGCACGCACTCGCCCAGGATCTCTGCGCGCGAGGTGAAGGCGAAGGCATCGAGCGTGGTCGTGACCGGGCCCTCGAGCGAGTTCTCGATCGGCACCACGCCAAAGTCCGCCTGACCGCGGTCGACTGCCTCGAAGATATCGCCCATGTTCTCGCACATGAAGCCCTCGAAGTCGGCCTCGAGCTGTCCGCGCTCGACAAAGGTGCGTACGGCCTGGTGCGTCCAGGTGCCGGCAGGGCCGAGGAAGGCGACGGTGGGCTTGCGGGTCATAGGCGTGCTCCTAGCATGTGCATGTGTCGGTAATAAGCGCTCATTTTACGCCAGCTGCGTGTCTGCGTTGTAAAAGATTGCCCTCATTGACCACGCTAGATGCCTTGAAATTAGTTGCGTGAGGCGTGTCCCAATCCCTCCGGATCCCCGCCCGGGAACAGCGAGCGCATGAGCAAAGCGAGTGATGCAGAACCGCTAATGAACATCAGGTGAAGAAATTGCGCTTTTGTCTCAAAAAAGGTCCCACTGCGTGTACTATTTCTGTTGTTGAACATGCGGAGGGAGAGTTGCAATGATGCAGCATGACGATCGTCAGATACTACTGATGCTCGGTATATCTGATGCTGATCCGGTCTCCCTGCCCTCGATTTCCCAGGTGAAAGATAATTTCGGGGGGGGGCACTCTCTTAAGCCTGTTGTCCGTCTGACCAGGGCAAAGCTTAGCTTAGTACATCAAAACATATACACGACGAGACTCCGGTTTCGCTCTGCCATCCCTTGGCTCAAGGCTGGCTAGCGAAGCCGGGGTCTTTTTTGCTTTTGCGGTAATTCTGGCCTGCGTATGCACGCGGGCTTACGAGTCGCAGCACTAGGCTGCGAGAAAGGGGTTACGAATATGAAGAAGAACGTATGCGGAGCAGGGAAGAAGGTCCTTGCCAGCGCCCTCAGCGCTGCGATGGTCGTCGCCTTTGCTCCGGCGGTTGCGATGGCGAATGGCGGCATCGCGAGTAATATCGAGGCTGAAAATGCCGGACCCGCTAAGGCACAAGAAAGCACGATAACAACTGAGATTGCTCTCAAGCAAGCGATCAACAACGCGAATGCTGGAGATACGGTTTCTCTCGGCGGAAATATTACGCTAACAAGTGCTCTTGAGATTAATAAAGCGATTACTCTCGACGGCTCCAATTGCACTATTACCGGCAATGGAATAAAAATAGAAGCATCTGATGTGTCGATTAAGAATGTTGTCTTTGGCGATGGAGGTTTCATTAACGCAACGGTCAAAGATGGCAAGACGACGGTCGAGAGTTGTAAGTTTACTGCCACGGATTCGTCTTATGTCAGAACAGCTATTACATTGGCTGTTGCTGAGCCAACTGTCACCAATTGTGAGTTCGCTGGTACTGCTCGTGCTTATTACAACGGTATAGAATTCGGTCTTAAACAGCGAGTCTCCAAGGCAGTTGTAAGCGGTAATACCTTCACCCAAACTATCAAGAACAACTATATCAGTGCGTATAATTACAGTGACAATGCACAAATCGTGATTGCTGATAATACGTTTGGTTATGTTGCGAATGGACTGCGAATTAGCAACGTTGGCAACACACATGCTGAATTCGAGATCTCGAATAACTCCTACACTGGTACGTCGTCTGACGATTATGCTGGGTTTATTCTGCTTCAAGATTACAACGGGAAAGATGCGGGTAAGCAAGATTTCTCTAAAATCAAGCTGAATATCTCTAAACTGAGCAACTCGTCTTCTAGCAAGAGATTGTTTTATGTATATGACGATCAAGACGGGATTATCACTGACAACAATCCTCTTGTCGTCGGTGATTCGACAATCGAGGGTATGACAACCTCAGGTGACGCTTTGGTGACAACGGCCGAGGACAATGGAACCTATTACAACTCCCTCGAGAACGCGATTGCTTCTGCAAAGACAGGTGACACGATCAAGCTTCTTGCTGATGTCAAGGATTTCAGCGGTGTCCAAATCAACAAAAATCTTACCATCGACTTTGGTAATTGCAGCGTTACCGGTGCCAAAGATGCGGTGGTTTTCAATGTTAGCAACGCCAAGGTTACCTTGAAGGGCGACAAGGGAGGTATCAACGGTGGTGCCGGGGGCAATAACGTCGCTATTCTGGCGAATAGCGGCAGCGAGGTGACGATTGACTCTGGTATCTACACTGTTGGAGGAGATGCTAACGGTGTAGGAAACAGCACGGTTTACGTAGTGGGGACCGGCAAGGCAATAATCAATGGAGGCGCCTTCTCTTCTGAGAAGCCCTACAACAACAAGTACTACGTGCTCAACCTCCAGAACAGTGCTACAGGTTCGATAACGGTCAACGCGGGCATTATCGAGAAGCAGAATCCCGCTGTGGGCGATGACAATAAGGGCGGTAACTTTGTTGGGGCGGGCAGCGTCTCTCACCATGTTGGCGACAGCTATGTCGTCCATGCTGCCGATGCAGGCACGACTTGGGTTGGGGGCAGCTCTGCTACCTGCACATCAAGCGGTTCGACCGCAACGGGGTATTGCAAGGGCTGCTACGACCTTGGAATCAGAAACGTGACGTCAGCTGGCTCTGCGGTCCCCGCTTTTGGCCACGACTATTCTTGGGTCACCACGACGCCTGCGACCGAGGATGCCGAGGGTGTCATGACGGGCACCTGCTCGCGTGGCGACTCCACAATTACCAAGGCCATCCCCAAGTTGCCCAAGGCCGGCTCCGACGAGACTGTGACCGACAGCTCTGGTGCCAAGGTAGACGTCACTGTTGCCGACAACAAGGCCGGCAAGACCGAGTCCGGTATCGAGTACGTTGGAAGCGTCGAGTACAACGGCGTGAAAGATGGTGCGCCTGCCGCGGAGACCAAGGTCCCAGAGACTGTGACCGTCAACGGCTCCACCTATGTTGTGACCAAGATTGCCGACGAGGCATTTGAGGGACAGGAGCAGCTGACCAAGGTTACCATCCCCGAGACCGTGGTTGAGATCGGTGAGCGCGCCTTCGCGGGCACGTCCGTCGAGAATGTCGTGCTCCCCGCAGCGACGACCGTAATCGGCGCCGGCATCTTCCAAGGCTGCGATGATCTGAAGTCCGTTGACATCTCCAAGGCCGCCATCACCGAGATCCCTGCAGACGCCTTCAACGGCACCTCCATCGGCTCCATCGAGATTCCCGCGACGGTGACAAGCATCGGAGCACGCGCTTTCAAGGGCACCGCTCTCACGTCTGCCGAGCTACCCGCCGCGGTAAAGGCCATCGAGAAGTCCACCTTCGAGAACTGTACCGCGCTCAAGAGCGTGACGACTTCCGCGACCGCGGTCGGCTACAAGGCGCTGGCTGGATGTACGGCACTGAAGAGCATCGACCTTTCCAAGGCGACTGAGCTCGGCAAGTACGCGCTCAAGGGCGACTCTAAGCTCAAGACTGTGACCACTGGTGCCAAGCTCAAGGCCATCGGCTATAAGGCGCTCTCCGGCACCAAGGTGAAGGTGCTGACCATTAGCTCCAAGAAGCTCACGGCCGCATCCGTCAAGGGCAGCCTCAAGGGTTCGAGCGTGAAGAAGGTTGAAGTCGCCGTCTCCGGCTCTAAGAAGACGGTCGACAAGTACGTCGCCAAGTACAAGAAGGTCTTCAAGAAGAGCAACAGCGGCAAGTCTGTCGACGTCGTCGCCAAGAAGGCAAAGTAACGAGCGACAACCGCATCTGATGGGGAGCCGCCTGCCTCGGGTGGCTCCCCTTCCTGCAAGAAGGGGCATGGTGCCTTTTGCGTCAGACAATCATGTGATAACGGTGAGTAGGGCATCCGATGTGTACCAGTGACAAGTTGGCTACCCGGCCGAACCCTCGGCCGGGTAGCCAACTTGTCACTGGTACACATCGGATGCCACGCAGGTCACCGGTCGGTCGATGCGACGAACTGGGTGGTTTCGAGCTTTAATTTCACGATCTGGGTGGTCTGGTTCGCACGTTGAAGCGATGAGTCTGATTCCGATTTGCAAAGCAGCGGGTCAGAGCACTGCCACTCGGAGGCTTTCTCGTCGGGCATCGTCAAAACCACCCAGATCGCGAAATAAAAGCTCGAAACCACCCAGTTCGTCGCGTTTTCGAGCGTGAACCGCCCAGTTCCGGCACCTCGCAGGTGGCGGCCGTCTCGTTGCGACCTATGGCGCCGACTTCGTCTGGCGCCTACGTGGTGCCTGGGACCCATTGGCGCTGACGCGAAATCAGCAGAGCGCAGCCCTCCTACGTGGCCAGCGGTTTTGCCAGGTTGCAGGCAAGGGGCCCACCTACGAGCGCATAAGCGAGGCGAGCGGTGCAACAAGCTGTCCCAAGCCCTCCAGATCCCCGCTCGGGGACATCGGGGATGGGTGAGCGCATGCTTCTGCACATCTCCGTCACAGCATTCGTCTATAATTTCAACATTATGCTTATTTGGTGGCACTATCTCATACTCTTTGCCGTGGCCTTTGGCGTGACCTTGGCCGCGGTCCCCGTCGTGCGCTCTGTCGCGATTCGCTACGGCATCGTCGACCAGCCCGGCGCGCGCCGCGTCAATAAGGAGCCGATCCCCCGTATGGGCGGCGTGGCTATGTACGCAGGTCTGCTCGCGGCGTTTGCCGTCGAGTACATCCTCGAGCTCGCCCACGTTTGGCCCGGCCCGTTCTCGCTCGCGCAAGGTAGCGGCGTGAACATGCTCGGCGTGATGATCGGCATCACCCTCATCGTGATCGTGGGTGTCATCGACGACGTCCAGTCCCTGCGCCCGGGCGTCAAGTTCCTCGGCCAGATCATCGCCGCAATCGTCATCGCATCCTCTGGTGTGCTCATGAGCGGCTTCAAGATTCCTCTGGGGGATGGCCGCGTCGTCTTGGGTTGGCTGTCCTACCCGGTCACGGTCATATACCTCGTGGCCTTCGCCAACATAATCAACCTCATCGACGGCCTCGACGGCCTTGCTGCCGGCATCACCGGTATCGGCGCCTGCGGTCTTTTCATCCTCACGGTGACCCTCGTGCGCAACGACGCGTCCCTCGTGGCCATCGTGCTCATCGCCGTGTGCATCGCCTTCCTCTTCTACAATTTCCACCCGGCGAGCATCTTTATGGGTGACTCCGGCTCCCTGCTCTTGGGAACGACGCTCGGCGTCATCAGCCTCATGGGCGCGACGCGCTTCTCGAGCATCACGGCGCTGGCAGTGCCCATCATGATCGCAGGCGTGCCCGTTATCGACACGGCGAGTGCCATTATCCGCCGCACCCTCAACCACCAGCCCATCCAGCAGGCCGACCGCGGGCACGTGCACCACCGCTTGCTCGACCAGGGCTTCTCGCAGCGCAAGGCCGTGCTGATCATCTACGCCTGGACCGCCATTCTCACCATCGGCGGCTGCCTGGTGTGGAACCTTGGCGGCCTGGTCAAGTACACCGTGCTCTTTGTCCTGCTTGCGGTGTCCGCCTTCATCGTCTTCAAGCTCAAGCTGCTCGGCCCCGTGCTCGAGCATCACTACTTCCCCGACGCCTTCCGCAGTCCTGCGCCTGGCTCCACGGGCACCATGCCCAAGGTGAGCGGCGACGCTGCGGCGGGGGAGGGCGACGGGCAGGCGGGTAGCGGGAATGAGCGCTAGCGACGCCTTGCCCTCCATCCGCGAGCAGCTCAAGAGCGTGCCCGAGGAACCCGGCTGCTACCTGTGGAAGGATGCTGCGGGCGAGGTCCTCTACGTCGGCAAGGCCATCAACCTGCGCTCGAGGATGAGCCAGTACGTGCTCGGCCAAGACGAGCGCGCAAAGATCCCGATGATGATGGAGCAGGTCGCCTCCTTCGACTACATCGTGGTCAACAACGAGACAGAAAGCCTCGTCCTCGAGAAAAACCTCATCCAACAGTATCATCCGCCCTTCAACGTCGACTTCCGCGACGACAAGAGCTATCCCTTCATCGCCATCACCAAGGGCGACGTCTACCCCGCGATCAAGTACACGCGCGAGAAGCACCGCCCGGGTACGCGCTACTTTGGGCCCTACACGGACAGCCGCGCCGCGCGCGACACCATCGAAGCCCTGCGTCGCGTCGTGCCCATCTGCCAGGCGAGCTGCGCGGAGTACAAGAAACTGTGCCGCAAGCTCAAGGCCGGCAAGCAGCCAAGCCCGGATGACAAGGCGTGCTTCGAGTACCACATCGGCAAAGGCGCCGGCCCGTGCTGCGCTGCCATCACGCCGGAGGACTACGCCGTGCACGTCAAGCGCGTCGAGCGCTTCTTGGCGGGCCATCGCGACGAGTTCGTCGACGAGCTCACCGAGGAGATGAAGCAGGCAGCCGCAGAGCTCGACTTCGAGCGCGCCGCCCGCGTGCGCGATCGCCTCGAGGCAATCAAGGCCCTGCAGGAGAAGCAGAAGGCCGTGCTCAGCCGCAGCCTCTCCCTGGACGTCATCGGGTTCTTCCGCGAGGAGACCATCAGCGCCGCGCACGTCTTCGTCGTGCGCGAGGGCCGCATCATCATCAGCAACGACTTCATCCTCGACAAGGGCATGAACGTCTCCGACGATGAGCTGGCGATGCAGTTCCTCAACCGCTACTACCATGAGACCGAGGGCATCCCGCATGAGGTCGTGATTGCGGAGGAGCTCGACGCGGAGGACGTCGCGAGCATCGAGTCCTGGCTCACGCGCCGCCTGGCGAGCAAGCACGGCGCCAAGGTCGTCGTGACCGTGCCGCAGCGCGGTGAGAAGCACGACCTGCTGCAGATGGCGCAGCTCAACGCCAAGCACGCTCTCATGCGCCACAAGGTCCGCACCCGCTATGACGAGGAGCGCATCGACCTCGCGCTGCTGCAGCTCGAAAGCGCGCTCGCTCTGCCGGCGCCGCCCATGCGCATCGAGTGCTTCGACATCTCGACGCTGCACGGTAACTACAGCGTCGCGAGCATGGTTGTTTTCACGGGCGGCAGGCCGGACAAAAGCCAGTACCGCCGCTTCAAGATCCGCCAGGACTTTGGCGAGGCAAACGACTTTGAGAGCATGAAGGAGGTGCTCGGTCGCCGTTACTGCGCCGAGCGCATGGCCGACGAGCGTTTTGGCTCAAAGCCCGACCTCCTCGTGGTCGATGGTGGCAAGCCCCAGCTCACCGCCGCCCTCGAGCAGCTCGCGAGCCTGGGCATCACGGACATCCCCGTGTGCGGCCTGGCCAAGAAGGACGAGGAGATCTTCGTGCCGTGGAGCGAGACGGGCCCGGTGGTGCTTCCCAGCGGCAGCCCCAGCCTCTACCTGATCAAGCACGTGCGCGACGAGAGCCACCGCTTTGCGATCACCTTCCACCGCGAGCTGCGTGACAAGGGCATGGTGGCAAGCATCCTCGACGAGGTCCCCGGCCTGGGCCCCAAGCGCAAGAAGCTGCTGCTCAAGCACTTTGGCAGCGTGAAGCGCATGCGTCAGGCGAGCCTCGAGGACATCGCCGCCGTCGAGGGTATTCCCCAGCAGGTGGCAGAAGACGTCTACGCCCTCATCGTCGACGCCAACGCGGAGACGCCCGAGGAGTAGTTGCTCTAAGGAAACGCCGATAAGCACGAGGTTTAGGGGGAGGGACAGGGTCCCCTACGCAGCCAGCTTTTCTGCCAGTCGTGCGCAGTAGGTTCTCCCGTTAATCAGCGCCTCCCCGGTCCTTCGAGCTGATGGCCGGTACTGCCTGGCGTCTCGTGTCACACCCTCGCGCTATACTTTCAGGTCAAACACGTAACGAGAGGAGCAACATGGACACCCAGGAAACCCTCGATGTTTCCACGGCTGCAGACGGTGGCAACCAGGCGACGCAAGACAACAACAGCGCGGGCCCGGACCTCGTCATCATCACCGGCATGTCCGGTGCCGGCCGCACGGAGGCCATGCACACCTTCGAGGACATCGGCTACTTCTGCATCGACAACCTGCCACCCAGCCTGCTCTCCAACCTCGTGAGCCTCGCGGGCCTCACCTCGGGCTCCCTACGCAAGCTCTGCATCGTGTGCGACCTGCGCGCCAAGGAGTTCTTTGGCGAGCTCACCGGCGAGCTGCTCAAGCTCGACGACAGCGGCCTGTCCCGCGCGCTCATCTTCCTCGACTGCAGCGACGACGTTTTGCTCTCGCGCTTCAAAGCCACGCGCCGCCGCCATCCGCTGTGCGACGCCGGCATGACGATCACCACCGGCATCCAGCGCGAGCGCAAGCTTTTGGCAGAGGCGCGCCGCATGGCGGACTACGTGCTCGACACCTCCCATGTGCGCCCGCAGGAGATGCGCCGCCGCATCCACGAGCTCTTCTCCGAGCAAAGCGAGCGCGAGGGCATGGGCGTCAACGTCTACAGCTTTGGCTTCAAGCACGGCGCTCCCACGGACGCTGACATCGTCATGGACGTGCGCTTCCTTCCCAACCCGTACTACGTGGACGAGCTGCGCTCCAAGACCGGCAAGGACAAGGAGGTCCGCGACTACGTGATGGAGCGCGACGAGACCCGCGCCTTCCTCGACAAGTGGTTCGCGCTGCTCGACTGCGTCATGCCCGGTTACGTCAACGAGGGCAAGCAGTACCTCTCCATCGCCGTCGGCTGCACGGGCGGTCAGCACCGCAGCGTCGCCATCGCAGAGGCCACCGGCCACTATCTCTCCCAGTCCGGCTACCACGTGGGCGTCTCGCATAGGGACCTTCCCCTCGCAGAGGGGGCGTAGAGATATGGCAGAGCGCATCAAGGCCGTCGTTATCGGCGGCGGAAGCGGGGCGCCTGTCTCGATCCGCACCTTGCTCGACATGGGCTGCAAGACCTCGAGCATCGTCGGCATGATCGACGACGGCGGCTCGACGGGCATCCTGCGCGAGCGCGGTGGTGTCGTCCCGCCGGGAGACATCCGCAAATGCATCCTCGCCATGAGCGCTGACACGAAGTCCGCCTTCGCGCGCGCCTTCAGCCACCGCTTCTCCTACTTGGACGACCACTCGCTCGGCAACCTCATACTCATCGCCTTCGCAGAGGAGATGGGCTCCTTCCCTGATGCCATCCACATCTGCGAGTACATGCTTGACGCGCGCGGGCATGTGTACCCGTCTACGCTCGGCGACGTCAGCCTCACCGGCGTGACGGTCGACGGTCAGGAGCTCTCAGGCGAGCACAACATCGGCGATGCTCCCTGCCGCATACAGACGGTGACGCTGCACCCTGCCCATGTGCAGGCGCATCCGGCGGCGCTCAACCAGATCCGCGCGGCGGAGTTCATCGTGCTCGGCCCTGGCAGCCTGTTTACCTCGATCATCCCCAACCTCTTGGTTCCGGGCGTGCTCGAGAGCATCCGCAAGGCCAAGGCGCGCGAGGAAAACCCCGCCAAGACGGTCTTCGTGTGCTCGCTTGCAGACATGCAGGGCGAGACCTGGGGGATGAACTGCTACGACTACGTCGAGGCCCTCATGCGCCATGGCATGGAGGGTCTGCTCGACTACGTCTTGATCCACAAAGATCACGGCGGGGAACCGGGCGTCACCGGGTTCTTCCCCGTGGTGCGCGATTACTCGGATTCCCGCTACCAGACGCGCGGCCGCCGCAGCGGCCAGGTGCGCCGCGTCGAGTGCAACGAGGAGCTCATCGCCAAGATCGAGGCACTGGGCGTGAAGACCATCGTGCGCGACATGGTCGACCTCGAGCGCCCCACCTGGCACGACCAAAGGGAGCTTGCCGCCGCGTTTAGAGAGGTGATGGACGAGTGTCATATACAGGAGAGGTAAAAGACGAGCTCTCGCGCGTCGAGCTCTCCTGCAACGGCTGCGTCCATGCGGAGCTTGCCGCCTTGGTGAGGATCATGGGCTCGCTCGGCATCAGCGAGGGCAAGCCGCGCCTCGAGCTCACGACGGAGACCTCGACGGTGGCGCGTGCCATCATCAACCTGCTGCACAGCGACAGCATCGACCTCAAGACGGAGCTCACCATCCGCCGCAGCGTGCTGCACAAGTCGCACAACTTCCTCATCATGGTGCCCTACCAGGCGGGCCTCACGCAGGCTCTCAAGGACCTGGGCATCTTGGGTGACGACGGCTTTGAGAGCGGTATCCGCTATGGTCTCGTCGCCAAGGACTGTTGTGCGGCGAGCTATCTGCGCGGCGCCTTTCTGGCCGGTGGCTATGTGGCAGACCCGCGCGGGGATTTCCACTTCGAGCTTTCGACGACCAACTTCGCCATGGCCCAGGGCCTGGTCAAGATCATGGGGCGCTTTGGGATCAACGCCCGCTGCGTGCAGCGCCACAACACCCATGTGGTCTACCTCAAAGGCGCGGAGGACATCCTGCGCTTTCTGGCGCTCACCGGGGCGAACCAGTGCGCGCTCAAGCTCGAGGAGCACCGCCTGCTCAAGAGCGTGAGAAACGACACCAACCGCCGCGTCAACGCGGAGATCGCCAACGCCCGCAAGACCACGCGTGCGGCAGAGGAGCAGGTCGCCGCCATCCGCCGCCTCATCGAGAAGCGCGGCATCGAGGCCATCCCCACCTCGCTGCAGGAGGTCTGCGTCTTGCGCCTGCAGCACCCGGAGGCCTCGATCAAGGAGCTCGGCGAGTACGCGGACCCGCCGCTTTCCAAATCCGCGATCTACCACAGGATCCGTCGCATCAACCAGATGCTCGAGGAGTGACGTTGTTGGTACGGCATCTCTTGCCAAGCGGCAAGGGCGTGCCGTCAAAGAAGCGCAAAGGAGTAGCTATGAGTGCATCAGAGGTCATCCAGAAGTGCGAGGCCGCCAAGGCTGCGAGCGTGAAGCTCACCTCCGCAAGCGGCACGCAGAGAAACGACGCGCTGCTCGCCATGGCAGACGCCCTCGAGCGCCGTGCCGCAGAGGTTCTGGCTGCCAACAAGGTCGACATGGACGCCGCCAAGGCCGCGGGCACGCCGGCGCCGCTGCTCGACCGCCTGATGCTTGACGCGGGTCGTATCGAGGCCATCGCAGATGCCCTGCGCAAGCTCGCCAAGCTCGAAGACCCCCTGGGCGAGGTGCTCGAGGGCCGCACGCTCTACAACGGCATCCAGCTCACTCGACGCCGCGTCCCGCTCGGCGTCGTCGCCATGATCTACGAGGCTCGTCCCAACGTCACGGCAGATACCGCCGGTCTGTGCATCAAGACCGGTAACGCCTGCGTGCTGCGCGGTGGCAGCCTGGCGATCAACTCCTGCGTGACGATGGCAAACGTGCTCATCGACGCCGCGGAGGGCGCCGGCCTTCCCGCGGGCTGCATACAGGTCATCGAGTCGACGGACCGTGCGGCCACCAAGGAGCTTATGGAGGCCACGGGTCTGGTGGACGTGCTCATCCCGCGCGGCGGCGCCGGCCTCATCAAGGCCTGCGTCGAGGGCGCCAAGGTCCCCGTCATCGAGACGGGCGTGGGCAACTGCCATGTCTACCTGCACCGCACAGCCGATGTCGACAAGGCCGTCGCCATCGTCGTCAACGCCAAGACCCAGCGCCCCGGTGTCTGCAACGCGGCCGAGAGCCTGCTCGTGGACATCGAGGCGGCGCCGGAGCTGCTGCCGCCCGTCCTCGAGGCGCTGGCAAGCAGGGGCGTGGTGCTGCATGCCGATGAGCAAGCGGCCACCATCGCCGCTGCCTGCGGCATCGAGACCGTGCCCGCGACCGAGGAGGACTGGGGTCGCGAGTACCTCGACCTCGAGATGAGCGTCAAGTGCGTGAGCGGCCTTGCAGAGGCCATCGCCCACATCAATGCCTACGGCACCGGCCACTCCGAGTGCATCGTCGCCCAGGACATGGGCGCCATGCTGCGTTTCACCAACGAGGTCGACGCGGCGGCCGTCTACTGCAACGCGTCGACGCGCTTTACCGACGGCGGCGAGTTTGGGCTCGGCGCAGAGATCGGCATCTCCACCCAGAAGCTCCATGCCCGCGGCCCCATGGGCCTGCGCGAGCTTACCAGCAGCAAGTTCGTGCTCATCGGCGACGGCCAGGTGCGCGGGTAGTGGCGGCTGGCAGCAAGACGATAGCGGTGCTCGGCGGCACCTTCGACCCGCCGCATCTGGGGCATCTGGCGCTTGCGCGCGGTGTTGCAGACGCGCTCGGCCTTGCGCGCGTCTTCCTCGTGCCCACGGGCAACCCGCACTTCAAGCTCGACGAGGACGTGACGCCTGTGGCCGCCCGTGTGGCAATGACGAGGCTGCTTGCCGCAGAGGACGATCGCCTCGCGGTCAGCGCCATCGAGGCCGAGCGGCCGGGTGTGACCTACACCGTCGACACGCTCGAGGAGCTGCAGCGCCTGCACCCGGGCTCGCAGCTCGTCTTCATCGTCGGCGGGGACTGCGCTGCGCATATCTGGCGTTGGCGCGCTGCTGACAAGCTCGCCAAGCTGTGCATCGTCGTCGCGGTGGCGCGCCCCGGGTACGACTTCTCTGCCGCCCAGCGCGACCTCGAGGCCAGCGGCTTGGGCTTTGACGTGCGCTATCTGCACCTTGACGTGCCGGATGTCTCCTCGACGCAAGTGCGCCAGCGCGTCGCGGCAGGGCAGCGGCTTGGCGGTCTCGTGCCTGCAAGCGTCGAGGCCTTCATCCGCGAGCACGGGCTGTATCGCGGTTAGGGAAGTGCCCGATTAATGTACGGCATATGGGAAAGGACAGGGTCCTTCCCCTACGCAACCAATGGCAAACAAGAGACTCACTGCATCAATCGAAAGGATTTGCACCACATGATCGAAGACAAGAAGCGCTTTAAGGAGTACGAGGCCGCGGTCGACGCGCGCCTGTCCGGCAAGCGCTTGAAGCACGTCCACTCCGTGAGCGACTACGCCGCGCAGGTGGCGCGTGCCTACGGCGTCAACGAGTATGACGCGCGCGTCGCCGGCCTGTTGCATGACTGGGACAAGCTCTACACGGACGAGGAGCTGCCCGCGCGCATGGAGGAGCTCGGGGTCGAGCCCCCGCAAGACGTGGAGCTCATGTGGCCCGTCATCCACTCCTTCACCGGCGCCAAGGCCGTCGAGCGTGAGTTCCCCGAGCTCGAGCCGCAGATCATCAGCGCCATCTGGAACCATACCCTCGGCGCGGTCGAGATGAGCGACTTGGACATGGTGATCTTCGTCGCGGACATGATCGAGCCGCTGCGCAAGTCCTACGGCCGCCCGTATGCAGCCGAGCTGCGCACCAAGGTAGGCGAGATCTCCCTCGACGAGCTTTACTTCGAGGCCTATAAGGAGACGATGATCTCCCTATGCGAGCGCAAGCGCTACATCCACCCGCTGGCCTTCAACATCTGGAACGGGCTCGTCCTCAAGCACAACCCCAATCCCGGCAAGCGCGGGCAGGGCAACCCCAACGCCGTGCTGTAGGGTGCTCGCAGCAGCACCGACCACCTGTGGAAGTGCTGTGACCTTCCCCGCGGCTCGCCTATGCGCTACAATGCGCGTCCGCTAAAATAGCTTGATTGACGTTACATCTAGAGAAAGGGCCGCACATGGCCGTTGATTCCAAAGAATTCGCGATGGTCGCCGCACGCGCCATCGACGACAAGAAGGGTTCCGACATCGTCATCCAGGACGTGTCCGAGCTTCTCAACGTGACCGACTACTTCGTCATCGCCACCGGTGCCAACAACCGCCGCGTCGACGCGATCGCGGAGGAGGTCGAGGAGAAGCTGCGCGAGACGTGCGACATCAAGCCCATCAGCCGCGAGGGCCTCGACGAGGCCGAGTGGGTCTTGCTCGACTACGGCTCCATCGTCGTCCACATCTTCCAGCCTGCCGCCCGCGACTTCTACCGCCTCGAGCAGTTGTGGGAGAACGCGCCCACCGTCGACGTCGCGCTCGCAGGCATCGAGGACCCCGTCTACACGGAGCGCATCTCCAAGCTTCTCGGCCGTCAGGGCTAAATCACCATGGGCCTGAGAACCACCATCGCGGGTATCGTGTGCAAGGGCAGCTACAAGCTCTTGCGCATGATGGGCCGTGGCGCGACGAGCCTTCCCGGCAAGCTCGCCCTCAAGGTCGATCCGCACTATCTCAAGACGCTCTCGAGCGGCGTCAAGACCGTTGTGCTCACCGGCACCAACGGCAAGACCACGTCGACGCACATCGTCGCCCAAGCGCTCGAGAACGCTGGCCAGGAGGCCTTCTACAACCGTAGCGGCGCCAACCTCATCCAGGGCATCACGACGGAGTTCTCCACGAACTCCTCTGTCACAGGCAAACCGCGCTGCAAGTACGCCGTCATCGAGTGCGACGAGGGCGCGCTGCGCCGTGTCTGCGATGGGCTCGACCCGGACGTCGTGTTGGTCACCAACGTCTTTCGCGACCAGCTCGACCGCTACGGCGAGGTCATGCACACGCGCGACAACATCTTGGCGGGCCTCAAGAACAGCACGCATGCCCACGTCCTGCTCAATGCGGACTGCTCCATCACGGCCAGCCTCGCGGATGAGATCGACAACGAGGTGAGCTTCTACGGCGTCGACTGCGAGATCTACCCTGAGCGCGTGGCGGACCTCTCCGATGCCACGCACTGCATCAAGTGCGGCGCCCCCTACGAGTACGACTACAGCACCTATGCCCACCTGGGCGGTTTTCGCTGTCCGTCGTGCGGCTACCATCGCCCGGACTGCGAGGTCGCCGTCGAGGAAATCGTCGAGCGCGGCACCAACGACTGCATGCTGCGCATGCGTGTAGGCGACGAGGTCTCCACGGTGCGCGCGGATGTTCCCGCGGACTACGACATCTACAACTGCGCTGCCGCCGTCGCGGCGCTGACGGCCTTTGGCCTGCCGGTCAAGGACGCCTTTGGCGCAGTCGGCCACTTCAAGCACGGCTTTGGCCGCGGCGAGGTCTTCGAGCTGGGCGACGTCAAGGTGCGCCTCATGCTCATGAAGAATCCCGCCGGCTGCAACCAGATCATCAACCTGCTGCTCAACGAGCCGGACAAGGAGATGGGCCTGTGCGTCCTGCTCAACGACCAGGACTGCGACGGCACGGACGTGAGCTGGATCTACGACGCCAGCTGGGAGGCCATCGCCGCTAAGAAGGACGCCGCCGTCTTTGGCGGTGAGCGCGCGGAGGACATGGCCCTGCGCCTCAAGTACGCGGGCATGCCCGCTGCCGGCATCTCGATCGAGAAGGACTACGACAAGCTGATCGACAGGCTTGCCGCCGCCGGTCACGACACTACGGTGGTCGCCAACTACTCCTCGATGATGGAGTTTCGCAAGCACATCGCCGCGCGCTTGGGTCTCGCGGGCTTCTGGGAGGGATAGTCGATGACGCATGAACTGAAGATCTGCCATCTGTACCCGGATGTCCTCAACCTCTACGGCGACCGCGGCAACACCATCACCTTGATCAAACGCTGCGAGTGGCGCGGCATCCAGGCCGCCGTCGACGGTTTTGGCGTGGGCGATGCGGTCGATTTTTCCGAGTACGACCTCTTCTTTATCGGCGGAGGCCAGGACTTCGACCAGGGTACCCTGCTCGACGACCTCTGGCGTGGGGGAGAGGACTCCAAGGCCAAGCAGCTCACGCGCGCCATCGAGGCAGACGCCCCTGTGCTCGCCATCTGCGGCGGCTACCAGCTGTTGGGCGAGTACTACCTCACCCACACGGGCGACGAACACCGCTTCATCGGCGCGATCCCCTTCCACACCATCGGCGCCACGGAGCGCATGATCGGCAACCTGCTCTTCACGGCCGACGGCATCGCGGGTGCTCCGCAGGTGGTCGGCTTCGAGAACCACAGCGGTAAGACCTTCCTCGACGAGGGCCTCAAGCCCCTGGGCCATGTGGACAAGGGCTTTGGCAACAACGGCGAGGACGGCACGGAGGGCCTGCGCTACCGCAATGTCATGGGCACCTATAGCCACGGTCCCTTGTTGCCCAAGAACCCTGCCGTCGCCGACGAGCTCATCTGCCTTGCGCTCGAGCGCAAGTACGGAGCCGGAATCGAGCTTGCCGCGCTCGACGACAGCCTAGAGATGCGCGCCCACGACACTATGGCCGCGCGCTTGAAGTAGAAGCAAATTCAAGAGGGAATCCTTGCAGGGGTGGGACGTAAGTCTCGCCCCTGCCGCGTTACAATCGCTTCTATCGAAAATCCTTGTGAGAGAGGAAGCAGCATGGCAAAGGTTCTCATCGTCGTCGGCAGCCCGCGCGTGGGCGGCAACTCCCAGATCATGGCAGACGCGCTCGAGGGGGGCGCCAAGGCCGCGGGCAACGAGGTGCGTCAGATCAACGTCGGTCGCGCCAAGATCAGCGGCTGCATCGCCTGCGAGTCCTGTTTTGTGAACGGTGGCAAGTGCGCCATCGACGACGACATGCAGCCGCTTTACGGGGACATGGAGTGGGCAGACGTCATCGTCTACGCCTTCCCGCTGTACTTCTACAGCTACCCTGCTCAGATCAAGGCGTTCATGGATCGCCAGTTCTGCGCTGCTGGTGGTCGCAGCGGCATCATGGGCAAGAAGATCGCGTTGCTCATGCCCTACGAGGACGCCCATGCAGAGCGCGCCGACGGACTCGTCAAGTCCTTCGAGATCGCCATGGACTACTGCAAGCAGGAGATTATCGGCATGGTGCTGTGCAACGGCGTCTACGAGAAGGGCGCCATCGAGGGCAACGAGGCACTCGAGCGCTGCCGCGCACTCGGCGCGAGCATCAGCTAGGGAAACGCTCATTAAAGCAGATGTCCGCTGTGTGCGATTGAGAAAACCGCTGGTCGCGTAGGGGAGGGACCGGCGTCCCTCCCCATGAGCCTCGCATTAATCGGCGCTTTCTTAGGGAGCCGCCAATAGGCCTTTTTGCTTGTAGGGCATGGGAGATTTTTGACGCGCCGGGAGGAGCTTGGCCCCTCTCGGCGCGCCGTGTAGATGAGCGCGTTTCTCCTGCGCGATTTTTCGCCAAAAACTTCCTCAATGAGGCAAGATTTTTATTGCATGAGCGCGCTTTCGCGTGTATTCTGAAACGGTTCGACTACTTGAGCCCCGTGAAACTCATGTAAAAGAACAGCAAGTAAGAATGTTTTGGAGGATTTATCCGTGAAGACCTATTACGCTAAGCCTAGCGAAGTCCAGCGCGAATGGCTTCTGGTCGATGCGACCGACATGACCCTCGGCCGTCTCGCTTCTGAGGTTGCTCAGATCCTGCGTGGCAAGAACAAGCCCATCTACACCCCGCACATCGACACGGGCGACTACGTCGTCATCGTGAACGCGGACAAGATCAAGGTTACCGGTACCAAGGCCGCTTCCAAGGTCTACTACCGCCACACCGGCTATGTTGGCCACCTCAAGTCTGAGACCTTCACTGAGGCCATGGAGAAGCACCCCACCCGCGTCATCGAGCACGCAGTCAAGGGCATGCTGCCCAAGGGTACCCTGGGTCGCCAGATGTTCGGTAAGCTCAAGGTCTACGCAGGCCCCGAGCATCCCCATCAGGCACAGAACCCTCGTAAGATCGAGCTGTAAGGGTAGGGGATAGAGAATGACTAACGACGCAATCTACATGGGTACTGGTCGCCGCAAGAACGCTGTTGCACGCGTTCGCCTGGTTCCCGGCACCGGCAAGATCACCATCAACAAGCGTGATGGCAAGGACTACTTCGGCCGCGAGGCTCTGCTCGAGCAGGCTCTGATGCCCTTCAAGGTCACCGACACCGAGGGCCACTTCGATGTCATCGCCATCTGCAATGGTGGCGGCATCTCCGGTCAGGCTGGCGCTCTGCGCCACGGCATCTCCCGCGCTCTGCTGAACGCCGGCGATTACCGCGCTGACCTCAAGAAGGCTGGCTACCTCACTCGTGACCCCCGTATGGTCGAGCGCAAGAAGTACGGCCTGAAGAAGGCCCGCAAGCGCCCCCAGTTCTCCAAGCGCTAAGCCACGAGAGCACATACGCTGCATGCAAAACGCCCCGCATCGCGGGGCGTTTTCTTTTTGGCCGTGTCCTCTTCATTTGGGGCCCGATCTTTTGTGGGACAAAGGGAGTCCGCAGTACTCGCGACTCGTCCTGTCCCACAAAAGACCGGGTCCAAAATGGGGCGCTTTGTGATTGCCGCAGATTCTCTGAACGATTGGTCGTTCAGAGAATCTGCGTTTTGCCCTTATTTGCCGATAATCGGCAAAAGTGTGAACGAATGACCGTTCACCGTGTGGATGGCTTCCAGGTTTGCGCAGCGCTTTGCAAAGCACCGAAAGCCAAAGCATTCATGCTCTTGACCTGCACAAATGGCGTCGAAAGGCTTTTTGGTCTTGCATCGGCATCGCTCAAGCACGTTTGCCGCTCGCCGCCAAATCTCCATGCATTTAACACTTACGCAACGCAAAACCTACAAGTGGGGGTATAGTAGCCCCACTGTTTTGCAACGAAGCCATCGGAATCCCCGTGGGAAACCGGTGGTAGAGCGAACTCTGGAGAATCCCTGAAAAATTGGGTGCCGACGGTGCAAGGCGGCGATCGTGCTGCTGAAACTCTCAGGCAAAAGGACAGAGACAGTTAAATGCATTAACGCGGCATTGTCGTTTCGTTTTTGCATTTCTCTTTCTTTTCCCTCCTTTATTCCCAGCCAGCGAGCTCGCGAGATCCTTTGGGAGGGATAAACAACATGATGGATGCCATCTACAACGCCGTTGTCACGGTGAACACGTATCTGTCCAACTACGTGCTCTTGATTCTGCTCATCGGCACTGGTCTTTTCTTCACCATCCGCACCAAGGCTATTCAGCTGCGCTGCTTCCCCGAGGGCTGGCGTCGCCTCTTCGGTAACTTCAGCCTGCGCGGCGGCAAGCACGGTGGCTCCATGAGCTCCTTCCAGGCGCTCGCCACTGCAATCGCCGCCCAAGTCGGTACCGGTAACATCGTCGGTGCCTGTGGTGCTCTGCTGATCGGTGGCCCCGGTGCCATCTTCTGGATGTGGATCATCGCCTTCCTCGGCATGGCAACTAACTACGCCGAGGCGGTCCTCGCTCAGGAGACCCGCGTTGTCGACGAGGACGGCACCGTCCATGGCGGCCCGGTCTACTACATCCGCACGGCCTTCAAGGGTGGCTTTGGCAAGTTCCTCGCTGGCTTCTTCGCCGTCGCCATCATCCTCGCCCTCGGCTTCATGGGCTGCATGGTTCAGTCCAACTCCATCGCCTCCACGATGAACTCCGCCTTCGGCATCCCCCTGTGGCTCATCGGCGGCATCGTCGTCATCGTCGCAGGCTTCATCTTCCTCGGCGGCGTCCAGCGCATCGCCAGCGTTACCGAGAAGCTCGTCCCCGTCATGGCAGTTATCTACCTTATCGGAGGCCTTGCAGTCATCATCGCCAACGCAGCTCACCTGCCCGAGGCCTTCGCTCTGATCTTCGACTGCGCATTCAACCCCAGCGCAGAGGTCGGCGGCGTCACCTTCGGTATCTTTGCTGCTATGACCCAGGGTGCTAAGCGCGGCCTGTTCTCCAACGAGGCCGGCATGGGTTCTACTCCGCACGCTCACGCTCTTGCCAACGTCAAGGATCCGCATGATCAGGGTGTCGTCGCTTCCATCGCGGTCTTCATCGACACCTTCGTCGTCGTCACCGTTACCGCCATGGTCGTCATGGTCACCATGTACACCGGCGACGGTGCTCTGGCTCAGGGTGCTCTCGACGGCATCGACAAGACCAACCTGGCCCAGCTTGCCTTCGGTACCCTCTTCGGTTCTGGTCTTGGTAGCGCGTTCGTCGCAATCTGCCTGCTCTTCTTCGCCTTCTCCACGATCGTTTCTTGGAACCTCTTCGCTCGCCTGAACGTCGAGTACCTCTTTGGCAAGAAGGCACTGCCTGTCTTCGCAGTCCTGGCCCTGATCTTCATCTTCATGGGCTCCCTGCTCTCTAACGACCTCGTCTGGGAGCTTGCGGACATGTTCAACCAGCTGATGGTCCTGCCCAACGCCATTGCGCTGTTCGCCCTCTCCGGTGCTGTCGCCAAGTGCGCCAACAAGCCCCACGGCAAGAAGGCCGAGCTCGAGGATTAACCTCCCAAGCTCTCGAGCTCTCTTTCGCAAACGCCCCGAGCCATACGGTTTGGGGCTTTTTTTATGGCAAGAACCATTAGTGCCGGTTGGGCGCAACACTCTAGTCAGACTGATTTGTTGACCATGCCAGGCTTGGCATGGTCAACAAATCAGTCTGACTAGAGTGTTGCGCCCGCGCTTGAGCGTGCAGCATGTGAATATTGGTGCTACTCTACTAGTTACGGAAAAACCACGGGCCACAAGGAGGCTCTATGCTCTTTTGCAACATCGACATCATGGACGAGAACCTGGATTACCAGAAGAACATGTATGTGGGCGTCGAGGGTGCGACCATCACCTACATCGGAGCCGACGAGCCCGCTGACGCTACCAAGTATGGCGAGCGCTACAACGGCAAGGGCAAGCTGCTCATGTCCGCCTTCTACAACACCCATGCGCACACGCCCATGACCCTGCTGCGCGGCTACGCAGAAAACCAGCCCCTCCAGCAGTGGCTCAACAACACCGTGTGGCCCTTCGAGGGCAAGATGCACCCGGGTCACTACGCAATCGGCGCGCGTCTGTCCATGGCGGAGATGCTGCGCTACGGCGTCATTGGCTACACGGACATGTACTTTGGCGGCATCGAGAACTGCGAGGCGGCCATCGAGTCCGGCATGAAGCTCAACCACGCAGATGGCGGCACCATGTTTATGGACGACTACACCAAGTGTCCTTCCTTCGAGACGAACAACAAGCTCTTTGCGGACTATGCCGGCGCTGCTGACGGCCGCATCAAGATCGATCTGTGTATCCATGCGGAGTACACCACTCCCGAGGGCATGATCCGCGGCGTGGTGGAGGAGGCCGCCAAACGCGATGCCAACATTCACTTGCATATGAGCGAGACCAAGTCCGAGCACGAGGAGTGCATTGGTCGCCATGGCATGACCCCTGCTGCCTGGTTTGACAGCCTGGGCGTCTTCGAGCGCCCGACCACGGCTGCCCACTGCGTCTGGGTGAGCGACGAGGACATCGCGCTCATGGCCGCAAAGGGCGTCACTGCCAGCCTCAACCCCGCCTCTAACGGCAAGCTCGCAAGTGGCTTCGCACCTGCGGCAAAGCTCGTCGCCGGCGGCGTCAACTGCACCATCGGTACGGACGGCATGGCCTCCAACAACACCCACAACATCCTGCAGAGCGCCTTCCTGCTCGGCGTGAGCCAGAAGGGCAACGATCTTGACCCGACGGTGCTCACCCCCAAGGAGATCTTGCAGATGATGACCGTCAACGGCGCCAAGTCCCAGGGTCGCACCGACAGCGGCGTTTTGGCCTGCGGCAAGCGCGCGGACCTCATCGTCATGGACGTCGACAAGCCCTGGATGTGCCCAGTCCACGACATGGCGACCAACATCGTCTACAGCGCAAACGGCGCAGACGTCGTCATGACCATGTGCGATGGCAAGGTCCTCTACAAGGACGGCGCGTGGACGACCATCGACGTCGAGAAAGCGGCGGCAGACGTCGACGTTGCCGTGAAGGAGATCCTCGACGCGCTGGCTGCCGACGCGGCCGCTGCCGAGTAAGCCCGCACGGAGCTAGGGAGACAGAGAAAGGACGGGAGAGGAGCTGATTCCTCTCCCGCCCTTTGCGGTTGCGGCGAGTTGAGTGCTGTTGATGCTTGGGACTTTCCTAGGGTAGCGCTGATTAATGCGAGACTTATGGGGAGGGACAGGGTCCCTCCCCTACGTGACCAGCGCTATTGCCAATCGTATGCAATGGGTGCTTGCTTTAAAAAGCGTTTCCCTAGGAGGTCAGCGAGAAGAAGACCACGAGGCCGATGATGACGATGATGGCGAGCAGACCAAAGCGCATCGTCCACATCCAGACCTCCTCCTTCTTCTGTGCGATGAGCAGGTCGCGGCCGGTGAGGGCGGGGTTGGGCTCGACGCCAACGGGGTACTCGACGCCGTCGACGATGATGTAGGTTGCACCATCGCGCTCGACGACTTCCTGGTGGCTCAGCCACTCTGCGTATTCTTCCTTGCTGAGCGTGGGCTCGTTCTTCTTACGTGCCATCAACCCCTCCTTGTATTATGCGTTAACGCAGGTGAGTGTAGCACCTTGGGGTGTTGAGCTGGGCGCATGCGCGCGTCAATCGGGTAACGGGCAGCTTGTTTTCGCCCGGCTTTCAGCCTTTGCAGGGTATAAAGTTGTAGACTATCGACCATATGATTTCCCAACTACAGACTGGAGGCTTCATGACTATCGTCAAGAAGATTTCCGTTGTCGCTGTTTCTGCGGCTCTGGCGGCGCTCGTTGCGCTTACCATGGCTGGCTGCGGCGAGCAGGTTGCCGGTTCTTGGGCCCACGGCAAGGTTCTCGAGGACGAGATCACCAAGACCGCAACGGAGCAGATGAGCTACCACACGGGCTCCGACGGATCCATCGACGTATCCGCTTGGACCAACTACATCGCCGACCGCGAGTACGACAGCGACTCGAGCGCTGAGGACACGACGAAGAAGAGCGATGAGATCAAGTCCGATGGCACCGTCCAGGAGTATCGCGAGTACCTGGTCAACCAGGCCATCCGCGAGCAGGTCATCGAGTACGAGATCGAGCAGCGCGGCATCGAGGTCTCCGATGACGAGGTCGACGAGGCTGTCGAGAGTCAGTCCACCATCTACGAGTCCTACTACGGTGGTGGTCACAAGGGAACCTTCGAGAGCATCCTCAACCGCTACTTTGGCATGACCCTCGAGCAGTTCAAGGAAAACGTCGCCAAGGACCTCAAGGAGGACAAGCTCAAGGAGGCCGTCCTTGCCGAGCAGGGTGATTCCGCCGATGCCGACAAGGACTCCAAGGCTGACTCCAAGAAGAGTTCCAAGAAGAGCAGCGAGGACGAGGAGTCTGCCGACGATAAGAAGTTCGACGAGTATATCGACGGCCTCATCGCCAGCTTCGACGTCAAGATCAACGATGCTCCCGCCGAGCTGAGCTATGACCCGCAGGTCGTCGCCAAGAACGCCCAGAGCGAAAGCTCCGAAGAAGGCGAGGCAAGCGAGTCCTCTGACGACAGCAGCAAGTAGCACTCATCGATAATCGAATAGCGAGGATATTGCGGGACCGGGCACGATGCCTGGTCCCGCTTGCTGTTGGTCACTGGTACACATTGACCACATTGACCAACGCGCTTCTCGGCAGAAGGAAAGGGGCCGCTCAGCATGACGAGACCTCGTGTCCCATTAGAGACCTGGTCTTTTGTGGGACAGGGCGGATCGCAAGTACCAGTGACGCCCCTTGTCCCACAAAAGACCAGGTCTCTAATGGGACAGGTTCCCGCATGCGGGACTTCGCGCGATAAAGGTGCAATTGCCGCTTGCGTATCGGATAGGGCGCAAAACGCTTCAAGCGGGTATCCTTAATACGTATGCAAATTAGCCGTTATTTCCCGATCACGAGGAGAACAACGCATGAAGAACAAGATGACCGTTGAGGATATCGACGTCGCCCACAAGCGCGTCCTGCTGCGCGTCGACTTCAATGTGCCGCTGTACGAGGGCATCGTCATGGACGACACCCGCATCCGCGAGGCCCTGCCCACCATCAAGTATCTCGTCGAGCACAACGCCCGCGTGATCATCGCCAGCCACCTCGGCCGCCCGACTGGCGGCGAGTTCGAGCATCAGTTCTCCATGATGCCCGTCGCCATGCGCCTCATCCAGCTGCTTGGCCAGCCCGTCTCCGTCGTGGGCGGCGCCATCGCCGGCGAGCAGGCGCTGTCTGCATCCCTGGCCCTCAAGGACGGCCAGATCATGATGCTCGAGAACCTGCGCTTCAACAAGGGCGAGAAGCGCAACGACCTCTCCTTCGTCAAGGACCTCGCCGCTTTGTGCGACATCTACGTTGACGACGCCTTTGGCGCGTCTCATCGCGCTCACGCCTCCATCGCAGGCGTCCCGCAGTTCGTCCCCGCTGTCAGCGGCTTCTTGCTGGCCAAGGAGATCCGCACGCTGACCGGCATGCTTGACGAGCCCGAGCACCCCTTCGTCGCCATCCTGGGCGGCTCCAAGGTCTCCGACAAGATCGGCATCATCGACAACCTCATGGAGATCGCCGACACCATCATCATCGGCGGTGCCATGTGCTTCACCTTCCTCGCTGCGCAGGGCTACAGCGTTGGCACCTCCAAGATGGAGGCCGAGATGGTCGAGAGCGCCAAGGGCATGATGGAGCGCGCTGCCGCCAAGGGCGTCAAGCTCATGATCCCCACGGACGTCGTCTGCGCTGACGTCTTCGCCGAGGGCGCCAACACCAAGACCTGCAAGGTCAACGAGATCCCCGAGGACATGATGGGCCTCGACATCGGCCCTGAGACCGTCAAGGCCTACGCCGAGGCAATCAAGGACGCCAAGATGGTCTTCTGGAACGGCCCCATGGGCGTCTTCGAGTTCCCCTCCTTCGAGGCGGGCACGCGCGGCGTCGCAGAGGCTGTCGCAGCATGCGAGGGCAACACCATCATCGGCGGCGGCGACTCCGTTGCCGCTATCAAGAAGTTCGGCCTGGCCGACCAGGTCTCCTTCATCTCCACGGGTGGCGGCGCCTCCATGCAGCTGCTCGAGGGCAAGGAGCTTCCCGGCGTTGCGGCGCTGATGGACAAGGGGCAGGCAAATGGGACTGTTTAGCAAGGGGCCCAAGGGACCTGTTACGTATTCCGGTAAGCGCCTGCCGATGATGGCGGGCAACTGGAAGATGAACAAGACCATGGAAGAGGCTATCGAGCTCGTCCAGCAGATCTCCTATGGCATCGAGCCCAAGTACGACCAGTGCGAGGTCGTCTTGTGCCCTCCGTTCACTGACATCCGCAGCGCGCGCGTCGTGCTGATGACGGACGGCTCCCCGGTGCGCCTCGCCGGCCAGGACGTCCATCCCGCGGAGTCCGGTGCCTACACGGGTTGCATCAGCGCGGCTATGCTCAAGAGCCTGGGCTGCCAGTACTGCATCGTCGGCCACTCTGAGCGTCGCGAGTACTTTGGCGAGACCAACGACGACGTCAACGCCAAGATCGTCGCCCTGCGCCGCCACGATATGTATCCGATCATGTGCTGCGGCGAGAGCCTCGAGTGCCGTGATGCAGGCGAGACCCTGGACTTCGTGACCACCCAGGTCCGCGAGGGCATGGCGGGCATGGAGCCTGCCGACGTCGAGCGCAGCGTCATCGCCTACGAGCCCATTTGGGCCATCGGCACGGGTCGCACCGCAACGCCGGAGCAGGCCCAGGAGGTTTGCTCCGCCATCCGCGCCACCGTGCGCGAGATGTTCGGCGACACCGCAGCGGACAGCATCCGCATCCTCTACGGCGGTTCCATGAACCCCGGCAACGTCGGCTCCTTCATGCCGATGGAAGACATCGACGGTGGCCTCATCGGCGGGGCCTCCCTCAAGCACGACAGCTTCCTGCAGCTCGTGCACGGCGCCGAGCTCAAGTAGCCTTAACCCGCCACCGGCTGACAAGGCCGCCACTGCAGGTAACGCCTCGCTCCCCAGTTGAATGGGGGCGGGGCGTTTTTGCTATGCTGGTTCAGTTTGAACATCTCCATACGCGAAAGGTGCATCCTCGATGAAACCTGTTTTGCTTGCAATCATGGACGGCTTTGGGCTGGCGCAGGCCGGTCCGGGCAACGCCATCTCGCTCGCCAAGAAGCCCTACCTCGACGAGCTCTTCGCCACTGCTCCGCAGACGACGCTCGGCGCCAGCGGCGAGGACGTCGGCCTGCCGGCGGGCCAAATGGGCAACTCCGAGGTCGGACACCTCAACATCGGCGCCGGACGCGTTGTCTACCAGGAGCTCTCCCGCATCAACATGGCTTGCGCCGACGGCTCCATCGAGGAAAACCCCGTCCTCGTCGAGGCTATGGACAAATGCATCGAGGCCAACCGCCCGCTGCACCTCATGGGACTGCTCTCCGACGGCGGTGTCCATTCCCACATCGACCACCTCGAGGCCTTGATTCGCATGGCCGCCAAGCGCGGCGTGCGCGACATCCGCATCCATGCCATCATGGATGGCCGCGACGTCGACCCCAAGAGCGGTGCGGGCTTTATCAAGCGCATCGAGGACCTGTGCGCGGAGGTCTTCAACGAGTACCACGGCTGCATGGCTGCCATCGCGACTATCTGCGGTCGCTACTACGCTATGGACCGCGACAACCGCTGGGACCGCGTCAAGTACGCCTACGACGCCATCGTGCGCGGTGCCGGCCGCGGTGCCATGCGCAACGCTGCCGTGAAGTTTGTCGAGGGCTGCTATGCCAATGACGAGACCGACGAGTTCATCTTCCCCACGGTGCTCGACCACCGCGGCGTGAACTCCGGGGACAGCGTCATCTTCTTCAACTTCCGCCCAGACCGCGCCCGCGAGATCACGCGCGCGCTGACCGAGGGCGCAAGCTTCGACGAGGAGTGCTTCGAGCGCGGCTTCGAGTCCTTCCCGCATTTCGTGTGCTTGACGGAGTACGACGCCACCTTCGATCTGCCGGTGGCCTTCCCCAAGACTTTCCCGGAAAACACCCTGACAGACGTGCTCGCCGCCAACGGCCTCAAGCAGCTCCACATCGCCGAGACGGAGAAGTACGCGCACGTGACCTTCTTCTTCAACGGTGGTATCGAGGCGCCCAAGGAGGGGGAGGAGCGCATTCTCATCCCGAGCCCCAAGGTCGCTACCTACGACCTCAAGCCGGAGATGTCCGCACCGGAGGTGACCGATGCCCTCGTCGAGGCCATCGAGGCCGACAGGGCGGATTTCTACGTCGTCAACTACGCCAACTGCGACATGGTGGGACATACGGGCGTCATAGAGGCCGCCAAGGCCGCTGTGGAGGCCGTGGACGCCGGCTTGGCGCGTGTCGTGGAGACAATCAGGGCCAAGGGCGGCGCAGCCCTCATCACGGCCGACCACGGCAACGCCGACAAGATGCTCGCCGAGGATGGCGCGAGCCCCTTCACGGCGCACACGACGGCGCGCGTCCCGCTGCTGCTGGCTGCGGCTGACGAGCACCTGGGTATCGACGAGCGCGAGGGTGCCCGCCTTGCCGATATCGCCCCCACGGTCCTCGATTTGCTGGGCATCGAGAAAAATTTTGAAATGTCTGGCAATTCCTTGTTGACAGAAAAATAAAAGCGCGTATGATATTCATCTTGTGACGCACTGAACGTCACGAAGTAACGAGTCAAGTTGTTAGTAGGTGTTATGAGCGTCCCGACTCCTGTTCTGTATGCAGTGATTGTCATCTGGGCAATCTCCGCAATCGGACTGATCGTCTTCGTCCTTCTCCATTCTGGTAAGGGCACTGGTCTCTCCGAGGCAATTGCAGGCAGCGTGTACGGTGGCGATCAGGGCACCAGCATCGTGGAGAAAAACCTCGATCGCATCACGGTTGTCTTTGCGGTAGTTTTCGTCATCTGCCTTTTGGTGATGATGGTTATTTACCCGAGTGGCTCTGTGAGTTAGAATACAACTCGCTCTCATGTGTCGGAGTGGTGGAACGGCAGACACGCTAGCTTGAGGTGCTAGTGCCCGCACAGGGTGTACGGGTTCAAATCCCGTCTCCGACACCAAACGAATTCGCGAAAGCGGAGAACCAAACAAGGTTCTCCGCTTTCTTGTATATAAGGGAAGTTAGCGCTCAAGAACACAGTGAGCGACCCCGAACACTGTTAGCAGGCCCCAACAGTGCCACTTCTTACGACGCCGCAGGCGGGCTCCAGGCGGCAGACAGGAAGGTCACTATGACCGGTGTTGCCCAGGAATCTGCAAGTCCCACCGCCCAGCTCTCTGCAGGGGAGCGCACCTCTCAGGTCAAGCGCGTCCTTGCAACTGTTCTCACGGCAAATCTCATCGTTTCCGTCGCTAAGATCATCATCGGCTCTGCGACGGGCACGGCATCGGTGCGTGCGGACGGCATCCACTCGATTTTTGACTGCGCCGGCAACCTTGCTGCGCTCGCCGGCATCACCATGGCCTCGCGCCCTGCCGACGAGAGCCATCCTTACGGTCACGCCAAGTTCGAGACCATAGCCAGCTTGATCATCGGCCTCATGCTGCTCGTAGCTGCCTGGGAGGTCGGTAGCGGTGCTGTCCACTCTCTGGTTACGGGGCAGATCGACACGCAGCCCTCTGCGCTGTCCTTGGCGATCATGGTCATTACGCTCGTCGTCAACATCACCTGCACGACCATCGAGCGCCGCGCCGGCAAGAGGCTCGGCAGCAGCGTCTTGGGTGCGGATAGCAAGCACACCTTGAGCGATGCGCTCGTCACCATCAGCGTCATTGTCGGCCTGGTCTTCGTGAATCTCGGCTTCCCGATTGCAGACCCGATTGCGACTGTCATCGTCACCATCGCTATCCTCGGCACGGCCTTCGACGTCTTGCGCGACGTCAACAGCGTTTTCTCCGACGAGGCACGCATCGACCCAGAGGAGATCCGCTCCGTCGCCATGAAGATCGACGGCATCGTGCAGTGCCACCACATCCGCACCCGCGGTCTGGAAAACGAGGTCTACATGGACATGCACGTGCTCGTCGACCCGGAGATGCCCATCGGTGTGGCGCATAGGATTGCCGATCAAGTCGAGGCGGCGGAGCGCGCGGCCTTCCCCGAGGTCTGCGAGGTCTTCGTGCATCTCGAGCCGGCAACACCGGAGGAGCTCATCTGCCCCTTGCTGGTGCACAAGGAGCTGTAGGGGAGGAGAGCCTGCGGAGGCGTGTCGAACGGCCGAACGGATGAGACCAGGTCGATTTCGTTCAAGCC
>CAKUES010000007.1 GCA_934646835.1 uncultured Coriobacteriales bacterium
ATCGCCGAGAGTACTGCAGCGCAAGGCTGCGGGAGGGTAGGACGCCGCTGGGCCGACCGGGGGCTCTCGCGCTTTGGGGCGGGCGTTCGCCCGCGAGGGGCGTATTTAATGGTTGGAAAGCTTTGCGTGTTCCGTATAGGACATGCAAAGCTTTTTTGTTGGTAAGCATCTCCTTTGCGGTTAAGTTTCTGGTTGAAATTCACTGACATATCAACAGTTTGGTTTCCGAAAACAATGTCGGCAGCTCTGTTCGGTTTTGGTGATAGGCTTAAGCGCAGTATGTATGAGTTTATGCCCTTGATTGACTGGGCGTATCAGAGGAAAGGATTTGCCATGATCGACAGGGGTATGCTTGATTACGTGATGGAGCGCATTCGTCCTCAGCTCCAGGCTGACGGCGGCGACGTCGAGATCACGGAGATCAATGACGAGGAGGGTATCGTCTACGTTGCACTGCAGGGTGCTTGCGTCGGTTGCCCGATGTCCTCTCTGACCATCTCCCAGGGCATTGAGCGTGTTCTCAAGGAGCATGTGCCTGGTGTTGAGCGCGTCCTTCCTGACCTGAGCGCCCAGGACTTCGCTGATCAGGAGGTCAAGGTTGCCGTTCTCGATGATGAGGGCAACGTCGTCGGCGAGAAGTCCGTCTCCCCTGAGGAACTTTTCAACAAGTAGCAACTGCTGAGTCAGCAATAGCAAGAGCCGGAAAAGACATGGTCTTTTCCGGCTCTTGTCGTTTGTCATGCTCTGTAAGGCACTGCAGCTTGGATGCCGCTTAAATCCTGTGTGCCACGGCGTTGACCAGGGCCATGGGGGAGTTGCCGCCTATCCACTTGCCAAAACGCGAGTTGATGACGGGGTAGTACTTGAGCTTTCGGCCGATGCATTTCTTGATCGGCGCAAGCGAGGCGTTGTAGGCGTCGAGCACCATCTGCGCATCGCCATGCTTGCCTTGGGTTGCCACGGCGAGGCCGACGAGCTTGCCGCTGTTGAGGGCAAACGAGATACCCTCGCCCGATGAAGGCGACATGATGGCATTTGCCTCACCGGCAAGCAGCACGCGGCCTACACCGCCGACGATGTCCTTGACGGAGTTCACCTTGACGGCGGTCCAAGCCTCGCGCGGTCTGAGCTGCTCATAGCCGTAATGGTAGCGGGTCCTGAAGACGTCGAGTGCGCGCTCGTGCTCTTCGTTGCAGTGCTTGGAGCCAGGGTAGAAAACCGACCCGATAATGACGGCATCATTCTTGGGAATCAGGTAGCCGTAGCCGTAGTTTTTGCCGATGTGGCGGGAGTAGATGCAGTCGAAGAAAGGCTCGGCTTCCGGGCCGATGGGCAAGAATTCCTGAAGGGTCTTGTAGAGGGAAAGCTGTGTCACGGGTAGGCAGCGCCTTACCGTGGAGCGCGGTCCGTCGCAGCCGATGAGGAAGTCCGCCTCGACGAGCATCTTCTCTGCATCGGGGTTTGTGAGGTCCTCGAGCTCGACGGTTACTTGCTTGTCGGTCTGCGTGAGGCCCTTGAACTTCGTTTGAGGCAGCACGGTGACGTTGCTCGGGAGCATGCTCATGAGCCAGTCGTCGAACTTGACGCGGTCCACGTTGGCAAAGCGCAGAGTGCTTGCCTTCTTAATCTCTCGGTCCCAGTCGCAGAAGCGGAAGTTGATCCATTCCGGGTCGCAGATAATGTCTCTGGGGATTCCTTGGACCTGTGTGAGGAAATCCTGGGCATACTCGTTGAGCATGCCGCCGCAGCTCTTCATGCGCGGCATGGCCATTGCGTCTACGAGCAAGACGTCGCCATATGCCGACGCATAGACCGAGGCCATGACGCCAGCCGGCCCTGCTCCGACCACAATGGTCGAATAATGCGATTGTAGGGTCAAGGTTCCTCCTTTAACCTTGATGTGTTCAAGCAGGTGATATATACCACAGTTTCAAGCGGGCTGTGTGTATCACTGTGCGTCATGGTACCATTCTCGTTATGCTTAACGACTTTTATCAAATACTCGATCCCATAGCGTTTACCTTGGGGCCTCTCTCGGTTCGCTGGTACGGCTTGGCGTATATATTCGGCTTTTTGTGTGCGGGCATCGTCATCGCCTTGACGGCACGCAGATGGCGTATTCGCTTCGACGCCTACGATGTGCTGAGCGCTGTTTGTGCGATTGCCTTCGGTGTGATTATCGGCGGACGCTTGGGCTATTGTCTGTTCTACGGCGATGGGTATTATCTGCAGCATCCTATCGAGATCCTTGCAGTCGGCAACGGCGGTATGTCCTTCCACGGCGGCTTGATCGGCGCCTTTGCCGGTGGAGCGATCTATTGCGCCACGGTGAAGATGCCCTTGCTCAGCTTGGCGGACCTCGTTGTCTGCGGAGCACCTGTCGGCTTGTTCTTTGGACGCTGCGCAAACTTCATCAACGGCGAGCTCTACGGAGCCCCCACTGACGGGCCGTGGGGCGTTGACTTTTTGGGCACGGGCGTCATGTACATGCCCTCGCAGTTGATCGAGGCGCTGCTCGAGGGTGTTGTGCTCTTCATCATCCTCTTCGCCCTATCTCGCAAGGTCCCTGCTCGTCCGCGTGGGTTCTTCTTCGGGACCTTCCTTGCCCTGTATGCGTGCTGCCGCATCGCCGTCGAGTTCGTGAGACTTCCGGACGTGCAGATCGGCTACTTTTTTGGGACCTGGGGAACCATGGGGCAGCTGCTGAGCTTACCTATGCTCCTCTTGGGGCTTGCGCTCGTCGTCTATTCACTCAAAACGAAAAAACCGCAAACGGGACTTAAATATCAGGAACAGTAGTAGTAAACTAAACGTTTGTCTGTACAAAATACCTAGCTGTGCACTCTGCAGCTTTGCGCAAATCGAATTGTTGAAGGAAGGGGTAGATATGTCCGGACATTCTAAATGGGCTACCACCAAGCATCGCAAGGGCGCCCAGGATGCCAAGCGCTCCGCACTGTTCTCCAAGCTGAGCCGCGTTATCACTGTTGCCGCGAAGGAAGGTGGCGACCCCAACCCTGACAACAATGCTTCTCTGGCCGCCGCTATCGCCAAGGCCAAGGGCTACTCCATGCCCAAGGACAAGATCCAGGTTGCCATCGACAAGGCCTTTGGCACTGGTGGTGACGCTGCCACTTGGGAGACTGTGATCTACGAGGGCTACGGCCCCGCAGGTATCGGCATGTACGTCGAGTGCCTGACCGACAACCGCAACCGCACCGCGGCTGATGTTCGTAGCGCCTTCAACAAGTCCGGCGGCAGCCTTGCCACCAGCGGCTCTGTTGCCTTCCAGTTCGAGAAGAAGGGCCAGATCACCATCGAGAAGGTCATCGAGGGTGACGGCAAGAAGGTTGCCGACAAGCAGAACGCTCCCGCTGATGAGGATGAGTTCATGATGGTCGTCGCCGAGGCTGGCGCTGAAGATTACATCGACGCAGACGAGGACTGGGTTGTCTTCACTGCCCCGACCGAGCTCATGGCCGTCAAGTCCGGCATCGAGGCCCAGGGCATCGAGGTCAAGGGTGCAGAGCTCATCATGGAGCCCACCAACCCCGTCGCCGTCGCTGTTGAGGATGCCAAGAAGGTCCAGCGCCTCATCGAGCGCCTCGAGGACTTCGACGACGTCCAGTCTGTCTCCCACACCATGGAGATCACCGAGGAGATCGCTGCTGCTCTCGAGGAGTAACGCTAAACCCTCTATGCAATCTGAAAGGGGCTGCCTTTGCGCAGCCCCTTTTTGTATGCCCTGTGCACTTATAGGAAATTGTTCGTGCCGTTCTCTTGATTCAAAACGAACATGCCTGTACTATAATCGAACAAATGTTTGAAGATAAGGCGGTGCTGTTTGGAGTCGGTGATGATCATGGGGGTGGACCCCGGCTTGGCCCACACGGGTTGGGGCGTGGTTGAGCTCAGGGGGTCAAAGACCTCCCCGGTCGCCTATGGTTGTATCGAGACCCAGGCTCAAGACGATTTGCCGTACCGTCTCAATATCATCCACGACAAGATCATGGCCGCCTTCGAGCGCTATGCCCCTGATGAGCTGAGCATCGAGGAGATTTACTTCGGTGCGAATACCAAGAGCGCTATCGCGACGGCGCACGCAAGGGGTGCCGTGCTCGTTGCAGCTGGCAGGAAGAACCTTGTCTTGGGCGAGTACACGCCCATGCAGATCAAGAAGGCCGTCGTCGGAACCGGCGCTGCGGACAAGGCTCAGGTTCAGTACATGGTCCAGGCGATTTTAGGTCTCGATCACGTACCTCAGCCAGATCATGCAGCAGACGCGTTGGCTGCAGCTTTGTGTCACGCGCGTTTACGCAACATGGGCCAGTCGGGGAGGAAGATGAACCGTCACATGCACATGCATGCGAGCGAGCGCGAGGCCTGGACGGCTTTGGCGGAGGATATGAAAGGACCACAGAGATGATTGCGTATCTCAAGGGAACGATCGTAGGCTCGGATGCCTATGCGTGCATACTCGACGTGGGTGGTGTTGGCTACGAGCTTCTCATGTCCTCTAAGGGATTGGCCTCATTGCCCCCGGCGGGTCGTGAGTGCCTGGTGCACACCTATCTCCAGGTCAAAGACGACGGCATGACGATGTTCGGCTTTGCGAGCCTTCAGGAGAAAGAGATGTTTGGCCGTCTGGTCAATGTGAGCGGGATCGGTCCCAAGATCGCGCTTGCAGCGCTGTCCACTTACACCCCTCAAGACCTTGCCGGTGTTATCGCGGAGGGCGACGTTGCCGCTGTCTCGCGCGTTCCCGGTGTTGGCAAGAAGACTGCTCAGCGTGTCATCCTCGAGTTACAGGGAATCCTCAAGTCGGACGTCGAGACATCTAGCGCGAGTACAGCGCCGGTCAGCTCTGCTCTCAAGGACGCCTCCCTCGCACTGGAGTCCATGGGCTTTTCTGCCGAGGAGGTCTCTGCTGCCTTCAAGGGGGGAGAGGTTGAGGGTATGGACGTCTCTTCCCTTGTCAGATTGGGTCTTAAGAACCTGGGAGGTAGATGATGGCTTGGGAGGCAGAAGACTTCGAGGCTAAGCGCAGCGCACATGCCCAAGAGCGCTTGGTCGGCCCTGATGCCGTGCCAGAGGATGCCAACCAGGAGATCTCCCTGCGTCCTAAGATGCTTGCGGAGTATCTGGGCCAGACGCGCATCAAGGAGAACCTCGATATCCTCATCAAGGCTGCCAAGATGAGGGAGGAACCGCTTGATCACCTCTTGTTTAGCGGTCCTCCGGGTCTTGGCAAGACGACGCTTGCAACTGTCGTCGCCAACGAGATGGGCGTCAATATCAAGACGACCTCAGGTCCTGCCATCGAGCGCGCCGGTGATCTTGCAGCTATCCTCACCAACCTCGAGGAGGGTGACGTCCTCTTCATCGACGAGATACACCGCATGAACCGCGCGGTGGAGGAGGTCTTGTACCCGGCGATGGAGGACTTCGCGCTGGATATCGTTATCGGTCAGGGCCCTGCTGCCCGCTCGATCAGGTTGGACATCCCCAAGTTCACGCTCATCGCGGCCACGACGCGAAGCGGCATGCTCACCGGCCCGCTGCGCGATAGGTTTGGTGCGAACTTCCGTCTTGACTACTACTCGCCCTCAGAGCTGAGGGACATCGTCGTCAGGTCGGCGACCATCCTCGGCATCGAGATCGCAGAAGACGGTGCCATGGAGATCGCTACGCGCTCTCGCGCGACGCCGCGCCTTGCCAACCGCCTCCTCAAGCGCGTGCGCGACTACGCGCAGGTGAGGGCCGACGGCGTTATCACCGGCGTGGTTGCCCGCGACGCACTTGCCTTCTTCGAGGTGGACGGAAGGGGCTTGGACCCCATGGACAACAAGATCCTCGAGCTGCTCGTGCGCACCTTCGAAGGTCGCCCCGTGGGCTTGACCACGATTGCCAGCGCGCTGGGAGAGGAGCCTGACTCGCTCGAGGATGTCTACGAGCCCTTCTTGCTGCAGCAGGGTCTGATCGTGCGCACACCCAAGGGCCGACAGGCTACTAAAGCCGCCTATGCGCATCTTGGCTGTCCCTACGCTGTGGAGTGATCTGCGCTTTTGCGCTGCATCTTGCGACAGATGACTCAATCTATCACGTTAAATCGTTCGCCTGACTTGTTCTGGCGTGGTATCTTATTCCGCATGCATTCTATTGATTGATTGGTTTGGAGCTGTTCAAATGAGCGAAAACTCTTACCTTTTTACTTCTGAGTCCGTGACCGAGGGACATCCCGACAAGATCTGCGACCAGATCTCCGATGCGATCGTCGATGCCATCTTCGAGAAGGAGATCGAGCTCGCCAAGGCCGGCTACATCTCTCCCAGCGGTGTGCCTGCAGACCCTGACAATGTCCGCATCGCCTGCGAGACCGTTGTCACCACCGGCCTGGTCATGGTTGCCGGTGAGGTTCGCACCCAGGCTTACATCGACGTGGATAGCATCGTTCGCGACGTCATCCGCGAGATCGGCTATACGCGTGCCAAGTTCGGCTTCGATGCCGATACCTGCGGTGTCATCAACACCATCCATGAGCAGAGCCCCGACATCGCCCAGGGTGTCGACAACAGCACGGAGATGCGCGAGGACGGCTCCGACCCGCTGGACACCATCGGCGCTGGCGACCAGGGCATGATGTTCGGCTATGCCTGCAACGAGACCTCCACGCTCATGCCCATGCCCATCTATCTGGCACATCGCCTGAGCGAGCGTCTGACCAAGGTCCGCAAGGACGGCGTGCTCGACTACCTGCGCCCCGACGGCAAGACCCAGGTCTCCGTCCGTTATGTCGACAACAAACCCGTCGGCGTCGAGAAAGTGCTCATCTCCACCCAGCACTCCGAGGACGTTGAGCTTGAGCAGATCCGCCGTGACCTCATCGAGCAGGTCATCACCCCGGTCTTCGCTGAGGAAGGCGTCAACTGGGATGGCGCAGAGATCTACGTCAACCCCACTGGCCGCTTCGTCGTCGGTGGCCCCATGGGCGACTGCGGTCTCACCGGCCGCAAGATTATCGTCGACACCTATGGTGGCATGGGCCGTCATGGCGGCGGCGCCTTTAGCGGCAAGGACTGCACCAAGGTTGACCGCTCTGGTGCCTATGCAGCCCGCTGGGTTGCCAAGAACGTCGTTGCTGCCGGCTTGGCAGACAAGTGTGAGGTTCAGATCGCCTATGCGATCGGCGTGGCTAAGCCGCTGAGCCTCCTTGTCGAGACCTTCGGCACGGAGAAGGTCCCCGCCGCTGACATCGTCAAGGCTGTGGAGAGTACCTTCGACCTGCGTCCTGGCGCTATCATCCGCGACCTGGACCTTCGCCGCCCCATCTACCGCAAGACTGCCGCTTACGGCCACTTTGGCCGCGCGGGCTTCCCTTGGGAGGAGACCAACAAGACCGAGCAGCTGCGCGCAGCCGTTGGCCTGTAGTCAACCCCGCGAGTTTTGATGCTTGTTGCATCTGTCATAGTCGATGTGTCGGCCCGGGCTGTTGACCGGGCCTTCGACTATCTTGTTCCTCAAGAACTCCTCGGCGTCGAGGTCGGCTGCGCGGTGAGCGTCGACTTTGGCAACCGCCCGGTTGTCGGCTACGTCGTCGCCCTTCGCGATGAGCAAGATGGCGCACTCGACATCAGCAAATACAAATACCTGGCAGGTACCCTCTCCACGCCCTACTTCGATGCGGTCTCTGCGCAACTTGCCATGTGGATCGCCGACGAGTGCGCCGCCCCGCTGTCCGAGTGCGTCAGGCTGCTGACGCCTCCTGGAGGCGCGCCCAAGATCAAACGCGTTGATGGCAAGTGGACGCTTGTTCATCCCGGATGCGGACCGGTGGACGATCGTTGGGTCTTTCTCACGCAGTCCGGTGCGACCTACGAGCCACCTGCCAACGCCGTCAAGCAGAAGAAGATCATCGAGGCGCTTTCCTGTGGAGGAATGCGCATGGCGGAGCTTTCCCTAGAAGTGGGAGGTGCGAGCCAATCCTGCAAGGCCCTCGAGCGCCGCGGTGTCGTGGTGATCGAAGAGCGCCGCAGGCTGCGCGGCGCTATGACGGGCGTTCAGGCAGATGTCGCTGCGCTACGCGAGCTTACTCAGGGACAAGGCGACGCCCTTGCCGCCATCACGGCCAAGATGGATGTCGCGGGTCCCGGAGAGGCAGAAAACGTCGTCGTTGTCGACGGCATCACGGGTTCTGGCAAAACGGAGGTCTACCTTCGAGCCATCGAGCGCTGTCTTGGAGAGGGGAAAAGCGCGTGCGTCCTCGTCCCGGAGATCGCGCTCACGCCCCAGACCGTTGGTCGCTTTCGTGCACGCTTTGGCGACGACGTCGCCGTTTTGCATTCTCGCCTCTCCACAGGTGAGCGATTCGACCAGTGGGATATCGTCAGACAGGGTGCCGCACGTGTCGTGATCGGCACGCGAAGCGCCTTGTTCGCCCCCTTGCGCGACCTCGGGCTTATCATCATCGACGAGGAGCACGAGAACAGCTACAAACAGGACTCATCACCGCGCTACGATGCGCGCCAAGTCGCCCTCAAGCTTTCCCAGCTGCGCGGTGCCGTGCTCGTCTTGGGCTCTGCGACCCCAAGTATCACCACGTTGGCAGCTTGCAGCGACGGCTTTGCCAACAGGGGCTGGGAGCATGTGGTGCTCACCGAGCGCCCCGGAGGCCAGCTGCTGCCCAAGGTGAGCGTCGTCGACATGGCGGCGGAGTTTGGCAAGGGCCATCGCTCTATGTTCTCTCGTGAGCTCACGCAGGCTCTCGTCGATACACACGAGGCTGGCCAGAAGTCCATTCTGCTCCTCAACAAGAGGGGTTTTGCCTCCTTCGTCCTCTGTCGCGAGTGCGGCTTTGTCCCCCAGTGCCCTGATTGCTCGGTCTCGCTCACCTACCATGAGGTCGGCAACGTCCTCAGTTGCCATCATTGCGGCTACAACGTGTCCATGCCTGCCAAATGCCCCGATTGCGGCAGTCCCTACCTGCGCAAGTTCGGTGCGGGAACCCAGCGCGTGGAAGACGAGCTGCGCGCCGTCATGCCCCCGGGCACGCCGATCATCCGCATGGATGCGGACACGACGGCGACAAAAGGGGCGCACGAGGCCTTGCTCGACGAGTTTGCGAGCTCTCCCGGCGCCGTCTTGCTCGGCACGCAGATGATCGCCAAGGGATTGGACTTTCCCGACGTGACACTCGTCGGTGTGATCAACGCGGATACCACGCTCAAGCTCCCTGACTTCAGGGCGCCGGAGCGGACCTACCAGCTGCTCGAGCAGGTGAGCGGGCGCGCCGGCCGCGCTGACAAGCCCGGCTTCGTCGTGATCCAGACCTACTGCCCCGACCATCCTGCCGTCATTGCCGCAGCGACTCACAACCGCGAGTTGCTGCTCGAGGAAGAGCTTCCTGCTCGCAGGGAGCTGGGCTACCCGCCTTACCGACGCCTCGCCAACCTGCTTGTGTGGGGCAAGAGGGAAGACGAGGTGAGGAGCGCTGCAACGCAGATCGCCCTCGCGCTGAACAGCGCGATCATCTCTGCGGGTGTCAGTTGGAGCGTTCTCGGTCCATCGCCGTGCGTCTTGTCGAGGATCAAGGGCGAATGCCGTTGGCACATACTCATCAAGGCGATGCCGGACGATGACATCGGCTCGCTTGTCGCACCGATACTCGCAAAGCGCCGCAGGCGCGACGGCGTCAAGGTCACCGTTGACGTCGACCCGTCGAATCTCCTGTAAGCATCTTGTAAGAGAGGCTTTTTTGCTATAAAATACCGCCTTGCGTCGTTTCCTCCATGGGCAAAGGGCCGCATGCGAAACGTATGGCATGAGTAGAAAAGGAATGATAATGGACATCATTCGCGCAATCGAGCTTCAGCAGATTCGCCAGGACATCCCCGAGTTCTTCGTTGGTTCCCATGTGAAGGTTCACTACAGGATCAAGGAAGGCAACCGCGAGCGTATCCAGGTCTTCGAGGGCGACGTCATCCGTCGTCACGGTGCTTCCAACCGCGAGACCTTCACTGTTCGCAAGGTGTCCTTCGGCATCGGTGTTGAGCGTACCTTCCCGGTTCACTCTCCCAAGATCGACAAGATCGAGGTCATCCGCCACGGCCGCGTCCGCCGCGCAAAGCTCTACTACCTCCGCGACAGGGTTGGCAAGGCTGCCCGTCTGCGCGAGAAGGGCTTCTAGGCCTTTTCGTGGTTACGAAGATCGAACGAGAAGAGCTCCGACGTCTCAAGACGTTGGAGCTCTACTCATTTATGAGAGAGATCGGCGGCGCCGGTGCGATCGTAGGGCTCGACGAGGTCGGACGCGGACCTCTGGCCGGCCCCTTGACCTGCGCGGCTGTCATCTTGCCCGACGAGCCCCAGATCATCGGCCTGGACGACTCCAAGAAGATCAGCCCCAAGCGCCGCGAGGAGCTTGCGCTTAAGATCCTCGACACCGCGCTTGCGGTGGGTATAGCCCATGTTCAGCCCGATGAGATCGACGCCTGCGGCATGGCTGCGTCGTTGCGCGTGTGCATGACGCGTGCACTGGAGGGCTGCGGTATCCAGCCAGATTGCGTGTTGCTCGACGGCAACCCGCTGCATATCCACCCCAAGGAGATCAACCTCGTCAAGGGCGACGCCAAGGTGGCATGCATCTCTGCGGCGAGCATCGTCGCAAAGGTGACGAGGGACAAGATCATGGAGGGCTTTGCAGCCGAGTATCCGGCTTACGGCTTCGAGAGCAACAAGGGTTACGGCTCTGCTGCCCACATCGCCGCGATCAAGGAGCACGGCCCTTGCCCCATCCACCGCATGAGCTTCTTGGGAAAGATACTCGGGTAGGGGAGCGGCCCCCTTGTCAAGCGGCCTGTTGTTCCCATTTCCTTAAAGATGGACTCCTTTTACGTCACAAGGCGAAAGGTGTTGTAAACTCTTTCCTTACGTATATTTGCTTCGTCGCAAGGTAGTACTATCCTTGCTCAAGCATAATGCCAGTCAAATTTCAGGAGTTAGTGAATGGCTGATAAGAAGAAAGCCACGTCAGAGCTGACGGAGGCGCAGAAAGCTAAGGCTCGGGCCCAGCTAGAAAAGCAGAAGGCCAAAGCCGCAAAGAAGCGCGAGCACGACCAGGCCAAGGCGGCCAAGGACGCCGAGCGCTACGAGAAGATCGCTGCAGCGGAGCGCAAGCGCGCTGCAGAGGCGCGTGCCCTGCAAGAGGCTCAGGCCAACGACCCTGCCTACAAGGCAAAGAAGGCTGCAGAGCTCGAGAAGCAGAAGGAGAAGGGCCGTCGCGAGATGGAGAAGGCCCGCAAGCGCAGCGCCAAGAAGGCCGCCGCTGCGGAGAAGACCCGTCAGCGCAACGCCAGCAAGGCCGAGAAAGCCGGTAATGCCGGTCTGGCCAGCGCCTCTGCTGCCCGCCACAAGGACGCTAAGGCTGCAAGACCCAAGCGCAAGAAGGGCAACATCATCGCGCTTGTCGTCATCTGCGCCATCGCCATTGCATCTGCGATCATGCTCTATCCTCCCCAGGACAAGATCACCCAGGGTCTCGATATCCAGGGCGGCGTGAGCGTCAACCTGAGCGCCAAGACGCTCGACGGCTCTGATGTCACGCAGGACCAGATGGATGAGGCCCAGGCCGTCATCACCTCCCGTGTCAACGCATCCGGTGCTAGCGCGGCTTCTGTTCAGCAGCAGGGTTCCAACTCCTTCCTGGTCCAGGTCCCCGGCGCCGAGGACTCCCAGTCCATCATCGATACGCTGTCCACGACTGGCGTCCTCGAGTTCGTCCGCGTCGACGCCATCGAAGACGACGATGTGCGCAAGCTCATCCAGCAGGGCATCGAGGGCATGAACCTCAAGGACGAGGGCGTTAAGTACACCGCCTTCATGAACGGCGAGAACGTGAGCAACGTCACCGTCGACCGCCCGCAGGGCAGCGCCGACTACGCCGTCAACCTGACCCTCGACAGCGAGGGTACCTCTGAGTTTGCCAGCGTCACCTCCGAGCTCGTGAGCTCCAAGGGCCAGATCGCCATCTTGCTCGACGGCAAGGTGGAGTGCGCGCCTGCTGTCCAGAGCGCTATCACCGGCGGTCAGGTCCAGATCACCGGTAACTACACCTCCCAGGAGGCCAACGACCTCAAGGCCATCATCAACTCCGGCTCCCTGCCGGTGAGCCTCTCCATCGACCAGTCCTCCATCGTCGGCCCGACGCTTGGTCAGGACGCCCTGTGGGTCGGCATCATCTCCGCAGGCATCGGCCTTGCGCTGGTCATGGTTTGGATGATTCTCTTCTACGGCGGACTCGGCTTCATCACCGGCCTGTCCATCTGCGTTATGGCAATACTCTACATGGGCCTGCTCGCTCTGCTGTCCCAGTTCGGCATGTTCTCCTTGACCCTGCCGGGCATCGCGGGCGTCATCGTCAACATCGGTCTGTCCGCCGACTCCTCGATCCTTATCATGGAGTGCTTCCACGAGCAGATCCGCAACGGACGCTCCGTCAAGGCAGCGGCGTACGGCGGCGCCAAAGAGGGTATTCTCACCTCGCTCGACGCTGATTTCGTCACGCTCGTGTCTGCGCTCGTGCTCTACATCGTCGCCATCGGCGATGTCCGCGGCTTTGGTCTGACCTTGGCTTTGGGTATCATCTGCGACTTGATCGTTATGGCGCTGTTCTCCGGTCCCATCGTCCGCCTTCTCGGCGAGAGCGCCATCGCGAAGCATCCTGGCTTCTGGGGTGTTCGCGATGAGATCAACGAAGGCGCTTATATCTCCAAGGAGGTGAGGTAGTAATGGCAAACCTCCGTCCCCATCGTCATTTCAACTTCGTCGGGCTGTGGAAGTACGGCTTCATCCTGTCCGCCGTGCTCATCGTCTTGGCTATCGCCGGCCTTGTCACGAGCGCTGTGACCACCGGCAGCCCGCTGACGCTTGGCACCGAGTTTTCCGGCGGCACCTCGATCCAGATCACCGAGGCAGGCGATCTGACCGAGCAGCAGGTGACCGAGTCCTTCAACAAGGCCGCCTCCGAGGCAGGCGTGGATTCTCAGATCTCCTCGATCCAGACTTCCTCTTCTGCATCTGCGGGCAACGGCTTCATCATCAAGACGACCGACACCAACTCCTCCGACTCCAACAAGATCATGGAGGCCGTGGAGAAGGACCTGAACATCTCTGCGAGCAACGTGCAAATCGAGACCATCGGCGCGAGCTGGGGCGCATCCGTCATCTGGCGCTCCTTCCTCGCCTTCTTGATCTCCTGCGTTGCCATCTTGATCGTCATCGCGGCACGCTACCGCGATCCCCGCATGGGCGTTGCCGCTCTGTGCTCGCTGTTCCACGACCTGATCATCATCATCGGCATCTACGCATGGGCCGGCATGTTTTTGCACATGGAAGTCACCTCCGACGTAATCGCAGCGCTGCTCGCCATCATCGGCTACTCGCTCTACGACACGATCGTCAGCTTCCATCGCATTAACCAGAACGCCTCCCCGCAGATGCGCATGAGCCTGAAGACCTGTGCGAACATGTCCGTCAACCAGATCTTCATGCGCTCCATGAACACCTCCGTGACCTCTGTCATTCCGGTTCTGTTCATGCTGGTGCTCGGTACCGACACTCTGCGCGACTTTGCATTCGCTATGTTTTGCGGCATGGTGATCGGCGTGTACTCCACCTTTGCGATCTCCACGCCGATCTACACGCTGTGGAAGTGCCGCGACCCGCAGTACAAGCGCCTCGAGGACAAGTTCCCGTATGAGGTCGTCCAGTCTCCCTTCACCAAGGAGATGATGATCGAGGCCCGCAAGGCTTCCAAGGCTGCCGAGAAGGCTGCCAAGAGCACTGCGAAGACCGCCGGCATGGGCGCTGCCAAGGCTGCTGCCCCCGCCGCAGCTGCCGCTTCTGCTGCTGCCGCTGCAGCCGACAAGCCCGCTCCCAAGGCCGAAGACGTCGAGGTCGAGACCCTCACCGTCGATGCGGACGGCCAGATCGAGGAAGCCGGCGAGGTCGAGGAGATCGAGCTCGAGCTCACGGAGGAGCAGCTCAAGGCCATTGGCATCGACGAGCTTCCCACCGACGGTGAGCTGGAGCTTACGGCAGAGCAGCTGGCTGCGTTGGGCATCGAGGTCTCCGACGATGACGACGAGGAAGAGCTCGAGATTACCGCTGAGATGCTCGAGAAGCTCGGCATCACCGACGTCGAGGACGGCGCGGAGATCGAGCTCACGGCAGAGCAGCTCGAGCAGCTTGGCTTTGAAGTCGAGTACGAAGACGACGAGGAAGAGAAGTCCGAGTAAGCGGCTTTTAAAAGATGAAATCTGATGAACGGGACGCAAGTTTTGCTTGCGTCCCGTTTTGTTATTTCTGCGTCACATCTTTGTGGGAGAATCAGGTACATGAATAAAGAAAATGAGCTCACATACAAGATTCCCCAAGTTGACGAGAACTGCGTCAAGGCTATCGAGGTCGCCTGCAACCTGCGCCCCTTGACCGCCCGCATCCTTGTCTCGCGCGGGGTCGACACCCCGGCCAAGGCCCAGCGCTTCCTTACACCCTCGCTTGAGCGCGACTGGCTCGACCCCAATCTGATCCCCGGTCTTTCTGATGTCGCGGACAAGGTCGAGGCCGCGATCAGGGCCGGCAAGCGCATCCTCGTCTTTGGCGACTTCGACGTTGACGGCATCACCGCTACCACGGTCTCGGTCCGCGGCCTGCGTGCCCTCGGTGCGGATGTCTGCGGCTTGATTCCTCATCGCTATAACGAGGGCTATGCCCTGTCCCAGGCTGCTGTAGAGCGCGGCATGCAGATGAGCCCCGACCTCATCATGACGGTCGACTGCGGCATCAGCTGTGCCGACGAGGTCTCCTGGATGCTCGAGCAGGGCATCGACGTCTGCATCACGGACCACCACGAGCCTGGCGAGAAGGTGCCCTCTGGCGTGCCCGTTGCAGACCCCAAGCTCGATCATGACTGTCCTTCTTGCGACCTTGCCGGCGTGGGTGTGGCACTCAAGCTGCTCACCATCCTGGGTGAGCGCTTTGGCAAGCCGGACGCTTGGCGCGAGCTCACGGACTTCGCCGCACTCGGCACCATCGCAGACCTCATGACGCTTTCGCCCGAGAACCGCGCCCTGGTGGCCGATGGCATTCATCGCATCAACACCGCCTGCCGTACCTGCCTGGGTGAGCTTGCCGCCATCTGCAATACCAAACCGGAGGAGATCAGCTCCAGCAAGCTGAGCTTCTCGCTCATCCCGCGCCTCAACGCCTCTGGTCGCATGGGGGATGCCGCCGTCGCCTTGGACCTGCTGCTCTCCGACGACGTCGCCACAGCGCAAAGCCTCGCCTCCCAGCTCGACGCTGTCAACCAGACGCGTCGCGAGGTCGAGGCAGAGCTCGTCAAGCAGGTCGAGGCCAAGCTCGAGGAGAGCTACCATGGTGAGTCCTTCATCGCCGTGTCCGGCAAGGGCTGGCACGAGGGAGTCAAGGGCATCGTAGCCTCGCGCATCGCGCGCAAGTATCAGCGCCCCGCTGTCATCTTCACAGAGGAGGACGGCGTCTGCCGCGGCTCGGGCCGCACTTATGGCAACATCAACCTCTTCGAGCTCGCAAGCTCTTGCAGCGACCTGTTCACGAAGTTTGGCGGCCATGCCGCTGCGGTGGGCATCACCGTACCCGCAGACAAGCTCGATGAGATGCGCGAGCGGCTGTGCCTTGCCGTGGACGAGCTGCAAGAAGGCGAGCTTCCCTCTGCGGTCGAGGTCGACGCTGCGGTCAAGCTCGAGGAGTGCGACGTCGACGGCTTCGAGGAGCTCGAGCGCCTGCAGCCTTTTGGCAACTCGAACCCTTGCCCGGTCCTTTTGGCCCCCAACGTCTTCTTGGAGCGTCGCGGTGCGGTGGGCAAGACGGGAAACCACCTGCGCTATACCGCGACAGACGGTGTGGCCAAGGTCGCCGGCATCTGGTTTGGCGTCGAGGACATGGAGTCTTGGCTTTCCTGCGAGGTCGCCTGCGACGTGCGCTTCGAGCCCAGCGTCGACGAGTGGCAGGGGCGCTTTACCGCCAAGCTCATGACGAAGATGATCACCCCGCACTTGCCGCAAGGAGAGGGCACATCGGACGAAGACCCCTTCGAGGAACTCTTTAACCGCAGCGTCGAGATCTGCGACAAGGGCGACTACGCCGGCATCACGCAGGCGGATAGCTTCAACACCAAAGTCGTCGGCGTCACTTTCGAGAACCGTCAAGACGTGCTCGTCAACCTTGAGGCGGGGGAGGAGCTTGCACTTGTCAGACAACCCGATAACGAGTTCGACCCCTGCGCCATCGCCGTCACTTTGCTCGACGGCACGCAGCTCGGCTATCTCAACCGCGCCCTGTCCGCGCGCTTGGCACCCGTCATGGATGCGGGGGAGCCTTACTCGGCTGCCGTCAGCGCCGTCACGGGCGGCCCTTCGTGTGCCCATGAGGCCGAGGAGGTGCGCAAGCCCGGCCCGCTGGGCGTGCGCGATCCCGGTGTGGTCGACAGGTCCTTTGGCGTGAACATCCTCGTGCGCAAGGACCGTGCTTTCGATGCACCCAAGGCCTCGCCGCGGGATTTGCGCTTGAGCCTGTCCCAAGAGAAGGGCCGCTGGCGCGAGCTCGACTCGTCTACGCTCGAGGATCATCTGCGTCGCGCTCTCATCGGCGAGCGCAGCCTGAGGCCCGCACAGGCTCAGACGCTCGAGCACCTTTCTCGTGGTCGCTCAACGCTGGCTATTATGGCGACGGGTCGCGGCAAGTCGCTTATCTTCCATATGCACGCCGCCCGCACAGCGCTTAAAGAGCGCAAGGCGAGCATCTTCGTCTACCCCCTGCGCGCGCTCGTCGCAGACCAGGCCTACCATCTCGCGCAGACTTACGGTACGTTTGGCCTAGACGTGCAGGTGCTCACCGGCGAGACGGATGCCGCCGACCGCTCGCATATCTACGAGGGTATCGAGCGCGGCGAGGTCGACGTCATCCTCACGACGCCGGAGTTTCTCTCGATCCATGCCCAACGCTTTGCGGGCACGGGCAAGATCGGCTTCGTCGTCGTGGACGAGGCGCATCATATCGGCCAGAGCAAGGCGGGCAACAGGCCTGCCTACGTTCAGCTCAAGGAGGCTTTGCAGGTCCTTGGAGACCCGCTGGTGCTCGCTGTCACCGCTACTGCCGGTGACGCGGAGGCGCGCCTTATCTGCGAGACGCTCTCCATCCAGGAGCTCGTGCTCGACCCGTCTGTGCGCGAGAACCTGCGCGTGGACGACAGGCGCGATTTGCGCGACCGCGAGAACTATCTGGCAAGCCTCGTCGCCACCGGCACTAAGCTCGTCGCCTACGTCAACTCGCGCGATCAGTCCATCCAGCTCACGCGCATGCTCCGTCACCGCCTGCCGGCCATGGCGCCGCGCATCGGCTTCTACAACGCCGGCCTGCCCAAAAGCGACCGCAAGAAGATCGAGTCGGCCTTCAGGTCCGGCGATCTTATGGCCATCGTCTCCACGAGCGCCTTTGGCGAGGGCATTGACATCCCTGATGTCGAGCATGTCGTCTTGTACCACATGCCGTTTTCGAGCATCGAGTTCAACCAGATGGCGGGACGCGGAGGACGTGACGGCAGGGAGGCATGCGTTCACTTGCTCTACGGATACGGGGACAGTCGCATCAACGAGAAGATCCTCGGCTCTTCCGCCCCGAGCCGCGAGCAGATGGTCGCCTTGTACAAGGTGCTGCGCGCACGCGGTGCCCAGGCTCTTTCCATCGGTGAAAATAGCTTCGCTTGTACCAACGGCGAGCTCGCTGGCGAGGTTAAGCGGCAAAGCCGTTTGAGTTTGGACGAATCTAGCGTATCCTGCGGTATCAGCGTGTTTAGAGAGCTCGGTTTCTTGGAGACGAGCGGCAAGAGCGTTGCGCGACGCATCACCATGGTCAGCGGGCCCGCGAAGATGAGCCTGACTGACAGTGTCCGCTACCGCGAGGGCATCGACGAGATCGACGACTTCGCCGCCTTCAAGGCCTGGGCGCTCGAGGCCACACCCGACGAGCTCCTCGCGCGCTTCAACAGACCGATCCTTCCCCAGGACCCAGACATCCTGGTGTAACTTCGATTGACCTCCATGGTGGAGAGGGGATGCCCCATGAGCAGCACAAACAACGTCACCTACACGCGTGAGGCCCTCAAGGACCTCCCTGTGATCGACGGCTACAACGTCCTTGCGGAGAACACCTCCTGCTACCTGCCCCCGGAGGACATGGACCGCCTCGACCGCGCCTACCTCTTTGCGCGCGAGAAGCACACGGGCCAGTTCCGCAAGACCGGAGAGCCTTATATCATCCACCCTGTCGAGGTCGCCATCATCTTGAGCGAGCTGCACATGGACCTGCAGGTGCTCACCGCTGCTCTGCTGCATGATGTCGTCGAGGACTGCGATGTCACCAAGGAAGAGGTGGCGGAGAAGTTCTCCGATACTGTGGCAGAGCTCGTCGACGGCGTCACCAAGATCACGCGCATCGAGGTCGAGACCCTCACGGACACCCAGGTGGCGACCATCCGCAAGATGCTCGTGGCGATGAGCAACGACATCCGCGTCATCGTCATCAAGCTCGCAGACCGCCTGCACAACATGCGCACGCTGCAGGGTCTCAAGGAGGACCGCCGCATCTTCAAGTCCAAGGAGACGATGGAGATCTACGCGCCGCTGGCCAACCGACTCGGCATGAACTCCCTCAAGTGGGAGCTCGAGGACCTTGCCTTCAGCTACCTGGAGCCGGCCAAGTACGCCCAGGTCAGCAAGATGGTCAACGAGACGCGCGAGGCGCGCGAGGAGTACATCGACAAGGCCATCGCGCTGTTGCACGCAGAGATGGAGAAGGTCCAGGTCAACGCCACCATCTACGGTCGCCCCAAGCACCTCTACTCCATCTATCAGAAGATGTCGAGCCAGGGCAAGGGCTTCAGCGAGATCTACGACCTCTCTGCCGTCCGCATCATCGTGGACTCCGTCCCGGAGTGCTATGCGGCGCTCGGCGCGGTCCACAACATGTGGAAGCCGCTGCCCGGTCGCTTCAAAGACTACATCGCGATGCCCAAGAACAACATGTACCAAAGCCTCCACACGACCGTCATCGGCCCGGCTGGCCGCCCGTTGGAGATTCAAATACGCACCATCGAGATGCACCACTTCAACGAGTTCGGCATTGCTGCCCACTGGCGCTACAAGGAGGGCGGCGGCGCCACCAGGGGCGCGCGCAAGTTCGACGAGAAGATGCAGTGGCTGCGCGAGATGCTGGAGTGGCAGCAGGAGACCGACGACCCGCACGAGTTCATGGAGTCCCTCAAGACCGACCTCTTCGACAGCGAGGTCTTCGTCTTCACGCCCAAGGGCGAGGTGCTCTCGCTCAAGGCCCGCTCGACGCCGCTTGACTTTGCCTACGCCATCCACACGGAGGTCGGCAACCATTGCGTCGGCGCGAAGGTCAACGGCGTCATCGTGCCCTTGGCCTACCAGCTCCAAAACGGCGACCGCGTGGAGATTCTCACCCAGAAAAACGCTGGCCCCAGCCGCGACTGGCTCAACATCGTCCAGACGCCGAGCGCCCGCGCCAAGATCCGCAGCTACTTCTCCAAGGTGACGCGCTCTGACGACCTCGTGCAAGGTCGAGAGCTCCTCACAAGGGAGGCGCGCAAGGACGGCTACGGCATCTCCAATGCCAGGAGCATGCAGGCGCTCAAACGTATCGCGGCAGAGCTCTCCTACGCGGACGTCGACGAGATGCTCGTCGCCATCGGCGCAGGCAAGATGTCGGCTAAGCAGATCGCCAACAGGCTCTCGCGCACCCTGTCCAAGGAGGCTCTCGGGGAGGAGGAATCCGCCCTTCCCAAGCAGCCGACGCTCGAGCAGCTCGGTCTTACGCCCGGCGGCACGCGCGCGGCCCAACGTCGCCGCAAGAAGGCCTCCAGCAACAACGGCATCGAGGTCGTCGGCGTGGAGGATGTCTACGTGCGCTTGAGCCAGTGCTGCAACCCTGTTCCCGGCGATGAGATCATCGGCTTCATCACGCGCGGCAGGGGAGTGAGCGTGCATCGAGCGGATTGTCCCAACGTGGCAGACCTCAAGCGCGACCCGTCGCGCCTGATCGAGGTCCGTTGGGCCAAGGAGATAGCCGCGAGCTTCCAGGTAGAGATCTTCATCGAGGCTGTCGACCGCCTGCGCCTCTTGCAAGACGTCACGATTTTCTTGGCTGACCAGGGCGTGAACATCCTGTCCTGCCAAACGGTCACCAACAAGGATGATCTCGTCGAGATGAGGTTCCTCTTCGAGGTAAGCGATACGGAGCGCATCGACAAGATCTTGCGCGAGATCCTCACGGTCGAGGGCGTCTTTGGCGCGCGCCGCGTTGTCTCGGGCAATGCCCAGCAGGACAAGAAGTAGTATCTGACCAGTATTGTCTTGTCGGGCCCGGCATGTCATCCTGTCCTTTGCGCGTTGGATGACCGTCAAAGCGCCGCTCGCCCTTAGTGCGGAGGTGGCGTATGAATCTTTGCGGTCTTGGATGCGCTGGGGCCAAAGCCTGGCGGCTTGGCTGTTGCGCAGCTCGTGTCCAGGCGAACACACAGGAATGCAAGGCCTCCTTAACTGGGGCCTTTGAGGAAGGAGAACCATATGAAGATCAGCAAGCTCGTCTTGGGCATGATCAGCACCAACTGCTACATCGTCGTCGACAACGGCGAGGCCATGATCGTCGATCCCGCCGCAGGCGCGGACAAGATCCTCGCAGAGCTCAAGAAATTCAAGGACGTCAAGGTCAAGTACATTGCACTCACCCATGCACATTGGGATCATCTCCTGGCGACGCCCGAGCTTGTCGCTAAGACCGGCGCTAAGGTCCTGTGCCATGAGGAGGACCTTGACAAGCTCTTCAGCAAGAAGATCGCCGACGAGTCTCCCAGGGCCGTCCAGAAGGCCTATGCAGAGGGCCGCGCCATGGGTATCGAGCCCCAGGTGCTCCATGAGGGCGACACCTTCACCGTTGGCACTAAGACTTTCGAGGTCATTCATACTCCGGGTCACACCAGGGGTTCTGTGTGCTTCTACTGCAAGGAGGAGAAGGTGCTCTTCACCGGCGACACCATCTTCGCCGGCGGTCGCATCGGCCGCACGGACTTCGACGACGGCAACATGCGCGATATGACGGACACGCTGCGCAAGAAGTTCACCAAGATTCACGACGATGCCAAGGTACTCCCCGGCCACGAGGGTACTTCCACCATGATCAACGAGAGGATGTTCAACGAGTACATCCACTAGCGACACGTTGAGCTAAATAGATTCAGCTGTGCGGGGGCCGTATCAAAAGCGCTTTTGATACGGCCCCATCTCTTTGCCAGGGGTGGTCGGTCAACACTTTAGTCAGACTGATTTGTTGACCAAGCCATGCCTGGCATGGTCAACAAATCAGTCTGACTAAAGTGTTGACCGTATTGTGCTGTCACCTGATGCAATATACGCTCTGACCTGCATCTATAGTCAAAAGCGATGGCAAAGCATCTGATGCCTGTGGGAACAAACCTGTCAAGTCGGTAGTTTAATAGGCTCATTCGATATGAAAACCCAACCATGAGTAAGAGGTGGTTTGAGAATGGCCAAGAAGCAGGTTCCCTACGATCAGAAGTACTACGACCCTGAGATCGAGTGTATGCCGCGCGAAGAGCTCGAGCAGCTGCAGCTCGAGCGTCTCAAGGAGATGGTCGCGTTCGCTTATGAGAACGCGCCGTATTACAAGCAGTCCTTCGACGAGGCTGGTGTCAAGCCCAGCGACATCAAGACGCTTGAAGATATCCGCAAGTTCCCCTTCATCGACAAGAAGACCGAGCGTGAGACCCAGGGCGTCGGCTCGTTCTTTGGCGGTCTTTGCGCTGTGCCTGAGGAAGACGTCATCTTCATGGCGACTTCCTCCGGTTCCACGGGCGTTCCCACGATGAGCCCGTTTACCCAGGAGGACTTCGACCTGTGGCAGGACACGGAGGCCCGCCTCTTCTGGCAGGCCGGCATGCGTCCGACCGACCGCTACGTCCATGGTCTCAACTTCGCCCTCTACGTGGGCGGCCCGGACGTCATCGGTGCCCAGAACCTCGGCGCGACCGCCATCTGGGTCGGCGCCGTCCCGAGCGATCGTTTGCTCTTCGTCTTGAAGCACTACCAGCCCACCGTCATCTGGACCTCCCCGTCCTATGCTTGGCAGCTTGGCAACAAGGCCAAGGAGAAGGGCTTTGATCCCAAGACCGATTTTGCTATCCACACCATCATCGTCGCCGGCGAGCCCGGCGGCTCCATCTCCTCCACCCGCGAGGCTATCGAGGAGCTCTGGGGTGCCAAGGTCGTCGACTTCTTCGGCCTGAGCGATATCTACGGTGCCTGCGCAGCCATGTGCGAGGCAAAGGACGGCCTCCACATCGTCGAGGACCAGATCCTCGTCGAGACTGTCGACCCCGTCACGGGCGAGGTGCTCGAGCCCGGCCAGCGCGGCGAGCTCGTCTACACCACCCTGTGCAAGAAGGCGCGCCCCATGATCCGCTTCCGCACGGGTGATATCGGCTACGTGAGCAATGAGAAGTGCGAGTGCGGCCGCACCTTGGGCCGTATCCACATCCAGGGCCGCAAAGACGAGATGTTCATCGTCGGCGCCGTCAACGTCTTCCCGACTGACGTCGAGTACGTGGTCCGCGCCCAGCAGGGCCTGACCGGCGAGTACTCCATCCGCGTCTACAACGAGAACTTCTCCACGCGCTACGAGGTCAGCGTCGAGCGCGCCGCCGACAGCGTCGAGGCATACGACGCCGTCGCCCGCCGCGTCGAGGCCGCCCTCAAGTCCCACACCGGCGTGCGCCCTGCCAAGGTCATCGTCTATGATGCTGGCAAGCTGGGCACTTCTTCCGAGCACAAGGCGTCCCGTTTCATCGACGAGCGCTAGGCCGAGGTTTCGAGAAAGGACCGATCATGGCAAAGACCTTTGCAGTTTCCGGCCAGCACTATCTCTTCGACGTGCAGGCCTTCGCACACACCATCCTGGCTCTGGGTGGCGACGAGTACCGCTACTTCCTGCGTGACCGCACGACTGCCGGCGTCATCGCCGACGTGCGCGACGGCGCCTCCGAGCTCGGCGTCCTTGTCCAGACAAGCGCCAGCAAAAAGGAACTCGACGCGGCCTTCGATGAGGCCGGCCTTGAGTTCGTGCCTTGTGCGGAAAGCGACCCCATGGTTGCTCTGCCCGCCAGCCACCCGCTCTCCAACGCAAGCTCCCTCAAGCTCGACGACCTCACAGACTGGCCCTACCTCTACTTCGAGCAGGAGCCCGATGCGGCAGCTGCCTTTGCAGAGGAGGCGCTCTCTGATGTCAAGCGCGCCAAGACCATCGGCTGCACGGACCGCGCGACGCTTTCCGAGCTGGCCAGCGCTGTCAACGGCTATACGGTGACGAGTGGCATTCTCGTCGGCATTACCGACGGCGGCTCTTTGACCACCATCCCCCTGGAGTCTGACATGAAGCTCAGCTTGGGCTATGTCGTCAAGAAGGACGGCGAGTTCTCCGCTGCTGCAGAGCGCTTCGTCGCCAACCTCAAGCGCGCGCTCGAGCGTTACGCGCTCTAAAGAGAATCAACTGCGTGCGCCTGCTGCTGTAAAGTAGCAGGCGCACTTTTGTATCCACCTATCGTTCGTTGTGAGGTGTCTATGATCGAGATACTTTGGCATGGGCGCGGCGGCCAGGGAGCCTTCACAGCCGCGCGCTTGCTCGGTGCGGCGGCTGCCGGCATCGACGGCCTCGGTGCGCTCGCTTTTCCGAGCTTTGGCCCGGAGCGCCGCGGTGCTCCCATGAGGGCCTTCACCAAGATCGACCAGGGCCCGATCGGCAACCGCAGCCAGATCGAGCAAGCGGACTTCGTCGTCTACCTCGACGACACGCTCTTGGGAGAGGGTTGGGACCGCGAGCTCAAACCCGGCGGCATCGTCCTCGTCAACAGCCCGCGCATCGCAGAAGACAAGCGCATCCTCGCGGTGGACGCGAGCGCCATCTCCAAGCGCATCTTGGGTCGAGACATCCCCAACACGGTCTTCGTCGCCTTGCTCTGCCTGCTCGTCAAGGGGCTTGACGCAGAGGCGGCTAAGCGCGCCATCATAGAGAACATGCCGCCCAAGCTGCATGCGGGCAATCTCGCCATCGTGGACGAAGTCGTTGCGCGCATCGCCGACGGTGCCCTTGCTGCCACCGGCGCCGATGCTGCAGCACGCGAGGCAAACCTTACCGTTGCTGGCGCTCAGGTGCCCCAGGCCGCTCCTGCAACAGAAGAGCGCTTCATCCCCACGTTGCGCGACGACGAGCTGGATCCGGCCGTCTACGCGCGCAACACCTGCTGGGAGGCGGGCTACCTCGTCTCCAAGAACGCGGGTTGGCGTACGCAGCGCCCTGTTGTCGACGCTGCGCGCTGCACGGGCTGCTGGATGTGCTACATGCTCTGCCCCGACGGAACGATTTTCAAAACGCAGGAAGGCACTGCGGCTGTGGACTACGATTTCTGCAAGGGCTGCGGAATCTGTGCCAAAGCTTGCAACATGGGTGCTGTCTCCATGGTTGCGGAAGGAGGCCAGCAGTAGATGAAGAAGTTTCTTTCTGGTGACGAGGCTTTTGCCGAGGGTGTGCGTTTGGCGCGCCCGCAGGTGATCTCTGCCTATCCCATCACCCCGCAGACCGTCGTCGTCGAGCGTTTGAGCGAGATGGTTGCCAACGGAGAGCTCGAGGCCCAGTATCTCCACGTCGAGTCCGAGCATTCTGCGCTGAGTGCTGCCCTTGGTGCAAGCGCGACGGGTGCGCGCACCTTCACGGCAACCTCGAGCCAGGGCCTGCTTTACATGGCGGAGGTACTCTCCTACGTGGCTGGCGGCAGATTCCCGGTCGTTATGATGAACGCCAACCGCGCGACTGCGCTGCCATGGAACATCTACGGCGACCAGCGCGACTCCCTCGGCCTGCTCGACCAAGGCTGGATTCAGGTCTATGCGCAAGACAACCAGGAGGCGCTCGACTTGGCGCTCATGGCTTACGCGCTCGCGGAGGACGCAGACGTCATGACGCCGGTGATGGTCAACCTCGACGGCTTTGCGCTGACGCACACTTACGAAAGAGTTGAGGTTCCCTCGACCGAGCTCGCCGACGCGTTTTTGCCTGTGTACGAGACCTCGAACCGCATTGACTTTGCCAACCCCACCAATATCGGCTACAGCGCCGGTCCCGAGTACAACGGCTACTACAAGTACTGGGCACACAGGGACATGCTCGCTGCTGCCTCTGTTATCGACAAGGTCGAGGCGCGCTTTGCGGAGGTCTTTGGACGCAAGTACACCGGCATGCTCGAGAGCTACCGCGCTGGTGACGCGGACTTCGTTATCGTTGCCTTGGGCTCGGCTGCCGGTCTGGTTCGCGGTGTCGTCGACGAGCTGCGCGCTGCAGGAAAGCGCGTCGGAATGGTCCGCATCCGCTACATGAGGCCCTTCCCGACGGAGGAGATCGCCAACGCGCTCATGCGTGCCCGCGCCGTCGCCGTGCTTGAGAAGGACATCTCCTTCGGCGCGGAGGGCACGGTGTTCACCAACGTCAACTCTGCCTTGCAACGCTACGGCGTCACGACACCGACCTTCAACTTCATCGGCGGCTTGGGTGGCGCGGATATATCTGCCGCACAGGTCGAGGAGGTCTTTGCGGCCATGCAGGACTGCCTCGATGGGTTTGGCGAGCTCGAGCCTGTCAACTTCATCGGCATCGACGAGCAGGGGAGGTAGCCAAGATGGCGATCAACGCACGAAACATCAGCGACAACGAGCTCTTCTTTGGGCACAAGGCTTGCGCTGGCTGCGGTGGAAGCCTCGCGGTGCGCCAAGCGCTCAAGGTGCTCGGCCCCAAAGCGGTCTGCGCGCTGCCAGCCGGTTGCATGAGCGCCGTGGGCTTTAACTTCCCGCAGCTGTGCTTTGCCAACAACGCCATGATCACGCCCTTTGCCGCCACGGCGGCCGTCTGCTCTGGTATCAGGGCCGGTTTGCTGGCCCAGGGCTTCGATCCGGACGAGTATCCCGTCGTTGGTTTTGCGGGTGACGGCGGTACGGCTGATATCGGCATCCAGGCGCTCAGCGGCGCCATCGACCGCAACGACGACATCATCTACATCTGCTACGACAATGAGGCCTACATGAACACGGGCATCCAGAAGAGCAGCCTCACGCCTTTTGGTGCTCGCACGACGACCTCGCCCGTCGGCAAGCTCACCCACGGGTGCTTGACGCAGAAGAAGAACATGTTCGAGATCGTCGCGGCCCATGGCATACCCTATGCCGCCACGGCGAGTATCGGCTACATCAACGACTTTATCCGCAAGGTGGAGAAGGCCTCTCAGATTCGCGGCACGAAGTACATTCATGTCATCGCGCCCTGCCCGACCGGCTGGGGCTGCGGCGTCGACGAGACTGTCGAGATCGCCAAGGAAGTCGTCGACTGCGGCCTGTGGTATCTGGCCGAGTACGAGGGCGAGGAGCAGTGCGGCGCGCCTGGCGGCAAGTTCACGCTCAACCGCAATCCCAAGGAGTTCACGAGCGTCGAGGGCTATCTGCGTCATCAGACGCGCTTCAGGGCACTTACCGAGCAGGATATCGACGCGGTGACCTCTGGTCGCGATGCCAAGTGGGAGGTCATGCGCCGCGATTGGCTGTAGCGCTTGCGACGCAGCGCTCCTAAGGCGATGCCGTGCGCAAGGGGCGAGCGGAGAATTTCAAAATTGCCGCAAATCACCCCTTGCGCGAGATGCTCAAACTGGTAATATATCTACTCGCGCAAGCGCACCACATTCCTCGGTAGCTCAATGGCAGAGCCCTCGACTGTTAATCGAGTTGTTGTAAGTTCGAGTCTTACCCGGGGAGCCAGCGTTTTCAGGGCCGCCTTCACGACGGCCCTTTTCCTTGAAAGACGTTTCTGGTGGGCGATTGGCTCAGCGGGAGAGCATCGCCTTCACACGGCGGGGGTCACTGGTTCGAACCCAGTATCGCCCACCAGAATCGTCAATCAGGGTTTATTCCTCGGTAGCTCAATGGCAGAGCCCTCGACTGTTAATCGAGTTGTTGTAAGTTCGAGTCTTACCCGGGGAGCCAGCATTCCACAGGGCCGTTTAACGGCGGCCCTTCATCTTAAAGGATGCTATTGTTGGGCGGTTAGCTCAGGGGGAGAGCACTACCTTGACACGGTAGGGGTCACTGGTTCGATCCCAGTATCGCCCACCAACAGCATCCAAAAGGTCGCCGAGAGGCGACCTTTTTTGTTGTCTAGGGCTTGTTTGCAAGCCTTGGGCGTTGATTGCCAACCGACAGCTGATAAACTGATACCTTATGATTCTCAACGTTATTAACATCACCAAATCCTTTGGCATCCGCACCCTCTTCGCGGATGTCTCCTTCCGTGTCAACGAGCGCGACCGCATCGCCTTGGTCGGTCCCAACGGCGCCGGCAAGACGACGATGATGAACATCCTCGCCGGCCGCGAGAGCCCGGACTCCGGTCAGATCATCTACTCCAAGGGCACGACCCTGGGCTTTTTGGAGCAGGAGTCCATCGAGATGGAGGGGCGCAGTGTCATCGACGAGGTCATGACCTCCGTGGCTGACATCGCCGCCATGGGTGACAAGCTGGCAGAGCTCGAGCTCGAGCTCGAGGTTGCCACGCCGGAGGACCACGACGCCCTGCTCGAGGAGTACGGTCGCCTACGCACGCGCTACGAGACGCGCGACGGCTACAACATCGAGTCGCTCGCGAGGCGTGTCCTCTTTGGCTTGGGATTTCACGAGGAAGACATGGACCGCTCCACCGACGAGTTCTCCGGTGGCTGGCAGATGCGCATCGCGCTGTCCAAGCTCTTGCTCTCCAAACCCGATATCCTGCTCCTCGACGAGCCGACCAACCACCTCGACCTCGAGTCCGTCCGCTGGTTGGAGAACTTCTTGCGCAGCTACGACGGCGCCGTGCTCGTCGTCAGCCATGACCGCGCCTTCATGGACGGCATGGTCAACAACGTCATGGAGATCGCAAACGGCAAGCTCGAGATGTACACGGGCAACTACAGCGACTACCAGCGCCAGCGCGTCGAGCGCCGCGAGCAGCTCATCGCGATGAAAGAGGCTCAGGACAAAGAGATCGCCCATCTCGAGGCTTTCATCGAGAAGTTTCGCTACAAGGCCACCAAGGCCAAGCAGGCACAGGACCGCATGCGCAAGCTCGAGCGCATCATGGAAGAGCGCATTGTCATCCCAGAGGAGAAGAAGACCGTCCACTTCAGCTTCCCTCAGCCCAAGCGCACAGGAGACTGCGTCATGCACCTCGAGGGTGTGCGCAAGGCCTATGACGACAAGGTTGTCTACGACGGGCTGGATCTCAACATCTGGCGCGGCGAGAAGGTCGCCTTGGTCGGCCCCAACGGCGCCGGCAAGTCCACGCTGCTCAAGATGATTGCCGGCGTCGAGAAGCCGGATGCCGGTCGCCTCGTCAACGGCACCCACGTGCACCTGAGCTACTTTGCCCAGCATCAGCTCGAGGAGCTCGACCTCGACAAGACCGTCTTCCAGGAGCTCGACGCCGCGGCCCCCGGTTGGACAATGAGCGAGGTGCGCAGCTTGCTCGGCGCCTTCCTGTTCTCCGGCGACGATGTCGACAAGAAGGTCAAGGTGCTCTCCGGCGGCGAGAAGTGCCGTCTAGCCCTTGCCAAGATGCTCGTGAGCCCGGCTCCCTTGCTGTGCCTCGATGAGCCGACCAACCACCTCGACATCGCGAGTGCGGACATCCTCGAGCAGGCGCTCAAGAGCTTCCAGGGAACCATCGTGCTCATCACGCACGATCGTCACCTTATCCGCTCCATCGCCAACCGCATCATCTACGTTGACAACGGCCAGATCACGGACTATCCCGGCGACTACGACTACTTCCTGTTCAAGAGCGGCCAGGTCGACGCCCAGGGCAAGCCCATCGCAACGCCCGAGGAGATCAACCACCGCATGTCCAAGCGCCAGGACTTCGAGGGCAGCGCTTCCCAGGACGACGCCGCTGGCAAGGCTGCAAGCGATATCAAGGTCAACAAGAAGGCCACCCGCGCCTCCATCGCGAGCGGCGGTGCGGCCACCAAGGGCAGCGCTCCCAAGACCAAGGAGCAAAAGCGCGCAGAGGCAGAGGCCCGTAACCGCGCCTACCGCCTGCTCAAGAAGGAACGCGCTCGCCTGGCAGAGGTCGAGGCCCAGATGGAGGTCGACGACGCCCGCCACGCGGAGCTGCTCGAGCTCATGGCGGACGAGTCCCTGTACGCGGACAAGGCCCGCTTCGACGAGTGCCTGGCCGAGTACAACGAGCTCAAGGCCCGCCTCCCCAAGCTCGAGGCGGAGTGGCTGGAGCTTTCTGCGACTATCGAGACAGAGATGAAGAAGGCCGAGGAGGGCCGCTAGAAGATGACGGGAACCATGCAGCTCGATATCATCCTCGGCATCCTCAAGGTGCTCGCCTTCGTGCCCGCAATCGTCATCCACGAGTGCGCGCACGGCTTTGCCGCCTACAAGCTCGGTGACCCAACGGCCAAGAGGGGAGGGCGTCTCACGCTCAACCCCCTCAAGCACGTCGATCCCTTTGGCACGGTTATCATCCCCGGCTTGCTCATCTTGAGCGGCGCGGGCTTCATCTTTGGCTACGCCAAGCCGGTACCCTACAACCCGGGTTACTTCAAGGACATCCGCAAGGGCGAGGTCATCGTCGGTTTGGCAGGACCTGCAAGCAACATCGCGATGAGCGCCATCGGTGCCGCAATCGCGTGGGCGGCGGTCATGTGGGGCGACGCCAGCATGGCGGCCTTGTACGTGTGGTACTTTGGCACCTACTTCTGCACGGTCAACCTGTGCCTGGCGTTTTTCAACCTCATCCCCATCCCGCCGCTGGACGGCAGCTCGATCATCGCACCGCTGCTCTCCGATCGCGCGCTTGCGACCTACTACAAGGTCCAGCAGTACGGCATGTTCATCCTGCTCGTCCTCATCATCGCGATTCCCTATCTGTTCCCTCAGATCGACATCTTGAGCTGGTATTTGCAGGCGACCGCAGGCAACCTGTCTGCGCTCATGCTGCCCATCTAAAGCGGTGTCGCGCTCTTGCGCTAAACTGAACAGGTTGTAAACCCTAGCCAAGAAACCGGAGGCAGCCCTTGTCATATCGCGTGCAGATCGACGCCTATCAGGGCCCCTTCGACTTGCTCTTGCAGCTCGTCTCCAGGCAGAAGGTCGACATCGGCGCCATCAGCGTGTCCCAGATCGCGGACCAGTACCTGCAGGAAGTCGAGCGTATGAAGGAGCTCGACCTCGACGTCGCAAGCGACTTCCTCGTCGTTGCCGCCACCTTGCTGCAGATCAAGGCCGCAAGCCTCGTCCCCAAGGAACAACGCGTCGACATCGACCTCGATGACGAGGAGTTTGCGGACCTCACGCCCGAGGAGACGCGCGACATCCTTGTCGCGCGCTTGGTCAACTACAAGAAGTTCAAGAACGCAGCCGCCGCACTCGGTGCACGTATGGAGGCAGAGTCCAGGATGCACCCCCGTCAAGCGGGTATCGAGGAGCAGTTCGTCGGCCTGATGCCGGATTACCTCGAGGGCGTCACGCTGCACGGGCTTGCTGTCATCTGTGCGGATATCGCGGCCCGCCGCGAGACCTTTCTGCTCGAGGCAGAGCACATCGCAGCTGTCCCCATCTCCATGGAGCGCCACGTAGAGGGCATCTACCGCACCATGCGCAACCGCAAGTCGAGGACATTCGCGGAGCTAGTGGGCGAGGAGCCGACGGCGGAGATTGTCGTCGTCACCTTCCTTGCCGTGCTCGAGCTCTACAAGCGCGGTGCCATCTCCATCACCCAAGACGAGACCTTTGGTGAGATGAGCTTCGAGATTGAGCCGGATGCTCCGGAGATCACGGACTTCTCTGTCCCCGACTGGGGTATGCCGGAGGACCCGAGCCTCGAGGCGCTCGACGGGCAGCTCGAGCTTGGCGAGGGCGAAGAAGCCGTCGATGGTGACGATACAGATTCTCTTGATGATGACGATGAGGAGCGAGCATGACGCGTAATGCTGATGATGCATACCTGATGGGAGCGGTTGAGGCGCTGCTCTTTGTGAGCGACGAGCCGGTGACTGCCGTGCGTCTTGCGACCTTCCTCGAGACCACCCCAGAGAAGATGGATGCGGTTCTCGGCGCGCTCGCACAGGAGTACGAGCAAGCCAACCGCGGCATGCAGCTGCGCGAGGTTGCCGGCGGTTGGCGCTTCTACAGCCACCCCGCCTACCATGAGATCATCGAGAAGTACGTGGTCAGCTGGGATACGCGGCGCATGAGCCAGGCAGCGCTCGAGGCGCTTGCCGTCATCGCGTACCATCAGCCCGTTACCCGCGCTGCAGTCAACGCCATCCGCGGCGTCAACAGCGAGGGCGTGGTGAGCTCGCTGGTCGAGAAGGGTCTTGTCAAGGAGCTCGGCCGGGAGAAGGGAGGCGGCGGCGCCATCCTCTACGGCACGACGCACACCTTCCTGGAGAAGTTCGGCCTCAAGAGCGTGAAGGACCTGCCGCCTCTGGAGGACTTTGCCCCTGACGAGGCGACGCGTGACTTCATCCGCGCGCGTCTGGGTGGTGCTGCTGCCCAGGCCGCGGAGGCCATCGAGACGGCAGAAGACGCCACTGCCGCACTCGAGGTGCTGCTCACCGGCACCGACGGTTCTGCGGTGGTTGAGGACGTCGACCGCGGAGACGAGGAGCGCTCAGACGATGCGGATGCCATGGCGGATATACTCGCCGCCGCTATGACCGACAAAGTAGACACTGCAAGCTCGCTGGATGCCGTTGCCCAGGCCCTCGAAGCCGAGCCGGCGCAAGACAATCCCGACGAGGAGGAGGCTGCGTATGAGTCCTAAGCCCGCCAACGCCCCGAGCGAGGTCAACTACCCCATGCGCCTGCAGAAGTTCCTCGCGCGCAGCGGTGTTGCGAGCCGTCGTCGCAGCGAGGACCTCATCACCGCTGGCCGCGTTGAGGTTAATGGCGAGGTACGCTGCGATCTGGGCTGCAAGGTCGACCCCAACGTCGACGAGGTCACAGTCGACGGGCGCGTCGTCACCATCTTCGACGGGTGTGCCTACATCATGCTCAACAAGCCTGCCGGCTACATCACCACGATGAGCGACCCGCAGAGGCGCCCGTGCGTGGCGGATTTGGTCCCGGCGGATCGTTACCCGGGTCTCTATCCGCTTGGCCGCTTGGACATGGACACCACGGGCCTTTTGCTGTTCACGACTGACGGCGACATGGGTCCGGCGCTGCTGCATCCCAAGCACCACGTCGACAAGACCTATCGCGTCAAGGTGAAGGGCAAGCTGCGCGAGCGCGACCTCACGCGCCTGCGTGCCGGTGGGCTCAAGTTGCCGGAGGGCTATATCTGCGCCCCGGCCAAGGTGCGCATCGATGCTGCCGGCAGCGAGTTCTCCCGTGCGAGCATCACCATCCACGAGGGCCGCAAGCGCCAGGTCAAGCTGATGTTCTCTGCCATCGGGCACCCGGTGGTCGAGCTGCATCGAGATATCTTCGGCCCCATTAACTTGGGCGGCTTGCCACAAGGGACATGGCGCGAGTTGACAGAGCAAGAGATCGCAGCGCTCAAGGATGTGTCTGGGCTCGTGTAGGGCAGATGCTCTCATATTCGCCTGCGGGCGGTGTTATCATCTAACGGTTACTGTTTTTCAGACGAAGAGGTTTAAACATGGCTAACGAGGGAAGCTTCGAGGCGGCGCTCAAGCGCAGCAACGAGATTCGCGCTGATTTTGACGTCAACCCCGGCAAGTACACGATGCTGACCGGCGACAGGCCCACCGGCCGTCTCCACATCGGCCACTACTTCGGCACCCTCAAGGGCCGTGTGGAGCTGCAGAACAAGGGCATCAAGACCAATGTCATCATCGCCGACTACCAGGTCATCACGGACCGCGACACGACGGCGAACATCCAGGACAACGTCTACAACATGGTCATCGACTACATGGCCGCGGGTCTCGATCCGGCCAAGACCATGATCTTCACGCACTCCCAGGTTCCTGCGCTCAACCAGCTGATGCTGCCCTTCTTGAGCCTTATCTCCGAGGCCGAGCTCGAGCGCAACCCGACGGTCAAGGCCGAGCAGGAGGCCTCTGGCCACCAGCTTACCGGCCTGCTTTTGACCTACCCGGTCCATCAGGCATGCGACATTTTGTTCTGCAAGGGCAACGTCGTCCCCGTCGGCAAGGACCAGCTGCCCCACATCGAGGCAACGCGTCTGCTGGCCCGTCGCTTCAACGAGCGCTATGACAAGGTCTTCCCGATGCCGGATGCCGTCCTGTCCGACGTCATCGAGGTTCCCGGCCTCGACGGCCGCAAGATGTCCAAGTCCTATGGCAACGGCATCGCGCTGTCCATGACCGCGGAGGAGACCGCCAAGCTCATCAAGAAGTCCCCGACTGACTCCGATCGCAACATCACCTTCGACCCGGACAACCGCCCTGGCGTCTCCGCACTGCTCACGACCGCACATCTTGCAACCGGTCGCCCGCAGGCAGAGATCGCCGCAGAGATCGGCAACGGCGGTGGCGGTGCGCTCAAGGCGTACGTGACCGAGGCCATCAACGGCTACCTCGCTCCCATGCGCGCTCGCCGCGAGGAGCTTGTCCAGGACATGGACTACGTCAAGGACGTGCTGCGCGAGGGCAACCGCAAGGCAAACGAGATCGCAAACGCTACGCTGGCGGAGGTTTGCGAGGCCATGAAGATGGTGTACTAGGTCAGTTTTCGCTAAAGATGTGATTGCTGAGGCGCCCCGGTTGGTCGGGGTGGCCCGCAAAGTTCGAGATCGTTTTGACTCACTTTGCGGGCCACCCCGACCAACCGGGGCGTTGTTGCAAGGGCCTTTTTTCCACTTTCTGATGGGAGAGGTGGGGTGGGGTCGCGGCTTGTTGGCGGTGGTGCTGCTCACGCGCTAAGCTGTTACGCTCACGTAATACTCTCGTTATTTTCCTTTTTGAGGAGTATCCTAATTCATCCATATGATTGGATTATCGGGGAGTGAGATAAAATCGTTAAGACAAACTACGACAAGGTTATCTGCCTCTGTTGCTTTGCCTTCTTCTTCGTCAACGTTGGTTTTCCCAGCACTGCGTTTGGCGTTTACCAGCACTACATCGTCTCGCTTCCGGACATGAACGATGCTTCTGCGGGCCTGGTGCTCTCGACTCGTGCGCTCATCTCCCTTATCGCGACGGTCCTCGTCGCGCATTACTTCCGCCGTCTCGACTGCAGGCTCGGCATCGCCATTGCCACTGCTATGACAGGTGTCGGCTTCCTCTTGTACTCGTTTGCTAACTGCTTCGCCGTCTTTGCTGCTGGCGCGGTGTTCTGCGGACTCGGTTACGGATTGGGTGGCGCCGTTGGTATGACGCTTGTCATCGGCCGTTGGTTTAGGGACGACGTTGGCAAGGCTGTGGGCTTTGCCTCTTCCGGCAGCGGTGTGGCCGGTGCCCTGTTCCCGATGATCATCGTGCATGTGATTGGCGGGTCTGGTCTTTCCGCTGCGTTTCTCATGCAGGCAATCGTCGCTTTCGTCATCTCTGGCATCGTTTTGTTGTTGATGCGCAACTCGCCGCGCGATATGGGGCTTGAACCTCATACGACCCCGGCAGCCCATCACCTTGCCCAGAAGCACGAGTCGTCTGCCAAGGAGCTCACGGCACCGCTCTACCATCTGCTTGTCCTTGCCATGGTTGGCTGCGGCGCTGGTTGCACGGGCGGTATCGCCTACATCGGCATCCTTATGACGAGCAGCGGAATCGACGAGATCTTCGCGGCCACGCTCGTCTCCATCTCCGGTCTCGCGCTCTTTGTCGGTAAGTTCGGCGTTGGAGTTGTCATCGATGCCATTGGTACCAAGCGAGCCTCTTTGATCTTTTTCACGCTCTTTGCCGGTGGTTTGTGGGTTTCTTGCGTCGCCGCCCCGATGCAGCTTGCCCCGCTTTGCGTTGCCGGCGTTGTGATGTTCGGTTTGGGTGGTGCCCTCGGCTCCACGGGTGTCTCCGTCTGGGCCATCGAGTTCTCCCAGCCCAAGACGCGCGGCAAGGTTGCCCGCGACTTTCAGAGCGCCTACGCCGTCGGCGGCTTCATCTTCAACCTCGTGCCCGGCGTTCTCGCACATTACGTGGGCAACTACTCTGTCTCCTTCTTCTTGATGGGTGGCTTCGTCTTCACCTCGATGCTCATCATCATGTACGTCTACAACCACATCCGCAGCTAAGGCGCGAGCGCAAACATCGCATGGGGCGCCCTGCTTGCTCTTGGCATAAGTGCGGTCGATTTGGGCTGCCGGATTGAGGATTCGCCCGCACTTAATCGCAATTAAGGCGAAAACGACCGCACTTATTGCGCTTCTGGTTGCCAATCAACCGCACTTGGCATTTCTTGACCGTGGAGGCAAGCGTCCCAAAATGCACCTGGTCTTTTGTGGGACAGGGGGAGCCATGAGCTCCTTGCCGTTCTTCTTGTCCTATAAAAGACCAGGTGCATTTTGGGACGCTTGCTATTTTTTGATGTTTCCGCTGCCAATCCAGCAAGTGCAATACAAAGGCGGCCCCGATTGCTCGGGGCCGCCTTTTTAGTTGGGATGTGAGGCTTGTTAGTCGATGACCTTCATCGACTTGATCTTGGGCTGCTTGGCAGCCTTCGTGATCGTACCGCTCTGGGACTCGTCTGCGTACTTCAGGCTGTCGGCGACGATCTTGTCGACGACCTTCATGCCCTCCTTGTCGACCTTGCCAAATGCGGCGTAGTTGCCGTTGAGGCTGCCGGCGTAGGTCTTGGAGAGCGTGATGAAGAACTGGCCCTCTGCGGAGTTGGGGTCTGTGGCGCGGGCCATGGCGATGGTACCGCGCTTGAAGTCGTCTGCCATCTTGTTGGAGACGCCGTTGGAGGAGAACTCGCCGATGATCGGCTGACCGCTGCCGCCAGTGCCGTTGCCGTTGGGGTCGCCGCCCTGTAGGCAGAACTCGTCGACGATGCGGTGGAAGGTGAGGCCGTTGTAGAAGCCCTCGTTGGCCAGCTTGCAGAACTGGCTCACGGTGACGGGGGCGGCGCTTGCGTCGAGCGTGATGTTGATGGGGGAGTAGCCCTCGACGGTCAGCTTGATGTGGTGCTTGCCCACGGCGTACTCGTCGCCCTCCTCCGTCGTGGTGATATAGTCCACGGAGGTGTTGGTGGCGCTGATCTTGTGGTCGCTGCCGCCCGTGCTGCTCTGGTCGTTGCTGGAGCTGCTGTTGTTGTTGTCGCAGCCTGCAAGGCCCATACCGAGCGTGCCCACGAGTGCGAGGCTTGCGATGGTGGCGATTGCTTTCTTCAAGTTGTTCTCCTCGTCTGTGCTTCCAACTTGCCTAGTATGCTCTGCTTACCTGAAAGAGAGCTTTAGTCCTGTAGGGTGATGTACTTGATGGTGGGACACTCCTCGATCTTCTTGATTTTGCCCTTCTTGGTGGTCTTCACGCTCGCCTGCACGTCTGCGCAGATCTTGTCGAAGGTTGACACGCCGGAGGTGATCTTGGCAAAACCGGCGTACTTGCCGTCGAGGTAGCTTGCGTTGGTCAAAAAGACGTAGATGTGAGCCGCATCGCTCTTGGTGACGGTCTTCGTCTTAACGGTGCCGCTCTTGGTGGTCTTGTCCTGCTCGATGTCGTCGCGGGACATGGCGATCACACCGCGCTTGAGGCCGAGGTGGTTGTCGTCGAAGCCGGCTTCCTCGAACTCACCTGTCACCAGGTGCTTGCCATCTGTCTTCCCGGAAGCGTCGCCGAGCTCTGCGTAGAGGTTGGGCATGAGGCTCTCGAGCTGCATGTTGTCGTAGTAGCCCTTCCTGACCAGCTTGCAGAACAGAGCGCTCGTCTTGGGGGCGTCGGCGGAGTAGATCTCGATCTCCATGCGCGGGTAGCCGGCAATCTTGAGCCAAGCGTGGTGGATGCCGGACTCGTAGGGGTCGTAGAGGATGACGGGGCCTGCGGCCTTGGTCTTGGCGTCAACGAGGCCGGGCGTGGGCTCTTCTTCCTCCGTTTTGGTGTCGGCAGCGCTCTTTGCGGGCTCCTGCACGGTTGCCGTGTTTTGGGAGTCGCTCTTGTCGGACTCGCCTTGGGTACTCGAGGAGCCCCCTCCGGTGGAGCAGCCCGCCAGTGCGACGCACAGGGCGGTGGCAGTCATTGCAGTCAGGATTCGCTTCAAGTCAGGCCTCCTCAGCCCTGGTGTTAAACCTTCGCTAACAGTGCCCAAGGCGGGGCCCCTGGGTTGTCTGCTGGTTCATAATCGTCGTTGTGCGAGCGTGTTTTCGTCCTCGCTCGTAGTGCTGGATTGCTGTTGGAGCGCTTGCCTCCTTTAACCGAGCGTGATGCTAGGTTAGATGCGCAACCTAAGGGATTCTAGCGTATAATCATCGAGATTTTGTGAATTCGCACTCTTGCCTCGCCACCGCGCGCTTTGTGCGGCAAAGGGGTGACGGTGCATTTTTTGTTTTAGGAGCTCGCATGGCTGTTCCATTCGAGAAGGTTCTCGTCATCGGCGTCGGTCTCATCGGAGGCTCTATCGCCGCCGCTATCAAGGCAAGCAGTCCGCTGACGGCTGTCTACGGCATCGATACGGCTCAAGATTCCCTTGACGCTGCTCTTGCCACCCATGCACTCGACATGGCCGCGTTGCCTGACGACGAGCGTGTCGACGAGTGGCTCGCTCCCGGTGGCTGTGACCTCGTCATTCTGGCCATCCCTGTCTTTGCTGCTCGCGATTGGTTCAAGCGCATCGCCGATTGCGGTTTTGCGGGCATCGTCACGGATACGGCCTCGACCAAGTCCGTTATCACCCAGATCGCGCTCGAGGAGCTTGGCGACGTCAGCCGCTACCTGCCTGGCCACCCCATGGCCGGTAGCGAGGTCAACGGCTTCGACGGCGCGCGTCCGGACCTCTTCCAGGGCGCGTACTGGATCTTGTGCCCGAGCGACGACACCCAAGACGAGGTCTTCCTCAAGCTGCACGAGACCTTCTCGACCCTTGGCGCGCGCATCATCTCCATTGCGCGCGACCAGCATGACAGCGCTGTCGCCATCGTGAGCCATGTGCCCCACATGGTTGCAAGCTCCCTGGTCGAGCTCGCTGCCAACCACGCCGACGAGCGCAAGGAGCTCTTGCGCCTGGCCGCAGGTGGCTTCAAGGATTCCACCCGCATCGCCGCGGGCAGCCCGCGCCTTTGGACGGGCATCGCACTCGATAACAAGGACGCGCTTGCGGAGGGCATCAGCGAGATGCGCGAGATTCTCGGGCAGTTCGAGGATGCTATCCGCCGCGAGGATGCCGATGCGCTCAATGCATTGCTTACCCGCAGCGCGGAGTTGCGCCAGTCCCTGCCCTCCAAGTGGATTCCGGATTCTGCCAAGCTCACGCAGGTGCGCATCTCCATGAGCGATCGCCCCGGTATCATCGCCGAGGTCACGGGCATGGCCGGACACGCCGGTTGCAACATCCAAAGCATCGAGATCGACCATATCAACGAGTCCACCGCAGTCCTCGAGCTCATCCTCACCGACGAGGGTGATATGGGCCGCCTGGGTGGAGAGCTCATCAACGGCGGCTTCGACTTCTCCTTCCGCAACCTGTAGGTTTTTTGCGCCGGGCGCCAGGGAAACACGTGATAAAGCAAATGCCCTCTACATGCGATTGATAAAACCGCCGGTTACGTAGGGGAGGGACCCTGTCCCTCCCTATAGGCCTCGCATTAATCCGCATTTCTCTGGGGGTTTCCCGCAGCCGTCTGGCACTTCGATTAGAAAGGGCGACCACATGCCTTTGATCGGCAGCATTCGCGTGCCCAGCGACAAGTCCATCTCCCATCGCGCCGTGCTCTTCTCCGCGCTTGCGCAGGGTACGAGCCACTTGCGCGACCTGCTCGTGAGCGACGACGTGCTCTCGAGCCTCGCCGCTGTGGAGAAGCTCGGCGCCCAAGTCGAGCGCCGCGAGGGCGCCCATGGCATCGATGCGGACATCACGGGTTTTGCAGGCAAACCCGCCTGCGCCGGGGAGCTCGACATCGATTGCGGCAACTCGGGCACGACGACGCGCCTGCTCATGGGCCTTGTCTGCGGCCTTGGCGTCGACGCTGTCCTGCACGGTGACGACAGCCTCTCTTCCAGGCCGATGAAGCGCGTCATCGAGCCCTTGAGCCAGATGGGGGCATGCATCGAGAGCGAGAGTGGCACCTTGCCCGCGCATGTACGCCCTGTCCAGGGAGGATTGCGTGCAATCGACTACACGAGCCCTAAGGCGTCTGCTCAGGTGAAGAGTGCGGTTTTGCTCGCCGGGCTGCAGGCGCAGGGGAGAACAAGCGTGACGGAGCCCGCCAAAAGCCGCGATCATACGGAGCTCTTGCTGCCTGCATTTGGCGTGCCCGTCGCAGTCGATGGCCTCACGGTGAGCGTCGGCGGCCCGGCGCAGCTGAGCGCGCATGACATGAGTGCGCCGGGCGACCCCTCGTCTGCCGCTTTCGTCGCCGTTGCCGCCGCTGTCGTCGAGGACAGCGAGGTCTGCATCGAAGGTGTGTCGCTCAACCCCACGCGCTCCGGCGCCTTCGAGGTGCTGCGCCGCATGGGTGCGCTTGTCCGCTACGAGAACACGAGGCTGGAGGGCGCGGAGCCGGTGGGCGATGTGGTTGTGAGCTATGGCCCGCAGCTTTCCGCCTGCACCGTTTCTTCCAAAGAAATCCCCACGCTGATCGACGAGATACCTGTTCTCGCGCTCGCTGCCGCGGCTGCCGAGGGCGAGACGGTCTTCGAGTCTGCCGGTGAGCTGCGCGTCAAGGAGAGCGATCGTTTTACGGCGATCGTCGATGGGCTGGCGGCATTTGGCGTGCGTGCCTGGGCCGAAGGCGACGACCTCCACATTCAGGGTACGGGCGAGCCTTTGTATTATCTTTCCGACGCTATGGAAGACGACGGTGTCGTGGAGCTTCCCACTTACCATGACCACCGTCTTGCCATGACCTGGTATCTCATGGGTCTTGCGAGCGAGGCACCCGTCACACTTGACGACGCTGCTTGCGTGAGCGTGAGTTGGCCGGGCTTCTATGCGGATATCGAGGCGCTGCTGCAGTAGGCACAGGGCAAGGTGACACACAATGTGCCAGTGACAAAGTGTGTCACGCTGAAGGTTCGGGGATGACCGGGGGCAATCGGCGTGACACACTTTGTCACTGGCACATTGTGTGTCACCTTGCCTTTGACGCGCTGCTCCAAACGGGTCGACCCGCAGCTCGCCGATGGGGGTTAGCCCTTGCTTGCAACCCCTGTTATCATGAGGGGCTGCAATTTTGAACGAACACGAGGAGAAAACTCGATGATTATCGCTATCGACGGACCTGCCGGGTCCGGCAAGTCCACTGTTGCGAAGAAGGTCGCAAAGCTGCTCGACTCCCATTACCTCGACACGGGCGCGATGTATCGCTGCATCGCCTGGCTCGCGCTCGAGCGCGGCGTGTCCCTTGACGACGCCGACGCTGTGGCCGAGCTTGCTGCAAGCGAGCCCATCGTCTTTGCCCATGAGGCAGGTAATCCCCTGCCCAGCGGCGTTGCAATCGCCGGTACGGATGTCACCCTCGAGATCCGCACCCCGCGCATTGACAAGTCCGTCAGCGCCGTGAGCGCCATCCCCGCCGTGCGCGAGGCGCTTACCAACCAGCAGCGCACCATCGCCGCAAGCGACAACATCGTCATGGAGGGCCGCGACATCGGAACGGTCGTCTTCCCCAACGCAGAGGTCAAGGTCTTCCTCACCGCTAGCCCTGAGGAGCGCGCCCAGCGCCGCGCCCTGCAAAACGAGCAGCGCGGTTTTGGTGAGACGGACGCCGCTGTCATCCTCGCCGACATCATCGCCCGCGACGAGGCTGACTCCACGCGTGACGTCGCCCCGCTCAAGCCGGCAGACGATGCCCATATGCTCGACACCACCGGCATGACCATCGACGAGGTCTGCGAGGCAATCGCCGCCCTCGCGCGCCGCTAGGGCAGGTGGCGGATGGCTCGTGATAAGGAGTTGGCGCCTGCAGAGCTCACGCGCCGCATCCCCATCAGCTCCCAACCGGAGGAGTACTTCGACGTCCCCATCGAGACCGAGGGCCACAAGCCCCGTACCTGGTTGCTCGGTGCTTGCCGCGCAGTCATCGTGCCGCTGTGCAAGCTGCTCTACCGCCTCGAAGTGCGCGGCTTCGACAAGGTTCCCCAAGGCGAGGACGGACCGGTGCTCTTCGTGGCCAACCACGTGTCCTACTTCGACCCCGTCGCCCTCTGGGTTGCCGCGCAACCGCTCAACACGCGCTTCCTCGCGCGTGCTAACCTGTGGCGCGTCCCCATCTTCAAGGGCATGATCAGCCGCGTTGGCTCGATTCCCGTCGAGCCGGAAAGCGCTGACACCAAGGCGATCAAGCGCGCGGCGGCGATCCTCAAGAGGGGGGAGACCGCGTGCATCTTCGCTGAGGGCACGCGCATGCGCACGCCGGACAAGGTCTACAAGCCCCATGCCGGCTTCGTGCTCATCGCCAACATGGGCAAGGCCAAGATCGTACCGGTCGGCATCACGGGTGCAGATCGCATCAAGCCCTATAACAAGCCCTTCCTGCGCTTCCCCAAGCTGACGGTGACCTTTGGCGATCCCATCGACATCGCCGACTACAAGGCGCTTCCCAAAGACGAGCGCACGAAGACGATCGTCAACGACACCATGTCTGCGATCTTTGCACTGCGCGACTCCGCGGACCCGTCGCCCATCCGTCGTGGCCTTCCGCCTTACGGCGAGGTTGCAGACGAGTACTTGCCGCATTAGCGATTCCTTTGGGGTTGGGTGCGATGCATCTTGCATCCGCCCGGCCCCTTTTGACTAGCAGAGGAGCATGCACTGTGATCATCACTGTCGCCAACAAGGCCGGCGCCTGCTACGGCGTCAACCGCGCGCTCGAGCTCGCCCTTGGTTGCCAGGACGCGCTGCAGCCGGTTCACACGCTCGGCCCGTTGATCCACAATCCCATCGTCGTCAGCGATCTCGCCAGCAAAGGTATCACGGAGGCTGCGGGGCTTGACGACGCCGGTAGCGGCACGGTCGTCATCCGCAGCCATGGCATGCCTCCTCAGGTCATCGACGAGGCTCGCGAGCGCGGCTTCAACGTCGTTGATGCCACCTGTCCCTTTGTGAGCAAGGTGCAGATGAACGCGCGCATGCTCGGCGAGGAAGGCTATCGCGTCGTCATCATCGGCGAGGCGGGACACGCCGAGGTCGAGGGTATACGCGCTTGGTGCGGAGACGCCGTACTCGCCGTGGTGGAGGAGCCCGACGAGCTGCCGGGCGAGCTTCCGGAGCGCATCGGCGTCGTGGTGCAGACCACGCAAAGCGAGGAACGCTACAACCGCGTGCTCGAGGCGTTGCAGGCACGCTGCGGTGACGTGCGCGCCTTCAAGACGATCTGCTCTGCCACCCAGCAACGCCAGCAGGCGGCCCAAGAGCTTGCCTCGGTCAGCGACGCGATGGTCGTCATCGGCGGGCGCAACTCCGGCAACACGCGCCGTTTGGTGGAGATTTGCGCCAAGCAATGCCCCACGCACCACATCGAGGCTGCCAGCGAGCTTAACCCTGCATGGTTTGTGGGCGCCGAGCGCGTGGGCATCACCGCTGGTGCGAGCACGCCGCAGTCCCATATCGACGCCGTTGTCGCGGTGCTGGAGCTTGTGGGCTAACAATCCCCATCTGCGCGGTCTTTGCGCAAAATGAGCCGCATGCGTGCGTTATGCGGTAAGATTATTCGGTTCGACCGATACTAGAAAGAGGACCCATCATGGCCCTGCCTATCGTAGCTATCGTGGGCCGCCCCAACGTGGGCAAGTCCACGCTCATCAACCGCATCTGCCAGTCCGAGGACGCCATCGTGCATGAGATGCGCGGCGTCACCCGCGACCGCTCTTATCATGAGGCCGACTGGAACGGCTCCCACTTCATGATGATCGACACCGGCGGCATCGCGCTCTCTGACGCGGACCGCTTCCAGGAGTCCATCACCGCGCAGGCCCTCGGCGCGTGCGAGGAAGCAGATGTCATCATCTTCCTCGTCGACGGCCGCACCGGTATGACCGACGAGGATCAGGCGATCGCCAAGGTGCTCAAGCGCACCAAGACTCCTGTCATGCTCGCTGTCAACAAGATCGACAATCCTGGCGACGAGAGCCCCATCTGGGAGTTCTACTCCATGGGCCTTGGCGATCCTTACCCCATCTCTGCAGGCCACGGCCATGGTACCGGTGACATGCTCGACGACCTCGTCGACAAGCTGCCGGCCAACTTCGAGGAGCCCGAAGACGACGACTCCATTAACGTCGCCATCATCGGCCGCCCCAACGCCGGCAAGTCCAGCCTCACCAACCGCCTTGTCGGTAAGGAGCGCTCCATCGTCGCCGATCATGCCGGCACCACCCGCGATGCCATCGACACCGTCGTCGAGCACGAGGGCACGCGCTATCGCATCGTCGACACCGCAGGTATCCGCAAGAAGAGCTCCATCGATGAGGACGTCGAGTACTACGGCTTTGTGCGCAGCCTGCGCGCGATCGACCGTGCCGACGTCTGCCTGCTGATGATCGATGCCACGCTCGGCCTGACCGACCAGGACCAGCGCGTCGCCGGTCTTGCCAAGGAGCGCGGCTGCGCCATGATCATCGTCGTCAACAAGTGGGACCTCGTCGAGGACCCCGGCCGCCGCGATGAGATCAAGGACTTCATCGAGGACCGTCTCTCCTTCGTGAGCTACGCGCCCGTCCTCACGGTGAGCGCTTTGACCGGCCGCTCCTGCCATCGCATCTGGACTGCCATCGACGACGTCTACGAGGGCTACTCCGCGCAAATCGCGACCAATAAGCTCAACCACTTCCTCACCGAGCTGCGCGATTTTGGCCATACCGTCGTCAAGGGCACCAAGCGCCTCAAGCTCAACTACGTGACCCAGACGGACAACCAACCGCCCACCTTCGCGTTCTTCTGCAACATGCCGGAGCTCGTCGACGACAGCTTCCGCCGCTACCTTGAAAACCGCATGCGCTCGACCTTCCCGCTCGGCGGCACGCCCATCCGCATGCACTTCAAGCGCAAGAACTAGGTGACGCCCGGTATGTCGTCATTTGCTATAACCTGCGTTGCCTGCCTCATCGTGGCCTTTCTGCTCGGATCCATCCCGAGCGGCGTGGTCATCGGCCGCCTCTTCTTTGGCGTTGACCCGAGAAGCGGCGGCTCCGGAAGCATCGGCGCCACCAACTCCAACCGCATGCTCGGTGCCAAGGGCGGTGTCATCGTTCTTTTGTGCGACATGCTCAAAGGCGTTGTCGCAGTCGCCCTGGCCCGCTTTGCCGCCGGTTTTGTAGGTGCCGAGGGCATGCAGGCGGACTTGCTGATCATGGGCTCTGTCTTCGTTGTCATCGCCGGCCACATCTACAGCCCCTGGCTCGGCTTCAAAGGTGGCAAGGGCATTGCCACCGGCTTTGGCTCCCTGCTCGTCGCCTCCCCGGTCATCGCGCTGTGCATCGCCTTGGTGTTCATCGTGTTCGCTGTGGCGACGAGGATCGTGAGCGTCGGCTCCATCGCCGCTGCCGTCTCCGTCACCGTTTGGTGCGTCGTCTTTCATTGGGGCTCTATCCCCTTCGCCGTCTTTGGCGTCTTGACATCCGCTATGGTCGTGTTCGCCCACCGTGCGAACATCGGCCGCCTTGTCCGCGGGGAGGAGCCCAAGTTCGCACTGGGCAAGTCCCCCAAGGAAAGCGAGGAATGCAATGAGTAAGGTCGCTGTCATCGGTTCCGGTTCCTGGGGCACTGCCATCGCGCGTTTGCTCGGTCTTAAGGGTATCGAGGTGAGCATGTGGTCGCATGGTGCGGACACGCCCGCGTTCATCAACGAGAACCACCGCAACCCCCGCTACCTCAAAGACGTCGAGCTTCCCGGTGTCTGGTGCACCAACAGCTACGAGGAGGCATGCGACGGCGTCGAGAGCGTCGTCATCGTCACCCCCTCGAGCTGCATGCGCGACAACGCGCGTGCCCTGGCGCCCTACATCGACACCCGCACCCCGGTCGTCGTCTTGTCCAAGGGTATCGAGGCCGGCACGGGCAACACCATGGTCGACGTCTTGATCGAGGAGCTGGGCGGCAGCGAGCGCATCGCCGTGCTCTCCGGTCCCAACCACGCCGAGGAGATCTCCCGCGAGCTTCCCGCCGCCACTTGCGTCGCCTGCACCTACGAGAAGACCGCCCTCTACTTCCAGGATCTCTTCACTACCGATTACCTGCGCGTCTACACGACGACCGATGTCATCGGCGTCGAGGTCTGCGCTGCGGCCAAGAACATCGTCGCCATCGCCAACGGCATGTGCGACGCACTCGGTTTGGGCGACAACGCCAGCGCGAGCCTCATCACACGCGGTTGCATGGAGATGAGCCGTCTCGCAGCTGCCATGGGCGGCGACTCGCACACCTGCATGGGTCTCGCCGGCATGGGCGACCTCATCGCCACCTGTACCTCCCCGCACTCCCGCAACCGCACCTTGGGCGAGATGCTTGCCGAGGGCAAGACGCTCAAGGATTTCGAGGAGCGCATGCATCAGATCGCCGAGGGCGCCGTCGCCTGCCGTACCGTCACGGATGCTGCCCGCAAGCGCGGCATCGAGATGCCGATTGCCGAGGTCATGCGCCGTGTTTTGTGGGAGGACCTTCCCGCGGCGGATGCTGTGAAGGCATTGCTCACTCGTCCGAGCGCACCTGAGTTTCGCTAGGAAGGTCGCGCGCTCGCGCTTAAAGAAACGCCGACTAAAGCGGTTGTCCGCTGCATACGAACAACAAAGCCCCGGTTACGTAGGGGAGGGACCGAAGTCCCTCCCCATAAACCTTGCCTTGGTCGGCGCTTCCTCAGATGATGCAAGTTCACCACGCAGGGGCAGAGGCTCGTCCTCGCCCCTGCGTGTTGTTTAGATAGAATGGGTTCACTATGGGTTTCCGTTGCGGATTATCACAGGAGAAGATCAACATGGCCAAGCCGCTTATCGCCCCGTCCATCCTCAGCGCTGACTTCGCCGCTTTGGGCGACGACGTGCGCGAGATTAGCGCCGGTGGCGCCGATTGGGTTCATGTCGATGTCATGGACGGCCACTTCGTCCCCAACTTGACTATCGGACCCAACCACGTCAGGGCCCTCAAGAAGGTGACTCAGACTCCGCTTGATGTGCACCTGATGATCTCCAACCCGCTCGACCAGGTCCAGTGGTATCTCGATGCCGGTGCGGACATGGTCACCTTCCACCGCGAAGCCGTCTGGGGCGTTGCCGACGAGCTTGCCGTGATCGAGAAGATCCACGCTGCGGGTGTCAAGGCGGGTATCGCCATCAACCCTGAGACCGAGGTCGCACGCATCGAGGACGAGGTCCTCTCTGCTGTCGACATGGTGCTCGTGATGAGCGTCCACCCCGGCTTTGGCGGCCAGAGCTACATTCCCGCAAGTGCTAGCAAAGTCGCCGAGGTCAAGCGCCGCAGCGTCGAGCTCGGCCATGAGGTCTGGATCGAGGTCGATGGCGGCATCGGCGTCGATACCGCACAGTTCGTGACCTCCGCCGGCGCAAACCTCCTCGTTGCCGGCAGCGCCGTCTTCAAGCATGCCGACCGCGCAGCCGCCATCGAGGCCATCCGCGAAGCCGGCACCGTTGTCAGCGCCTAAACCCTGGCTTTTGCTGCAAATTCACTCCCTCGCCTTATCGATAGAAAGAAGACCGTTTCATGACCGATGCCACTGAGCAGCGCGCTTACTTCGACTACGCGGCAACCGCCCCCTTTGATGTACGTCTTGCGGACGTGATCGCCTCTGCGAGCTGGGCCAATGCCAACTCGCTGTATGCGGAGGGCCGCGAGGCGAGGCGCCAGCTCGACGACGCGCGCCGCAGGATCGCCCGTGCTTTGGGCGCGCGTCAACCGGCGGAGATCCTCTTCACCTCCGGTGGCACGGAGGGCGACAACATGGCGGTAAAGGGCCTTATCGAGCCCAACGCGAAGCCGACCGACACACATGTGATCGTCAGCAATATCGAGCACCATGCGGTGTTGGACAGTGCTATGAGCCTCAAACGCTATGGCTACCATGTGCATACGGTCGCGTGTGACAAAAACGGCATCGTCACTGCGCAGGCTCTCTCCGATGCGATCGACAAGGCTCTTGCCGGTGGTGGCAAGCTCGCCGTCGTGAGTGTGATGGCCGTCAACAACGAGCTTGGCACCATCCAGCCCGTGCGCGAGCTAGCGCGTGTGGCGCATGATGCGGGCGCCAAGTTCATGACCGATTGCGTTCAGGCCCTCGGCAAGATCGAGATTGACCTCGAGAAAAGCGGTGTTGATGCTGCGGTGTTCTCCGGCCACAAGGTCGGGGCGCTCAAGGGCGTCGGCGTTGTCTACGTCCGCCGCAGCGCCAAGATCCAGCCGCTGCTCTTTGGCGGTGGGCAGGAGATGGGCCTGCGCAGCGGTACCTCCAATGTCATGGGGGCCGTGTGCATGGCGCGCGCCATCGAGTTCGCCGTTGCCGAGCGCGAGGAGAACTGGGAGCATGCCGCTGCTCTGCGTGAGCGCATCCTTGCAGGAATCGACGGCCTGGATGCCGAGCATGCGCTTGTACGCATACTCGCGGACGACAGCCGCTGCATCCCGCACACGCTCAGCCTCGTTGCCAACGGGCTCGAGGGCGAAACCGTTGTCCAGCGCCTCGATGCCGCAGGTATCGCCGCCAGCAGCGGCAGCGCTTGTGCGACCGGCAGCCTTGACCCGAGCTATGTCCTCATGGCGCTGGGCATGTCCAAACAGCAGGCTTACGGTTCGCTGCGCTTGAGTTTTGGCGCCGGTACGACCGATGCGGATGTTGACCAGTTGCTCGCCGCGCTGCCCGGTGCGCTTCGCTAGGGGAGGGCTGGCGATATGAAGACGCCCCTTGTCGACTGCCACTCTCACAGCGCCTATTCCGGTCACGGTACGGGTACCGTGCATGAGATGGTCGAGGCTGCCCAGAACCGCGGCCTTGCGGTCTATGCGCAGACCGAGCATCTCACCCTGCCGGTGTCTGTCGACCCCAAGCGCGAGGACAGTATGTCTCCTCAAACCGCGCAACGCTATGTGGCAGAGCTTGCTGCCGAGCAGATGCGCCTTGCAGCCGAGCGCTGCCCCATGGAGCTCGTCTGCGGTGTCGAGGCCGATTGGCTGCCCGGCCGCACGGCAGAGCTCGAGGAGCTCTGCAAGCCGTATGACTATGTCATCGGCTCTATCCACTTCCTCAAGGGTCTGGCTCTCGACAACTCTGACGACATGCGCCTGTGGGAACAAGAGGGTGTCGATGGCGTGTGGGAGGCCTACCTCAACGCGATGGAGGACATGGTGCGTCGCAGCGGTCCCATCCGCTGCCTGGGTCATCTTGATCTGCCCAAGGTCTTTGGGATGCGCCCGAGCTTTGACCTTGTGGAGGCCTTTGGCGACCTCGCGCCGCTCATTTGCTCCCGTGAGCTCATGATCGAGGTCAACTGCGCGGGCTGGTTCAAGAAAGCGGCTGAGCAGTATCCCAGTGGGCATGTGCTGCGGCTCTTCGCACAGCTGGGAGTGCCTTGCACAGTGGGCTGCGATGCCCACAAGCCGGAGATGGTCGGCATGCGCATCGAGGATGCCTATCGCGTCATGTACGATGCTGGCTACCGACACGTTTTCGCGCCGAGTGCAGGCGGTGACCTGCGCCGCTTCGAGTTGGCGTAAGGGTGCTGGCCATCGTTGGTCACTGGTACACAATGACCAACGATGGTGGCTCATGGGTGATTTGCGGGCGTCGTAGGGGAGGGACCCTGTCCCTCCCCATGCACCTCGCTTCGTGCTGAATCGTTCGCGGAGGAAGTGGGGCCTCTGCAGCACTTTCAAGTCGGTGGATGAAGACACACTGGTATTACCGATCGGATGCTCGAAAGGAGGCCCGCGATGGGCAAGATAACGGTTAGAGAGCTTGAGCACGCCTTGTTTGGTGCGTTTTTCCAGGCAGATGCCGAGCGCTGGGATCAGCCTGGTCTCGCAGTCGGGGATCCCGATGCGATCGTCGGCCGCGTGGCCGTCAACCTCGACATGACGACTGAGGCCGTCATCGCAGCAGCCAAGGCCGGGTGCAACGTGCTCGTCACCCACCATCCTCCCTTCATCAAGAGCGGCCCTGTGCGCTTCGCGCCACAGTCCGATGCCCTCTCCAGCGGTCCGGGCCGCTTGATCTACGAGGCTGCCAGCAGAGGTGTTGCCTGCATTGCCATGCATACCAACGCCGATCGCTGCATGGCTGTTCGCGAGCGCTACGTCTCTATGCTCGGCTGGGATTGCATCGGTAACTTCGAGCATTTGATGGATTCCTCCCGTGCCCCGCAAGGCAGCGGGTTCGGTGCGCTCTTTGCGATGCCGGCAGGCACTGTCCTCGAAGACGTCGCTCGACACGCTGCCGCGGTCTTTGGTCGCGTACCCCGTATCTGGGGCGATGCTGATCGCGCCATCACCAAGGTCGCGCTGCTCAACGGCAGTTGGGGCGAGCAGGAGGTCTATGACATCTGCGTCGCCAACGGTATCGAGTGCGCGGTTGTGGGCGAGGCGCGCTATCATTTCTGCCTGGATGCCCAGCCGCATCTCTCCATCATCGATCTGGGCCACGACGTAAGCGAGCTTCCCATCGTCGATGTGCTCATGCAGGCGCTTGCTGATGCAGGCGTTACGGATATACGCAATCTCGGTTGCTCTTTGGGCAACTGGTGGACACTCAAGTAAGAAAGGCTGCCGATGACTGAGTCTCAGACCCTCTACCATATCTCCCTGCTCGACCGCGAGGTCGCGCGTGCCAAGAAGGCTCTCGACAACCTGCCCGAGGCTGCGCAGATCGTCGAGTGCCGCGCCAAGCGCAAGGAGCTCAAGGCCAAGCAGGACCAGGTCTTCGAGCTGACCGACGACGTCAACGCGAAGCTCGCCAAGCTCGACGAGGAGGAGACCACCCTTATCGCCAAGCTCAAGGAGCTGCAGGCCGCCCTCGACGGCACTACTGACTTCCGCATGACGGAGAAGCTCACGAGTGAGATGGAGGAGCTCGTTGAGCGCCAGTCTGTCATCTCGACCGAGACCGACGCCTTGCTCGAGCGCCAGATCAAGATCGACAACCTTGCCGCCCAGGTCTCCGACATGCTTCAAAACCTCGACCACAAGGAGCATCACCTCACGGAGGACTTCAAGGAGAAGGGCAGCGAGATCAAGGGGCAGATCGACGCCTTGCAGGCGCGCGTCGACACCGCCAAGGCAGAGCTTCCCGCGGAGCTGCTCAAGCGCTATGAGAAGCTCAAGGAGGAGAAGAAGGGCATGCCCATCGCCTACTTCGAGGGCACGCACTGCAGCGCTTGCCATATGGAGTTTCAGACTGGCGCGCTTGCCAAGATCAAGGCCGGTCCCGAGGTTGGCGAGTGCCCCAACTGTCATCGCATTTTTTTGAAGGACATCGTCGAGGGCTAGCGCCCCGGCGTTCCATGTGAAAGGAGCCGAGCAATGAAGACTGTGCTCGTTGGAATCACCGGATGCATCGCCGCCTACAAGGCGTGTTACATCGTGCGCGGCCTGCAGAAGGCCGGCTGCCGCGTGAAGGTCGTCATGACGGAGCATGCAACGCACTTTGTGGGGTCGACCACCTTCCGCGCCCTCACGCACGAGGAGGTCGCGGTCGACCTCTTCGACAACCCCTCCGACCCCATCCACCACATCTCGCTTGCCAAGGAGTGCGATCTCTTCGTGATCGCCCCGGCAACCGGCAACGTTTGCGCCAAGATCGCCAATGGCCTGGCCGACGACTTGCTGACCACCACGACGCTTGCCACCAAGGCCCCGCTCGTCATCGCGCCTGCTATGAACGATGGCATGTGGGAGGACGAGAAGACCCAGGCTAACATCTCCAAGCTGGAAGACCTCGGCATCCGCATCGTCGCCCCCGGCTACGGGCATCTGGCCTGCGGCGGCGCTCCCGCCAAGGGTCGTATGGAGGAGCCGGAAGTCATCGTCGAGGCCGTCCTCGACGAGCTGTCTCGCATGCGCGACCTCGAGGGCAAGCGCGTTCTCGTGACCGCTGGCCCCACGCGCGAGTACCTCGACCCCGTGCGTTTTGTCTCCAACCCCAGCAGCGGCAAGACCGGCTTTGCGATCGCAGCGGAGGCTGCGGCGCGCGGTGCCCAGGTCACGCTTGTGAGCGGCCCGGTGAGCCTTGGCGACCCCGCGGGTGTCGACGTCGTGCGCGTGACGAGCGCGCTTGAGATGCTCGAGGCCTGCGAGGCGGTCTATCCCTCTGCCGACGCTGCCATCTTCACCGCCGCGGTCAGCGATTGGAGGCCTGCCGAGTACTCGCCTGAGAAGATCAAGAGCGGCAAGGAGACCAAGCAGGCAGGGGAGAAACAGGTCAGCTTCGTCGCCAACCCCGACATTGCGGCAACCCTTGGTGCGACCAAGCGCGCAGGCCAGGTGCAGGTCGTCTATGCGGCAGAGACGGAGAATGTTCTCGCCAGCGCCCACGGCAAGCTCGAGCGCAAGAACGCCGACCTTTGCGTTGCCAACGACGTCTCCGGCGAGCGCGGCTTCGCCTCTGCCGACAACGAGGTCTGGTTCGTCACGGCTGATGGCGAGGAGAAGCTCCCCGTCATGGGCAAGCGCGCCATCGCCCGCAAGCTCGTCGACAAGGTCCGCGACCTGCTGGGTTAATCGACAGCCCCTTGCAACGCCCGCGCCCGTCAACACTTCAGTCAGACTGATTTGTTGACGGGCGCTTTGCTTTGCTAGCGTGTGGCCAACTTGTCACTGGTGTGCATCGGCTCCCTTGACGCATGCCTCAAAATCGCCACAGTTAATCTAGAATTCATATAGAACCATACAACTGTATGGTTGTTGCCGTCCTGTCATTGTTTTATCCCCACTGTAGTAATATCTTCTTATCTCGCAAAGATACAAGGAATCACTGTGCCCAAAAGACAGGCGCAGTCTGAGACGGAAGGCAGCATGATGAGCTCTCCATACATCGAATGTCACGGGCTGACGCTCAAGACACCCGCCGGCCCCGTTTATGAGGACGTCAACTTCACTGCTGAGAAAGGCCAGGTCATCGCGATTTTTGGCACGGAGGGTTCCGGTCGAACCTCTCTGATGCTCACTATGGCTGGCAGGATGAAGGCTACTAAGGGCGATCTCAGGGTGGCTGGCTTCAACATCGCCAAGGAGTACCGCAAGGTCCGCAAAATCAGCTCGCTCACCCTCATTCCGCGCATCAACGACGTGCCGGAAAACGTCAAGATCGATGAGATTCTCGCAGCTGAGCTGCAGGTCTGCGGCAAGTCCGGTCGTAAGGCGAAGGTCCAGCAGTACCTTGAGGAATGGAATATCAGCGATCTGTCCGGCACCAAGTTCAATGAGCTGGAGTCCTACGAGGGCAAGTACTTCGACATCGCGCTCGCCTGCGTGTCCGACCCGGAGATCCTCATGGTCGACAGTATCCAGGCCGGCCTTACTCAGCACCAAAGCATCAGGGTCATGAAGCATCTCAAGGACCTGGCTGCCAAGCGCAACATGACGATCTTCGTCGCGCTTCGCGAGTACGACATCGCCCGTTATGCCGACGCCGTGCTCGTCTTGTCCGAGTCTGCCGAGCGTCAGCGTCAGGCAGTCCTGCAGGAGAAGGGCGACAGCGCCCTGTGTCCCATCTGCGGTACCGGCAACAAGGTCGTGCTCGGTCCCGTGCAAGCAATCGCTACTGAAAACGAGGAGGTGACGCGCGGTGAGTAATCCGTTCGTTGGAATCCGCTCCGCATGGCTGGAGTTCCGCAATTTCCGCGCTAGCGGCTGGCTGATGTTCACCATCTGCGCCGTTGCACTCATTCCGTTCATCTACGCAGGCCTGTTCTTGCTGGCCTTCCTTGATCCTTACGGCAGCCTGGTCAACGTCCCGGCAGCCGTCGTCAACCTCGACGAGGGTGCTGTCATCGACGATGAGCAGCGCAACCTCGGTCAAGAGCTCTGTGACCAGCTGGTCGAGAACAACGAGGACCGCAAAGAAGGTCAGGCAACCGGTTTCAACTGGCAGTTCGTCGGTCAAGGCGATGCCGACGAGGGCCTGCGCAGCGCCAAATACTACATGGAGCTCGTGATCCCGGAGAACTTCTCCCAGACGATCGCAGACGCTGACAGCGACAACCCCCAGCAGGCTGAGCTCAACGCGTACTTCAACCCCTCCACCAACCTCATCGCTCAGACTGTCGGCAGCTCCATGGTCACCAAGATCAAGGCGGAGCTCGACACCAAGATCTCCAACGAGTACTTCGACACGATCTTCGTCTCCCTCTCCGAGGCATCCGACGAGCTGCTCGACGCAGTCGACGGCTCCAAGGAGCTTGCAGACGGCTTGGGCGACGCTCAGGACGGTGCAGGCACTCTCAGCGACGGCCTTGACAAACTCCATGATGGCTCCGCCTCCCTCACCGAGGGTCTGGCCAGCGCCAAGAAGGGCGCGAACTCCCTCTCTGAGGGCGGCAAGTCCATCTCCGATGGCGCTGACCAGCTCTACTCCGGTCTTGTGAGCGCTCAGCAGGGCTCCCAGACCATCACCGACAACCTCGGCACGCTCTCTGATGGTGCCGACAGCGTGAGCAGCGGCGTCCAGCAGGTTGGCGCGGCCTTGGCCCAGCTCGCTGCCGCCGTCAACGCACCCAGCAGCTCCGAGACCGGCTCCACGGAGCTCGGCGGTGCTATCCAGAAGGTCGCAAGCGACCTGCAGAACAAGGATCTCTCCGCTGCCGTGGCTGACTCCGCCAAGGTCAAGGCCGCCGCTCCCCAGATCGGCGACGACCTTTCCAGCTACGTGAGCGAGCTTGCAAGCGCTGCGGTCACCTACCAGAAGGACGGCGCCACTGCTCAGAGCGCCGCGGCAGACGCCAAGGCCGTCGGTGCCAAGGCCAGCACCGCTGCAGGCAACCTGCAGTCCTCCATCGCCAAGGTCCAGGGTGGCGACATTTCCGCCGCCAGCGTGACGGAGCTCGCCAAGAACGCCGGTGCTTTCCTCGTCGCGTTCCAGGATTACAACGGCGCCATGACCAAGGTCACGGATTCCCTGACCACGCTGCAGAGCTCTGCCGCTGCATACAACACGGCAGCTGGCAAGTGCACGGGCTACCTCACTGGCGTGAGCAACACCAGCGAGTACGCCTCCAGCACCATGAGCAAGGAGCTTGTCGCTGCGATCAACCAGCTCAACATCGCCGTCAACGTCGGCACGGACACGACTCCGAGTCTTGCCTCCGGTGCCAAGAGCGTTGCCAGCGGCGCCTCCCAGCTCGAGACTGGCTCTCAGAACCTGACCGACGGTCTCACTACCGCAGTCGGTGGCACCAGCGCTTTGAGCAAGGGCGGCGAGAGCCTTGCCAACGGTGCAAAGAAGCTCTCTGCCGGCGTCTCCACCGCCGCAGACGGCTCCAAGAAGATCACCTACAACCTCGCTACCGCTGCCGACGGCGCCTCCGGTCTTGCCGAGGGCCTCATCGACGCAGTCGATGGTGCAGGCGAGCTGCACGACGGTCTCGTGGACGGCCAGAAGGAGCTGGCTGACAACTCCAAGAACGGCACCGCCAAGGCCGATATGATGGCCGAGCCCATCAAGACCAACGGCGAGAACGGCACGGGCGAGAACATCACCACCGTCCAAAACTACGGTACCGGCTTTGCCCCGTACTTCATCGCACTGGGCATGTGGGTTGGCTGCCTGATGATCACCTTCACGATGCGCACGATGAACAATCGCCTGCTCATGAGCCGTGCAAGCAGCGTCTCCGCAGTGCTCTCCAGCTACATCCCCATGCTGGGCATCGCGTTCATCCAGGTCATTATCCTGCTGGCCTTCATCCAGTTCGGCCTTGGGTTCAGCGTGAACTTCCCGCTCGAGTACTACCTCTTCGGATTCCTCGTTGCGGCTTGCTTTGCAGCAATCGCCCAGTTCTTCAGGGCCTCCATGGGCAGCGCCGGCCTGGTCGTGTTGGTCGTGCTGCTGATGCTGCAGCTGTGCACCGCTGCCGGCACCTTCCCGATCGAGGCAGAGCTGCCGATCTTCAACTGGCTCAACCCCTTCCTGCCGATGACCTACGTCGTTCAGGGCTTCCGCATGGCGATGTGCGGCCTGTCCACGGACCTCATGCTCCACAGCGCGATCGTCCTGGCACTCTTCACCGCGGGCTTCCTTTTCCTGTCCACGGTCTACGCACGCTATCGCCGCCGTGTCACCATGAACGTTATGTATCCCAAGATCGAGCTCGCACACTGATGTGATACACGGTTTGTGATTGTTCGCTATCAAGCAGGCCCCCGACACGGTGTCGGGGGCCTGCTTTGTGATTGCTGTTTGACGCCATCCTTCGACTACGCGCCTGCGGCGCTCCGCTCAGTCTGACTAAAGCGTTGCGCTGTCGCGGCAAGATCAGGAAGCAAAAAGGCCGGGGTCGTCGCGTGGACGGCCCCGGCCCTTGCCGGTGGTGGAGTGCCCTTACAGGCTCTCGATGTGGATCTCCTTGTGAGGGGCGATCTTGCTCAGCAGGTCCATGAGCTGTAGCTTCTCTTCGTTGGTGAGGGGTGCGAGGAACTCCTCGCTCTGGCCTTCGAGGCGGGCATTGCGCTCCTCGAACTTGGCGCGGCCCTCCGTGGTGAGAAACACCATCTGGATGTCCTTGCCGTCCTCGGTCTCCGTGAAAAAGCCGATGAGACCGGAGACCTGCATGTTGGTGAGGGCCATGTCGCTCTCACCGGGCATGAGGTCGAGCCTGGACTGCAGGGCCTCGCGCGGGACCATGCCGTTGACACCGAGCTCGTTGAGAACGTAGGCGCGCTGCAGGGCCTCGAGCCTGGCGCTTGCGATGCCGGCTGCCTCCGTGCGGCGGTACTCAGGGAGCTGCTGGATGCCCAGGTAGCAAACGCGCTCCATGTCTTCGACGGTGTAGCTGCGCTTGATGCCTGCCTCGCGCAGGACGGACAGCGCGTGCTCGCTGCCGGCCATGGTGAGTAGCTGGACGATCTTGCGGTCGATGCTCGACATGGTCATTCTCCATTTCTGGCGCATCTGCGCGCCAAAGCGGTGCCTTAGAAAGATGATATTGTGCCTCTCTTCTTTTTAGAGACTACCAAAACACAAGCTCACGGGCTTAATCGGGCGGGCTCTCGTAGGTGAAAGGTTGATGGGATGACACGCTGCGGCAGTTTGGCGAGCAACATGGGCTCAGTTATGCGACAGACTTGTATCCAATGTGTACCAGTGGCAAGTTGGCTATTGCGCGAATGTTCGCGCAATAGCCAACTTGCCACTGGTACACATTGGATGCGGCTATGCATCGAAGTGGCTCCCCAAGCCTCCTACTTGAGCTGGCGTGTTTGCTGATATACTCTCTCTAATTGTGCATACACAACAAACACGCACTTGAAACGCAACACAGGAACAGCTCACATGGAATTTCTCAAAGTCTCTAGCAAGTCGTCTCCGGCATCGGTCGCCGGCGCGATTGCCGGTTTGATCAAAGACGGCAATCCTGTCCGCATCCAGTCTGTCGGTGCCGGTGCTGTCAACCAAGCGGTCAAGGCAGTCGCCATTGCACGCGGGTACCTCATCCCGACGGGTATCGACGTCAGCTGCACGCCCTCCTTCGCAGAGATCGCCATCAACGGCGAGGTGCGCACGGCCATCCGCTTCACCGTCGACCCCCATGTCGTCGAGAGCGGCACGCTTTCCGCCGACGAGCTCGAGAACGTCATGTCGAGCGTCTATCCTTCCTCAACCGCTGTCCACGCATAAAGGCTTTACCTATGACCAATACCAATCTCCTTGCTGGCAAGACCTACTGCCAGAAGATCTTCGGCTGCCAGATGAACGAGAATGACGCCGAGCGCGTCGCCGGCATGCTCGACGCGCAGGGCTGCTTGCCCGTCAGCACCATTGAGGAAGCCGATATCGTCATCTTCCTCACCTGCTGCGTGCGCGAGGCGGCGGATGTGCGCCTTATGGGCCAGGTCGCAAGCCTCAAGAACATCCCCGCCGCTCATGACGAGCACCGCATCGTCGCCATCGGCGGCTGCATCGGCCAGCGCGACGGCGAGAAGCTGCGCGAGACGCTGTCCCACGTCGACATCGTCTTCGGCACGCACAACCTCGGTCACCTGGTCGATTTGCTCGAGCGCCGCATCGAGACGGGCGAGCCTGTCGTCGAGACCATCGAGGAAAACGACGGCTTCTCCAGCGATCTGCCCGCTACGCGCGTGAAGTCCTGGAGCGCCTGGGTGCCCATCATGACCGGTTGCAACAACTTCTGCACCTACTGCATCGTGCCCTACGTCCGCGGTCGCGAGACCAGCCGCACTCTCGAGGACATCAAGGCCGAGTTCGCCAAGCTCGCCGAGCAGGGAATCAAGGAACTCACGTTACTCGGCCAAAACGTCAACAGCTACGGCCGCGACCTCTATGGCGAGCCGCGCTTCGCGGAGGTCTTGAAGATGGCGGGCGAGAGCGGCATCCCGCGCGTGCGCTTTGTCACGAGCCACCCCAAGGACCTGCTCTCCGAGACCATCGCCACGATGGCGGCCTATCCCAACATCATGCCCCAGCTGCACCTGCCGCTGCAGTCCGGCAGCGACCGTGTCCTCAAGGAGATGAACCGCGTCTACGACACCGCTCGCTACCGCGGTATCGTGGAGGAGCTGCGCCGTCAGATTCCCGATATCGCGCTGTCGACCGACATCATCGTCGGCTTCCCCGGTGAGACGGAGGAGGACTTCCAGGCTACCTACGACCTCGTCAAGGAGGTCGGCTACAGCCAGGTGTTCACCTTCATTTACTCCAAGCGCGAGGGTACGCCTGCTGCCAAGGTCGACGACCCCACGCCGCGCGAGGTCATCCAGGAGCGCTTCGATCGCTTGGTGGACCTTGTCCAAGAATCTGCGTACGAGCAAAACCAGAAGGAGCTCGACTGTGTGATTCCCGTCCTCGTCGAGGGTACGAGCAAGCGTGACGAGGGCATGCTCTCTGGCAAGAGCCCCAAGAATCAGACCGTCCACGCCCCCATCCCGTCTGGCAAGTGCATCGAGGAGCTCATCGGCGAGTTTGTCGACGTCCATGTCGACGAAGCGAAGACCTGGTACTTGAAAGGCAGCGTCGTTGAGTAGGGAAGCGCCTGTTATCGCCGTTATGGGCTGCACGGCCAGCGGCAAGTCCGCCTTGGCCGACGAGCTCGCCGTGCGCCTTGGCGGAGAGGTCATCTCCTCAGACAGCATGCAGGTCTACCGCGGCATGGACATCGGCACTGCCAAGACGCCCGTGTCCGAGCGCAAGGTGCCCTACCACTGCATCGACATCTGCGACCCTGGCCAGCCCTACAGCGCGGCGCTTTTCCAGCACGACAGCCGCGCCGCCATCGAGGACATCCGCTCCCGCGGCAAGGTGCCCATCATTTGCGGCGGCACCTTCTTCTACGTGCGCGCATGCCTCAACCAGATGGACTTCGCGGCAGGCGAGCAAGAGGACAATCCCGTTCGCGACCGCTACAACGCGCTGGCAGCTCGGCTTGGCGCTCAGGGTATCTGGGATTACCTGCATGAACGCGATCCGCAAAGCGCCGAGGTCATCCATCCCAACAACACCGTGCGTGTGGTGCGCGCGTTGGAGATGTTCGAGGAAGGCGACAGCTATGCCCGTCGCAAGGCGGCGTTCAAGGGTGTAGCCGAGGCCATCCCCAGCATCAAGATCGGCCTGGCCCGCGACACGCAGCTGCTCTACGAGCGCATCAACAAGCGTGTTGACGACATGGTCGCCGAGGGTCTTGTCGCAGAGGTCACCGGCCTGCTCGCGCAGGGCTTTCGCGAGGGACTCACCGCTCAGGCAGCCATCGGGTACAAAGAGATCGTCGCTGCGCTCGACGGCTTGTGCACGATGGACGAGGCTATCGAGCAGATCAAGATGTCAACGCGCCGCTACAGCAAGCGCCAGCGCACCTGGCTGCGCAGCGAGGCCGGACTCAACTGGATCGAGGCCGACGGCAAGACCCTCGACGAGATCGTCGCCGAAGCACTGCACCTCATCACTGCCTAAAGGCGTACAGTTGGGCTGAGGACTTGGCGTGGGTTCGTTTTGCCGATAATGTTGCACAGGTCTGTTCGAGATAGTTCAAACATCGTCAGTAAGGAGACGATTATGGCATTTGGGAATAAGGGTACGGGCTCTGCCGCTGGCTTGAGCATCCTGCTGCTCGCGCTTGCGGGCGTGGCCGGTACCTGCGCGAGCCTCTATGCGATGGTTGTCGCCTATCTTGCCGGCTCGAGCGCTCAGGCCTCTATCGACGGGTGCCCTGCAGCCGACCCCATGAGCCTGGCACGCGCTTCTATGGCCGAGCTCGGGCAAACCGTTGCCGCATCCCAGGAATCCAGCGTCATCGATGTCGATGACGCTTCCGTTCACGTTAAAGATGTGGAGAGCGACGCGCTCGGCGACGGCACGTTCTCCCAGGAAGAGGTTGCCTAATGGCTTATCAGGAGTTCGAGATCCCCTCCACGGAAGTCCTCCCGGAGCGCGCTGTGCTCGTCGGTGTTGATCGCGGCGATGTCGACTGGCCGCTCGAGGAGTCCCTGGCGGAGCTCGAGCGCCTCGTCAACACGGCGGGTGCGGATGTCGTGGGCACGGTGACGCAGCGCCTCGAGACGCCCAACCCGCGCACGTTCATCGGCCCGGGCAAGGCGGAGGAGCTTGCGGCGCTTGTGAGCCGTATGGAGGCCAACCTCGTCGTCTTCGATGACGAGCTCAGCCCCAGCCAGCAGTCTAACCTCGAGAAAGTCGTCGGCAAGCCGGTCAAGGTTATCGACCGCACGGCGCTCATCCTCGATATCTTCGCGCTGCATGCGACCACCAAAGAGGGTCGCCTCCAGGTGCGCCTTGCGCAGAACCAGTACCTCTACCCGCGTCTGCGCGGCATGTGGAGTCACCTTGCCTCCAATCGCATGGGTGGTGGCGTCGGCAGCCGCTTTGGCGAGGGCGAAAGCCAGCTCGAGGTCGACCGTCGCTTGGTCCGCAAGCGCATCAGCCGTATCCGCTGCGAGCTCAAAGACGTTGCTCAGAGCCGTGCGACCCAGCGCAAGAGCCGAAAAGACGGCAGCATCTTTCGCATAGCACTTGCCGGCTACACCAACGCAGGCAAGTCGAGCCTCATGAACCGCCTCACCAACGCAGAGGTACTCGCCTACGACAAGCTCTTCGCGACGCTGGACTCCACGACCCGCCGCTTGCAGCTCGATGCCGGCCCGTGTGTGACCCTGACGGACACGGTCGGCTTCATCCAGAAGCTGCCCACCAGCCTGGTCGAGTCCTTCCACAGCACGCTCGAGGAGATTCGCGAGGCAGACCTCATCCTTCTCGTAGTCGACACCAGCTCCAACCAGCGCGACGAGCAGATCAAGGCCGTGCGCGATGTCTTGGGCCAGATCGAGGCAGAGAAGATCGAGACGGTGCTCGTCTACAACAAGATCGACCTCTGCGAGCAAGGCGAGCTCGATCATCTGCACAAGCTCGATAGCGAGGCCGCCTTCGTCAGCGCGATGACGGGGGAGGGTACCGACGCCTTGCTCGAGCGCATCACCCAGGCGGTGCTCGCGCGCGACCCAGTCGTCGAGGTTCTCATCCCCTATACGCAGGGTAAGTACGTGCAGCTGGCGCATGAGCGCACGCACGTCGAGGCGGAGAGCTACGAGGAGGAGGGTACGCGCATGACCCTGCGCATCCCCGCTCCCGTGATGCCGTCATTCGCGCCGTTTGCCATCGGCAAGGACGCGGAGATCTATGCCCATATCGGCAAGTCTGACGAGGAGCTCGACGAGATCGCAGGCGTCTAGGGAAATGTTGGTTTGAATAACTGTTTACTGCTTGCGATTGGTAAAACCGCTGGTCACGTAGGGGAGGGACCGAAGTCCCTCTCTATAAACATCGCATTGAGAAGCTCTCCCCTAGGGAAGAGCCGGTGCGCTGAGCTTTCGCTTTTGTGCCAAATTCACTGCAATGCTTCCGTTGCTACATCATTTGTGTACTATTTCCTGACAAGACCATTGATTGAAAGGACTTGGTTTCGCTATTTGCGAGGCCTTATTCGCGCGAACAAACGGCAAAGGCAGCTGATGTAGATGGAAATGAAGACGCTTCTCATCGTCGACTCGCTCGAGATCGACCGCTCCGTCCTCTCGGCAATGCTATCTTCGCGCTACCAGGTTCTCGAAGCGTCTGACGGCGAGTCCGCGCTCGAGTTCCTTGCCTCGAACTTTGAGTCCGTTGACATCGTGCTGCTCGCTTTCGAGCTCGATGGCATGAGCGGCATCGCTACCCTGGGCAAGATGCGCGAGCTCGGCTACCTCGAGGCAATCCCCGTCCTCATGCTCACGCTTGAGACCACAACCGGGCTCATGGGCAACGCCTATGCACTCGGTGCGCTCGACTTCATCAGCAGGCCTTTCGACATGCAGGTGGTGCAGCATCGCCTCTCCAATGCGCTTGCCATTGGCGCGCTGCGCCAAGGCGCTAAGAGAGGCGGCTTTGAGCTGCCGAGCCCCGACTCCGAGGTGCTCGAGCACGAGCTCGCTCTTCTTAGCGCGAAAAGCGCTCGCATGAGCACTGAAATCGATCAGATTCGACGCATGTTTACCAAGCTTACGGATGAGGTGTGGTTCCAATACCGCTTCGAGCCCGCAACGCTTATCGCCAATCCCAAGTTGCAGGCCTTGATCGACGTGCCGCTCATGACGAGCGACCCTCTCGGCAATTCCATGACGAGCGAGGCGGCTAGAGAGTTCTTGCGTTATGCGTTGTCGCGTTTCGAGGGTCTGGCGCCCGGCGAGCGCTACTTCGAGATCGTTGTTCCCGCTAAGCTCGTCAGTTCCAAACACCGCTTGCTCGTCAAGGGAGGCAGTCTCGTTGCCCATGATGGAGAGCGCGCCATGACGACGGGCATCGTTGCCCGCGTTATCGATATCGAGGGCGAGGTGAGTGCGCTCGAGCGCGCCGCACTTGATACCAATCGCATCGTAGCCTCCGTCCTTGAGGGCAGCGGCAACGATGAGGAGGGCGCTGTTGGCGTCAAAGCCCTCATGGCATGTCTTGGCCAGGTGTTCGATGTCGTGCGCGTCGTCGACCCTGCTATCTGCGCTCAGATCAGCCTCGGAGCTGGTGAGGTCGAAGCCACGCGTCATGACCGCTGCTTCGACGTATGGGGCAAAAGCCAGCGTTGCGCAGACTGTGTCTCCGCTCGCGTCTCCAAGGAGCTGCCTCGCGCCAACAAGTTCGAGAGCATCGGCGGAGAGGTCTTCTACATCATCTCAAGCTACCTCGAGCTTGCAGGCAGGGGCTATGCCCTCGAGTGCGTTTCGAGAATCGACGACAACGTCTCTGGCTTGGCCGAAGCTGCAAGCGAGCGCCATCTGCTCTCCCTTGCAGAGTACAACTCCCGACTCCATCAGGACCCGGTTTCCGGCGCGTTTTCCCGCAGCTACTGGAATGACCGTGCATCCGTCCTCGAGGGGCGCTATGCGGTGGCGGTTGTGGATATCGATAACTTCAAGATGATTAACGACCAACTCGGCCACCTTTGGGGCGACAGGGCCCTGCGCATGCTCGTGCAAGCGCTGAGCGCGTGTACCCGTCCGGTCGATCGCATCGTCCGCTATGGCGGCGATGAGTTCGTCGTCATCTTGTCCGGGATGGAGGAGGCCTCCATGGAGTCGCGTCTCAGCGCGATGATCGAAAAGGTCGGTTGCGTGCACATCGGAGATGACGGCGAGGTCTCGCTTCAGGTGAGTATCGGCGCCGTATGCGGCAAGGGCAAGGTCGCAGAGATGTTCAAGGCGGCAGATGCTGCGCTCTATAAAGCCAAGCAGACCAAGGGCTGCCTTGTCGCGGGCACGTGGAATGGCGAGTAGCGGATTCGGATTTTGCCGAGTGTTTGCGGCTCTGCTGGTACGCAGAATGCACCTTTTCATGCTTGAAACGCTTCTCTTGCTCCCGTTTCGCCTCTCTCTTTATGGATTTCCCCCGCTTATTGCACATTTTTTCCGCATAAGCATTTACCAAAGCGAGATTTAGTGCATAATCCTAATGCGTCTTTCCCAAGACGCGATTGCCTAGACAAGAAGGAGAATCACATGGCACTCCCCACTATGACTGAAGAGCAGCGCGCTGCTGCTCTCGAGAAGGCCGCTCAGGCTCGCAAGGCCCGCGCTGAGCTCAAGGCTGATATCAAGGCTGGCAAGATCACCATCAAGGAGATCCTGGAGTCCGAGGACGACATCGTCAAGAAGACCAAGGTCACCGCTGTTCTGGGCGCTATGCCCGGCTACGGCAAGGCCAAGGTTGCCGCTCTGATGGAGGAGTGCAACATCCAGGAGAACCGCCGCATCGGTGGCCTGGGCTCCAAGCAGAAGGCCGAGCTCCTCGAGAAGCTCGCTTAAGCTTACAGCTTGCATAGTGCAGACAGGGGACGTCCTTAGGGGCGTCCTCTTTCGTTTTGCCTCCCTGGTTCGCGGCGCATCTCTACACTTTCCAGCCCGTCCAAAAACGCCCTGGTCTTTTATGGGACAGAGGGAGTTTCCAGTTGCTGCCAACTCTCTCTGTCCCATAAAAGACCAGGGCGATTTTGGGACGGGCCTTGTGTGCCGACAGTCTGAACGACAAATCGTTCAGACTGTCGCGTTCAGCGGCCAAACAGGGCTCTATTTCTAATTGTCTGAACGATTAGTCGTTCAGGCAATTAGAGACCCCCGCAGCTATCGCGATCTGGCGACTCCATTTGGCGATTCATGTGGCTGAGTTTCAACTGTGGCATTACTCTAGTAGGGTTATGCGAACCGCAAGGAAGTGTTATGCCTGCTCAAGAACAATCGAATTTCAAGCGCTTGGCCCTTTTGACCCTGGCCTTCTCCCTTTTGACCACGACGACGCTGCTGATGAACGTCAAGCTCTTCCCGCTCATCGACAGCGGGTTTCCGCTTGCGCGCGAGGTCTGCGTCTTCGCTTATGCGGTCGTGCTTGTCGTCATGGGCGTGCTCTGTGCGCGCACACGCATGGACCATATCGCTCGCGTGTTTGACGCCCTCGCGTTTTCCTTGCCTGTGCTCGGGGTCTTCTCCATGCTGCTCGGCTATGTGCTCGCCAACACCACCATATTGGCCGTAGGGGCCGTTATCGGCTGCATGGGTAAGGCGATGGTTGTCATGTACGTTGGCGTGGCCATGGTGGCCATGCCTCACTTCGACATCGTCGCCGCAGTTGCCATCGGCTTTCTGGTTCAGCGCATCGCCTCCCTGGGCTTTGGGCTGCTTTCTGACTTTTTCGTCATCTTCTTCTATGCGCTCATGCCGCTGTTGGCCTTGGGTCTTTCGTACGGCGCGTCCAAGGACGTCTTCGCGGAGATTCGCATCGCGCATTCCGCGGCAGAGCTCTCTGCGACCAACCCGTTCTCCTTCGTGCCCCTCAAGAGCTTCTTCATGCTCAGCCTCTTTGTCTACCAGGTCGTGTTTGGGTTCTCCATGCGCTTTGGCGAGGGTACGGGCGGCATGGTCAACGAGTCGTGGATTGTGGCGCCGCTTGCCTTGCTCGTCATCTTCGCGGCCTTAAAGCTGAAGCGCCCCAATGCCGACGATCTCAACGACTTTGCCGTGATTATTGTCATCGGCGCCTTTCTCGTCATCCTGGTGGGCGACTCGAGTGCTTTTGGCTATGCGAACTCCCTGCTTGCCGCCGGCTCGACTATCTTCAACATCGTAGCCTGGGTCGCTCTCTTGGGCTTGACCTCGAACAACCACTTTGCTGCCCCTGCCGTCATCGGCTTTGGACGCGGTATCTGTTCTTTGGGCTCGATTACCGGTGCGCAGATTGGCATCGCCACGAACATCTTCGTGTCGACCAACCCCAATATGGTCAACGTCGTCGCGGCATCCATGGTGTTGATTCTGGTCGTTTTCACCTTCCTCTTCATGCGCCACTTCAGCTTCTATGGCACGGCAGCCGGTTTGGTCCCCATGATTATTCCTGAGGAGGAGCCCGAGGAGCCCATGCGTATCGGAGTACAGGAAGGTGTGAGGTCGCACAAGTTTGCCGCGTGTGACGAGGGTGCGTCCGAGGCGGCGATGGAGGCCGACCATGGGGAAGATGATGGCGTCGACGAGGAGCTCGAGGCGGCACAAGATTTGCGCCGCGGCTTTGACGAGCGCTGCTATGGGTTGGCCGAGCAGTACGGTCTGACCCAACGTGAGAAGGAAGTCTTTTTGCTTTTGGCCCGCGGTCGCAACCGCGACTACATTCAAGAGGCTCTCGTCATCTCCAAGAACACCGTCAAGGTCCACGTCAAGCATATCTACCAGAAGATGGACGTGCACTCCCATCAAGAGCTCATCGACATGGTGGTCAGCACGCTCTAAGGAGCTGTTCTGGTTGATGTGGTCAAGCTGGTCACTTTGTCACTGGTACACCTTGACCACATCTCATGCTCCTGTGGGGACGTCGACCAGCCTTGAAGACCATCGGCCAAAGAGGCTGATTTGGGCCTGATAATCACTCTCGGGTGATGCGCCTCAACTATCGGCAAAATCGAATAATCCCCTGTTTACCTGCGATTTAACCCCTCCGGGGTGATGGCAAGAAGGGGAGAGGAGGGCATTATGCAGACATGGACATTGCGTCCACACTCTCGTCAACGACGGCCGAGATCCTAGCAGAGCGGTCGTCTAAGACAGCTGCTTCATCTTGCAGGGTTGCAGTTGTCTGGCATGGGCAAACGGGAACAGGGACGCCGGCAGGCAACGAGTCGATTGTCTCGAACTCTTCGATCGATGCGCGCTTGTACGACGTTTTGCGAATCCCGCCATGTCACAGCCCAAGGGTTCCCCTCACGTATCCGTGACCTTGGGCAGAAGGTGGTCGAGCCTTGGTGTACTCCTTACTAGCACCTTGGCCGACAAACAAAGGGCTGTACCGGTTTCCCCTTCCTCTACTCGGTACAGCCCTTTTTGTATTCTCAAGAGGATTTCTCACCAGTGACACGCAATGACACTGACACAAAGTGCGCTACGGCGTTGAACGAAAGTGACCAGGTCTTTCCCGTTCAAACCAAAGGTTTTGAACGGGAAAGACCTGGTCACTTTCGTTCAACGCACAATGGTATCGGCTGTTTCTCCCTCCTTATACTTCGCAGGCGAGCGCCACCTGACATTTCCACCCGTTCCCGTTTGCTTGCTATTTGCGTCACATGCGTGCGCTAAACTTCTCGGGTGTGAATACGAGATGATAGGAGCGTGCGATGTCTGACAACATCGTTGATTTTGCCCAAGCAAAGAAGAAGACCGGGGACTATATCGTCAGGGGCACCGCTGCCAACGGCATGGTTCGCGCGATGGCGATCACGGCGCGCGGTACCGTGCAGGCAGCACGCGACAGCCACAACACGAGCCCTGTTGTCACAGCGGCACTGGGCAGGTTGATGATGGCGGCGCAGATGATCGGCGTTACCTTCAAGGATGCAGACGAGCTGCTCACCCTCAAGGTTGACGGCGACGGCCCCATGGGAGGGCTTACCGTCACGGCTGACAACGCAGGTCATGTCAAGGGCTACGCCAACCACCCCAACGTTTGGCTCGACCTCAACGACCACGGAAAGCTCGACGTCGGCGGCGCCATCGGCCCCGGTACGCTCACCGTCGTGCGCGACATCCCCTTCCTCGAGCCGTACGTGAGCCGCATCAACCTCGTCTCCGGTGAGATCGGCGACGATATCTCCTCTTACTATGCGCAAAGCGAGCAGATCCCCACGGCGGTGGGCGTGGGCGTGCTCGTCGATACGGACACCAGCGTTAAGTGCGCTGGCGGTTTCTTCATCCAGCTCATGCCCGGCTACGACGACAGCCTCATCGATGAGCTCGAGGCAGCGCTGTCCGGTATCGACTCCGTCACCAACATGCTCGATGCCGGCAAGACCCCGGAAGGCATACTCGAGGAGGTCTTGGGCGGCATGGACTACCATACCAACGACGTTATCCCCGCTTGCTTCAAGTGCGACTGCAGCTACGAGCGCGTGAGCGCCACTATCGCCTCCCTTGGCGCGCAAGAGATCCAGTCTATGATCGACGAGGGCAAGCCCGCGGAGGTCAGCTGCCATTTTTGCGGTAAGCACTACGAGGTGACCGTGGACGAGCTCAAGGCCCTGCTGGAAGAGGCGCAGGCCTAGAGAGGCACTGATTGTGCGGATGCCCGTTGCATGCGATTAGAAAAGGCGTCGGTAACGTAGGGGAGGGACTCAGTTCGTGAGCTTCGAACTGGACGATGACGGAAAGGCGCCCGTAACGTAGGGGAGGGACCCTGTCCCTCCCCATAGGCCTCGCGTAAATCAGTGTTGTTCTAGGGTGAGAAGAGTTGCGGCAGGGTTTGCCCGATGCGAGCGTTTGCGCGCTCTTTACATCGGATCCCCGCTTTAGATAGACGTATGGAGGATTGCATGGAATTCAAGGAAGAGTACGAGCGCTGGTGTGCCAACGCCCCTGAGTTTGCCGATGAACTCGCTGCACTGACGGCGGATGAAGACGCCCTCACGGATGCGTTTCGTTGCGAGCTGAGCTTTGGTACAGCGGGTCTGCGTGGCATCATCGGTGCCGGTCCCAATCGCATGAACACCTATACCGTGGGTAAGGCTACGCAGGGTCTCGCCAACTACCTCAACGCCCACTACGACAACCCGAGCGTCGCCATCGCGCGCGACAGCCGCAACATGGGTGACTCCTTCGTCCAGACGGTGGCGCGCGTGCTCGCTGCCAATGGCGTCACCGCGTATGTCTACACCCGTCCGGTCCCCACGCCCGCTTGCAGCTTTGCGGTGCGCCATCTGGGCTGCAGCGCCGGTATCAACGTGACGGCCAGCCACAACCCTGCAGCTTACAACGGCTACAAGGTCTACGGCGACGACGGCTGCCAGATTGCCAGCGAGGCCGCCGATGCCATCCAGGCCTCCATCAACGAGACGGACTTCTTCTCCGGTATCAAGACCATGCCGATGGACGAGGCTGTTGCCGCTGGCTTGGTCAAGTGGATCGCTCAGGAGACGCTGGACGCCTTCCTCGACACCGTGCAGCTGCAGTCGCTTTCAAGCGACGGCGAGGCCGATGGCGCCTTGTCCGTTGTCTACACCCCGCTCAACGGTGTGGGCCTCGAGTGCGTCTCCCGCATCCTGGAGCGCAACGGTATCAGCGACGTCATCACCGTTCCCGAGCAGGCGACGCTTGACGGCAACTTCCCGACCTGTCCTTATCCCAACCCGGAGATCCGCGAGGCGCTCGAGCGTGGTCTCGCCCTGTGCGAGAGCGTGAATCCGGACCTCTTGCTGGCAACAGACCCCGACGCCGACCGTGTTGGCATCGCCGTTCCCCATAACGGCGAGTATGTGCTTCTCACGGGCAACGAGGTCGGCATCTTGCTCACGGACTATGTCGCGCGCATCCGCAGGGAGCGTGGCGAGGACCTGAGCCAGGCCGTCGTCGTCTCCACGATCGTCTCCACGGCCATGGTCGATGCGCTGGCCAAGGACTACGGCTTCCAGATGCGCCGCACCTTGACGGGCTTCAAGCACATCGGCGGCCAAATTGCCCTGCTCGAAGAGGCCGGCCGCCCAGATCGCTACATCATGGGCTTTGAGGAGAGCTACGGCTACCTCGTCGGCACGCATGTGCGCGACAAGGATGCCGTCGTCGCGAGTATGCTCATCTGCCAGATGGCGGAGTACCACAAGGCTCGCGGCTTCGATCTTGTTGCTGCGATGGAGGAGCTGTACGAGAAGTACGGCTTCTACAAGAACATCACTGTCTCCTTGAGCTATCCCGGCGCCAAGGGCGCTGCCAAGATGAAGGAGCTGACGAGCGGCCTTCGCGCCAACCCGCCCGCAGCGATTGCCGGCATGGCCGTCGAGAAGGTCATTGACTATGCCCAGGGTGTCGAGATGCCGATCATCAACCCCTGCGAGGCTGATGGCTCCCAGCAGCTGCCCACGGCCGACGTCATCGAGCTCCAGCTCGCCGGCGGCAGCAAGCTTTTGGTCCGTCCCAGCGGCACCGAGCCCAAGATCAAGGCCTATGTCTTTGCCTACGAGCCAACCCGCGAGGGCAGCGATGCCGTCGCCGAGCAGCTCGTCGCCGCTGCCAAGGAGCTGCTGAGCTAAGGACTGCCAGCTGCCTGCTCTTTGTGGGATTCGCGAGTCGTGACACCTTTTGTCACTGGCACATTTGGTGTCACGCGGGTGCTGTTAGGGCACTGTTTTGTCATTTTTAGCGAAGCGCGCAGCGTGGATTCGAAGAATCTGGACGCGAGCCAACGTTGAGCCGCGGCTAGATGTTTCGACTCCGGCCTTCGGCCTACGCTCAACATGACACGACAAGAACAATGCAGCTTCCTGCCTAGTCTCAAACGTTCAGGCGCCCAAACATGTGGGGATGCGTCTACATTTCACATAGCTGTAACGTGTTAATCGCCGATTCGCGTACGCGGGCTAGCGGGGGAGTGTTATCCTCCTTGAGACCTTTTAATCTGGTCCCGTGAGGCCAGCAAGGGAAACGAAATCAGGTGAGAGCATGTCTTCAATCGAAAAGAAGCTTTACAAGGGTGCGTCCGCATCTTTCTCCTCACTCTCCCATTCCTCAGTTTCAACTGAATACGCGTTCCCATTTGCCGCCGTTTTTGGCGGTTATCTGTATATGGGCGCATGTGCATGCGCCGGCTTGACTAAGGGAAAGGTGATGTTTTAATGCTGCACAAAGGCAAGCCTGCGGTTTTGCTGTTGGAAGACGGCACCCTGTTTCGCGGCTACTGCTGCGGAGCCGAGGGTGAGTCCTTCGGCGAGATCTGCTTCAACACGTCTCTGACGGGATATCAGGAGGTCGCAAGCGACCCCTCGTACGCCGGCCAGATCATCACCATGACCTATCCTCAGATCGGCAACTACGGCGTCAACGCAGAGGACATGCAGTCCCGCGGGCTGTTCTGCCGTGGCTTCGTCGTGCGCGACATGTGCGAGCGCCCGAGCAACTTCCGCTCCACCAAGGCACTGCCCGACTTCTTCCGCGAAAACGGCATCGTCGCCATCGAGGGCGTCGACACCCGCAAGCTTGTGCGCCATGTGCGCGACAACGGCGCCATGAAGTCCGTCATCTCCACCAACGTCGACGACCTTGGCGCCCTGGCCGAGCGCCTTGCTGCTTCCGAGAGCCTCGTTGGCATCAACTTTGCCGAGCAGGTGAGCACGGCCAAGCCCTACGTGCTGCCGCCTTTCAACTGCGAGAAGAAGTTCAAGGTCGTCGCCTATGACTGCGGCATTAAGACCGGTATCCTCGCGGGCCTGTGCACCAACGGCGCAGAGGTCCATGTCGTGCCTTGGAACACGCCTGCAGAAGAAGTGCTCGCCATGGAGCCTGACGGTATCTTCCTCTCCAACGGCCCTGGCGACCCCGAGGCCGTCGAGGAGACCTACACCCAAGTCAAGAAGCTTATCAAGAGCGGTGTGCCCATCTTTGGCATCTGCCTGGGACACCAGATGCTCTCCATTGCCGCTGGCGCCCAGATCGAGAAGCTCAAGTACGGCCATCGCGGCGGCAACCAGCCGGTTATGAACCTGCTCACCGGCGCCGTCGAGATCACGGCACAAAACCACGGCTTCGGTCAGGTGTTCCAGAGCCTCGGCCCCATCCTCTCCTCTGAGAGCGACGGTCGCAAGGGACATCAGGACGACCTGCGTTACTGGGCCGAGCGCCGCATCGCCCCCGTGGTCGTCACCAGGGAGTTCGGGCGCATCCAGCTCACCCACGTCAACCTCAACGACGGAACACCCGAGGGCATGCGCTTCCTCGACCACCCCGTGTTCTCTGTTCAATACCACCCCGAGGCATCGCCCGGCCCGCATGACTCGTCTTATCTCTTCAAGGCGTTTGCTCGCCTGATGGACGGCCGTGACGACTATCTGGACATCGAGGTGCGCGACACCCGAGTCTTCACCAAGGAAGGAGAGGTTGAGTAATGCCTCGTCGCAACGATATCGAGAAGATCCTGCTCATCGGCTCCGGCCCGATCGTCATCGGCCAGGCATGTGAGTTCGACTACTCCGGCACGCAGGCCTGCCGCGTGCTCATGGAGGAGGGCTACGAGGTCGTCCTGGTTAACAGCAACCCGGCGACCATTATGACCGACCCCAAGACCGCTACTCGCACCTATATCGAGCCGATCACGGCCGATGCCGTTGCAGAGATCATCAAGCGCGAGCATCCGGATGCCCTGCTGCCCAACATGGGCGGTCAGACCGGCCTTAACTGCGCGGTCGAGCTTGCCGAGCGCGGCATCCTCGATCAGTACCACGTCGAGCTCATCGGCTGCGACCTCAAGGCCATCCAGAAGGGCGAGGACCGCAAGCTCTTTGCCGAGGCTATGAAGCGCATTGGCCTCGAGGTTGCGCGCAGCGGCTACGCCTACAGCGTCGAGGAAGCCCAAGAGCTCGCTGGCAAGCTCGGCTTCCCCATCGTCTTGCGCCCGAGCTTTACCATGGGCGGCGCCGGCGGTGGCATCGCCTACAACATGGAGGAGCTGACGGAGATCGTCGCCCAGGGCCTCGAGTTGAGCCCCACCAACGAGGTGCTCGTCGAGGAGTCCATCATCGGTTGGAAAGAGTACGAGATGGAGGTTATGCGCGACAAGGCCGGCAACGGCATCATCGTCTGCTCCATCGAGAACTTCGACGCCATGGGCGTGCACACGGGCGACTCCATCACCGTGGCGCCCGCGCAGACCCTCACCGACATCGAGTACCAGAAGATGCGCGACGCATCCCTGGCCATCCTCGAGGAGATCGGCGTCGAGACCGGTGGCTCCAACGTGCAGTTTGCCGTCAACCCCAAGGACGGCCGCCTCATCGTCATCGAGATGAACCCCCGCGTCTCCCGCTCCTCTGCGCTGGCATCCAAGGCGACGGGCTTCCCCATCGCCAAGATGGCTGCCAAGCTCGCCGTGGGCTATACCCTGGATGAGATCACCAACGACATCACCAAGGCCACTCCAGCCTGCTTCGAGCCGAGCATCGACTATGTTGTGACCAAGGTGCCGCGCTTTGCCTTCGAGAAGTTCAAGGGCACGGACAACACCCTGTCCACCCGCATGAAGGCCGTCGGCGAGGTCATGGCCATCGGCCGCACCTTCGAGGAGTCTTTGGGCAAGGCCATGCGCTCCCTGGAAAACGGCCACATGGGCTTGGGTCGCGACGGTAAGGACGCCTTTGACGAGGCCAACTTCGAACACAAGGTCGCAACCCCGACCGAGGAGCGCATCTACTACATGGCCGAGGCCCTGCGTCGCGGCTATGCGCCCGAGAAGGTGGCCGAGCTCACCGGCATCGACATTTGGTTCGTCGACCGTCTGGCCGACATGGTCGAGGTCGAGAACATGTTCGACGGCAAGAAGCTCGCCGATATCGACGAGCAGCTCATGCGCCTGGGCAAGCGCTATGGCCTGTCCGACGTGCAGATCGCCGTCTTGACCGGCAGTGACGAGAAAGCCGTCCGCGCTCACCGCAAGGCACTCGGCGTCAAGGCCGTCTTCAAGACCGTCGACACCTGCGCGGCCGAGTTCGCCTCCAAGACGAGCTACCACTACAAGACCTATGACGAGGAAGACGAGATCGCGCCTTGCGACAAGAAGAAGGCCATGATCATCGGCGCCGGCCCCAACCGCATCGGCCAGGGCATCGAGTTCGACTACTGCTGCGTGCATGCCTCCTATGCGCTGCATGACATGGGCTTCGAGACGATCATGGTCAACTGCAACCCGGAGACCGTCTCCACCGACTACGACACCTCTGATCGTCTCTACTTCGAGCCGATCACCTACGAAGACGTCATGGACATCATCGAGGCTGAGCAGCCCGACGGCGTCGTCGTGACGCTGGGCGGCCAGACGCCGCTCAAGCTCGCACAGGCGCTGCAGGACGAAGGCGTCCACATCATGGGCACCAAGCCCGAGGCCATCGACTTGGCAGAGGACCGCGAGCGCTTCTCCGAGCTGCTCGATGAGATGGGCATCTCCTACCCGGCCGCCGGCACCGCCAACTCCCTTGAGGAGGCCGTTGCCGTCGCCAAGGAGATCGGCTACCCGTTGCTCGTCCGCCCGAGCTACGTCCTCGGCGGTCGTGGCATGGCCATCGCCTACGATGCCGAGTACCTCAAGAAGTACATGGCAGAGGCCGCCAAGGTGAGCCCGGATCACCCTGTCTATCTCGACGCCTTCCTCGAGAACGCGACCGAGTGCGACGTTGACGCCCTGTGCGATGGCGAGGAGGTCTACATCGGCGGCGTGCTCGAGCACATCGAGGAGGCCGGCATCCACTCTGGTGACTCCGCCTGCTGCACCCCGCCCTTCAGCCTCTCCGAGGACATGGTCGACAAGATCCGCGAGTGCACCAAGCGCCTTGCGCTGGCTGTGGGCACTCAGGGCCTGGTGAACATCCAGTACGGCGTCAAGGATGCCAAGGTCTACATCATCGAGGTCAATCCCCGTGCCAGCCGCACGGTGCCCTTCGTCTCCAAGGCGACCGGCGTGCCTTTGGCCAAGTGCGCAGCCCGCATCATGGCCGGTGACAAGATCGCCGACCTCGACCTGCCGGCTGACGACCGCGACTTGGGCCACTTCGCCTGCAAGGAAGCCGTCATGCCCTTTGGCCGCTTCCCCGGCAGCGACCTGGCGCTCGGCCCGGAGATGAAGTCCACCGGCGAGGTCATGGGCATCGGCTCTGACTTCCCGACGGCCTACGCCAAGACGCAGCTCGCAATCGACTACTCCCTGCCCACCGGTGGCACGGTGTTCATCTCTGTGTGCGACCGCGAGAAGCGCTCCGTCGTGCCCATCGCGCGCGAGCTTGCCAACATGGGCTTCAAGGTCGTCGGCACGAGCGGCACCATCCGCATGCTGCGTGCCTACGGCATCGAGGCCGAGGTCGTGCGCAAGTTCAAGGAGAAGCGCCCCAACATCGGCGACATGATGGCCAACGGAGAGATCGACCTCATGATCAACATCCCGTTTGGCCAGTCGACCCGTGGCGACGCCTACAACCTGCGCAGCGCTGCCGTCAAGCACGGCATCTGCTACATGACCACCGGTGCTGCGGCGGCCTCCGCCATCGCCGCCATCAGCGCCGCCCAGGAAGGCAAGCTGCACCCGGTTGCCCTGCAGGACCGTCCCCAGAAGGAGATCTAGGGAAGCACTGATTAAAGCAAGTGCCCAGTGCATACGATTTGCAAAACCACTGGTCGAGTAGGGGAGGGACCGAAGTCCCTCCCCATAAACCTCGCATTTATCAGCACTTCCCTAGGAACTGTCCGCGCCCGAATCGCCGTGCCAGCTGCCTTTCAAGGCCGATTGATGGCACAATCGAGTGCGATGCAGGAAAAACCCTGAAGGCAAAGGGGCGCCGCTTGCCACGCATGGTGGGCGGCTCCCTTGAAAAGGCGCCGCGGGAAAGCGGCACACTCTCGAAAGGACTGCTTATGGACAACAACGCCAATGTGAAGTCCGTCTGCATGAACGCGGCCGACATCAAGCGCGCTACGGTGCGCATGGCCCATCAGATCATCGAGGCCAACGAGGGCATCGAAAACCTGGTGGTCGTCGGCATCGTCACGCGCGGCGACGTGCTCGCCAAGCGCATCGTGGATGCGATCGAGCAGATCGAAGGCGTCAGGCTGCCCCTGGGCAAGCTCGACATCAGCTTCTATCGCGACGACTACTCCACCTACCTCGCCCCGCAGATCCACACCACGGACATCCCGTTTTCCATCGACGGCAAGCACGTGGTGCTCGTCGACGACGTGCTCTACAGCGGACGCACCGTGCGCGCGGCGCTCGATGCCCTGCGCGACATCGGCCGCCCTGAAAGCGTCCAGCTCGCCGTGCTCGTCGACCGTGGCCATCGCCAGCTGCCCATCAGGGCTGATTTCGTCGGCAAGAACATCCCCTCGTCCAAAGAGGAGAGCGTGCGCGCCTTCCTTGAGGAGGTCGACGGGTTTTCCGAGGTCCAGATCCAAGATGTCGCCGAGGGCGCACGTCCCAGCTCCGCCCCGCTTGGAGGTATGTAATGGCTTTCAATCACAAGAACCTTATCGATATCCGCGAGCTGTCCCGCGAGGATATCATGACGGTGCTCGAGACGGCGGACACCTTCCGCCCTGTCAACGAGCGCCGTATCAAGAAGGTCCCCACGCTTAGGGGCTTCACCGTCGTCAACATGTTCAACGAGCCCTCGACGCGCACTCGCAACTCCTTCGAGCTCGCGGAAAAGCGCCTGTCTTGCGACACGGTCAACTTTGGCGGTTCCAACACCTCGACCGTCAAGGGTGAGAGCCTCGACGACACAGTCGCCACCCTGTGCTCATACAAGATCGACGCCATCGTCGTGCGCGACAAGCACGCCGGCGTGCCGCAGCAGGTAGCGCGCGTTGCTGGTGTTCCCGTCATCGACGCAGGCGACGGCAAGAACCAGCACCCGACTCAGGCTCTGCTGGACTGCTACACTATCTGGAAGGCAAAGGGCAAGATCGAGGGCCTGCACGTCGGCATCGTCGGCGACATCGGGCACTCCCGCGTCTGCGGCTCCCTCATCCCCGCGCTCAAGACCATGGGCGCCAAGGTGACGCTCGTCGCTCCCAACACGCTGCTGCCGGCCCGCCCGGACGTTCTCGGCGCTGATGCGGTGACGACGGACTTCGATGCTATCCTGCCCGAGCTCGACGTTGTCTACATGCTCCGCATCCAGCGCGAGCGCCTCGAGGGCGCTCCGTACCCTAGCCTGCGCGAGTACAACATGCTCTACGGTTTGACCAAGGAGCGCGAGCCCCTCATGAAGGACGACGCCATCATCTGCCACCCCGGCCCGATCAACCGCGGCGTCGAGCTCGACAGCTACATGGCCGATCACCCCACTCGCTCCGTAATCCTCGACCAGGTCTACTCGGGCGTCCTCGTCCGCATGGCCGTCCTCTACCTGCTGCTTGGAGGCAACGATGAAAACGCTGATTAAGAACGCTCATGCCGTCGACCCCCAGGTCGGCTTGGACAAGGTTGTCGACGTCCTCATCGACGGCGATGTGATCGCGGAGGTGGGGGAGAACCTCTCCGCTGACGTCGATGCCGTCTGCGACCTCTCGGGTCGCTATCTCGTCCCCGGTTTGGTGGACATTCATGTCCACCTGCGCGAGCCCGGCTTCGAGTACAAGGAGGACATTGCCTCCGGTACGCGCGCTGCGCTCAACGGCGGCTTCACGGATGTCTGCTGCATGGCCAACACCAAGCCTGTTACCGACACCGCCGCTGGCGTCGAGTACATCAAGGCGCGCGCCAAGGAGGCCGACAACTGCAACGTCCATGTTGCCGGTGCCTGCACGCAGGGCCTCAAAGGCGAGATTCTCGCCGAGATGGGCGACATGGACGCACATGGCGCCGTTGCTTTCACCGATGATGGTCGCGGCATCCAGGATGCGGGCATGATGCGCCGCGTCATGGACTACGCCGTCCAGTTTGGCCATCCGATCATGGACCACTGCCAAGACGAGTCCCTGGTCGACAAGGGCCAGGTCAACGAGGGTGTCGCCTCCACGCGCTTGGGCATGCTTGGCTGGCCTGCTGCCGGCGAGGAGATCCATATCGCCCGCGACATCGAGCTCGCAAGGCTCACTGGTGCGCATCTGCATGTCCAGCACCTCACCTCCGGCCACGGCATCGAGCTCGTCCGCGCTGGCAAGGCTGCCGGCGTCAATGTCACCTGCGAGGTCACCCCGCACCATATGTTCCTCACGGAGGACGCGATCGGCGGCGACTACAACACCGCGCTTAAGGTGAACCCGCCGCTGCGCACCGCCGCAGACGCTCAGGCCATCATCGACGCGGTCGTCGACGGCACGGTGGACTGCATCGTGACCGACCACGCCCCGCATGCCGACTTCGAGAAGGCACGCGAGTTCGAGGAGGCGCCCTTCGGCATGACGGGTATCGAGACGAGCCTCGGCGCCGTCCTCACCAATCTGGTGAACCCCGGCACCATCAGCGTGTCGCGCATGGTCGAGCTCATGTGCGTCAACCCCCGCGCGATCATCGGCATCGAGCCGGTCAAGATTGAGGCGGGCAGCGTCGCCAACCTCACCGCGTTTGACATGGATGCCGAGTGGGACGTTACCGAGGACTACTTCCAGTCCAAGGCGACCAACTGCGGCTTTACGGGCGCGCATTTCAAGGGCAAGGCGACTGACGTCTTCGTCAAGGGCGCGGCCAAGATGCGCGACGGGGAGCTTCTCTAGTCGTCGGATTTATCGGCTTTGCGATCGGGCGATCCGGAGCGAACAGCAAGCACTTGCCTGTGGGCGGGTGTTTTGGACGGTTCGCGCCGGGTCGCAGCGGTCTCGTCTTATGTCTGCTGTAGAATCTTTTTCCTAGTGCAACCTATGGAAAGGAAGAGCATGGGCATCAATCTGAGTGGCCGCAGCTTTCTCAAGCTGCTCGACTTCAAGACCGAGGAGATCACCTATCTGATCGATCTGGCGCAAAACTTCAAGGACATGAAGCGCGCCGGTGTTGTCCACAAGTACCTTGAGGGCAAGAACATGGTCCTGCTCTTCGAGAAGACCTCGACCCGCACACGCTGCTCCTTCGAGATTGCGGCAGCGGATCTTGGCATGGGCTGCGTCTATCTCGACCCCGGCTCTTCTCAGATGGGCAAGAAGGAATCGATCGAAGACACGGCGCGCGTGCTCGGCAGCATGTTCGACGGCATCGAGTACCGCGGCTACGCGCAAGAGATTGTGGAGACCCTTGCCCGCTACGCCGGGGTCCCCGTTTGGAACGGCCTTACCACGGAGTTCCACCCCACGCAGATGATCGCCGACATGCTTACCATCCGCGAGAACTTTGGCTCTCTCAAGGGCCGCAAGCTCACCTTCATGGGAGACGCGCAGAACAACGTCGCGAATTCCCTCATGGTTGCCTGTGCCAAGCTGGGCATGGATTTTTGCGCTTGCGGTCCTGTCAAGCAGATGCCTGAGGAATCCCTGGTCGAGACCTGTCGCGCCATCGCGGCGGAAAACGGCTGCACCATCACCTTGACCGATGATCCCATCGCCGGTGTCAGCGGCTCGGATGTCGTCTACACGGATATCTGGGTGTCCATGGGCGAGCCTTACGAGCTGTGGGAGGAGAGGATCGGCCTGCTTTCCCCGTATCGCGTGACCAGCGAGCTTATGGCGCATGCTAATGAGGACGCGATCTTCATGCACTGCCTGCCGGCCTTCCACGACACCAAGACCACGATTGGCGCCGACATCTACGAGAAGTTCGGCATCGCGGAGATGGAGGTGACCGACGAGGTCTTCGAGTCCAAGCGCTCCAAGGTCTTCCAGGAGGCGGAAAACCGCATGCACTCCATCAAGGCCATCGTCTACGCGACCTTGAAGTAGGGCCCTGCAGGTTCGTCTTGTCGCGTGACACACTTTGTGCCAGTGACATTGTGTGTCACGCCGGAGAGCCGTAGGTTAACGCGAGCTTTCTGCGTGATACACAATGTCACTGGCACAAAGTGTGTCACGCGCAACCAATGAACGACAGTGTTATCAATCCTTATCGAGAGGGAGAAACGCTTTGTGTAATACCGATATCAAGCATCAGGAGCTCGGCCGCGTGCTCTCCAACGAGTGCATCGCGCCAGGCGTCTTCGTCATGGAGATCACCGCGCCGCTCATTTGCAATGAGGCGCGCCCGGGCCAGTTCGTCCACATCCGCGTGGTCGACAGCCCCATCCAGCTGCTGCGCATGCCCTTTGGCATCTACGACTGCAACCCGGAGATCGGCTCCATCGAGATCTGCTTCCAAGTCCTTGGCGAGGGCACCAAGCAGCTCTCCGGCCTGTCCATCGGTGACAAGGTCGACGTGGTCGGTCCCATCGGCCATGGCTGGACCATGCCTGCAGAGGCTAAGCACGCGATGATCATCGCAGGCGGCCTGGGAGCTGCTCCCATGAACCTGCTTGCACGCGAGATGGCGGCAGGCGGCGTCAAGGTCGACGTCGTGCTCGGCGGCCCCACGAGCGAGCGCCTCGTCTGCCGCGAGCGCCTCGCCAAGAGCGTCGAGGCATCCGGCGGCAAGTTCCTCGTCTCCACCGACGATGGCAGCGAGGGCCTGCATGGCTTCTGCACGCAGATCAGCGATGAGCTGCTGCAGGAGGAGGGTGCCGATTACGACTACATCTGCGTCTGCGGCCCCGGTCCCATGGAGCGCAACGCCGTCAAGGTTCCCATGTCCAAGGACATCTATACGGAGGCAAGCTTCGAGAAGCTCATGGCCTGTGGCATCGGCGCCTGCCTGAGCTGCATTGTTGAGACGGTTGACGGCCGCCGCCGTTGCTGTGTCGACGGTCCTGTTTTCGACGTGACGAAGGTGGTGTGGTAATGGCCTGCAAGATGGGTGTCAACCTGGGTGGCCTTCAGATGGCCAACCCCGTGACCACTGCAAGCGGCACGTTCGCCGCCGGTCGCGAGTACTCTGACTTCTACAAGCTCTCCTCCCTGGGCGCTGTGACGACCAAAGGTGTTTCTCTCAACGCGTGGGCGGGCAACGACTCCCCGCGCATCGCGGAGACCCCGAGTGGCATGCTCAACAGCATCGGACTGCAAAATCCCGGTGTCGAGGCGTTTTGCGCCGGTCCCCTCAAGTGGCTGGCCGAGCAAGACGTTCCCGTCATCGTCAATGTTTCCGGCCATTCCCTTGAGGAGTACGTCTCCGTCATCGAGCGACTTGAGGACGAGCCTGCCGTCAGCGCTTACGAGGTCAACATCTCCTGCCCCAACGTCGATGCCGGTGGCATGACCTTTGGCACCGACCCCGAGCTCGCTGCCGAGGTCACGCGCCTGTGCCGCGCCGCGACTAAGCGCCCGATGATCATCAAGCTCACTCCCAACGTCACCGACGTGACCCTGATTGCCAAGCACGTGGTCGACGCCGGCGCGGACGCTGTGAGCCTCATCAACACGCTGTTGGGCATGGCTGTCGACACGCGCACTCGCAAGCCCAAGCTCGCGCGCGTCGTAGGTGGCCTGTCCGGTCCTGCGGTCAAGCCCGTCGCGCTGCGCATGGTGTGGCAGGTTCACAACGCAGTCGACGTGCCCATCCTGGGCATGGGTGGCATCATGGATGCCAACGACGCCATCGAGTTCATGCTCTGCGGCGCGACCGCCGTTGCCGTGGGCACTGCGAACTTCGTGAACCCCAGCGCCGGCGCCCAGATCGCAGCCGGTATCGCCGAGTACTGCGATAACAACGGCATCAAGGATGTCAACGAGCTCGTCGGAGCCCTCGAGGTCTAGAGAAACGCTCATTAGAGCAAATGCTCGCTGCCTACGATTAGCAAAACCGTTGGTTACGTAATAAACCACGCATTAACCAGCGGTTCCCCAGGATGGTGCGGGTGCGTTTATTTTCGGACAGTGCCCTTTCCGCTTACCAAAGCATTTCATTTACCCTTTCGGAGTGCCTGGGCGGCAATATTCGGCTAGAGTAGTTAGCAACATCGTCGTGTGCCCAAGAGAGGGCCGAGGGAAAGGACCTTTGCTATGAATTGGCGAGAGACGAGCGAGCGCGACCGCATCATTGTCGCTCTCGACTGCAGCGCAGATGAGGCCATCGTTTTGGGCGAGAAGCTCGCTGGCCACGCCCGTTGGGTCAAGATCGGCATGACGCTTTACTACGCCGTCGGCCCCGCGATCATCCGCGACTTCCACAAGCTTGGCTTCAAGGTCTTCCTCGATCTCAAGCTCCATGACATCCCGCATCAGGTCCAGGGTGCTGCTGCAAGCATCGCCAAGGCCGGCGCCGACCTCATGACCGTCCACGCATCCGGCGGTCAGGACATGATGGAGGCGGCTGTCAAGGGCGCTCACCGCGCAGCCCGCGAGGCAGACCTCGTCGACCCCATGATTTGCGGTATCACGGTCCTCACCAGCATGGACCAGTCTACGCTCGAGAGCGTCGGCGTCCAGTGCGAGACCGTCGACCAGGTCACTCGCCTGGCGACGCTGGCCAAGGAGTCTGGCCTCTCTGGCATCGTCTGCTCCCCGCAAGAGGCTGCCGCTATGCGAGAGCTGCTTGGCCCTGACGCCGCCATCGTCACTCCGGGCGTGCGTCCGCAGGGTGCAGCGCTTGGCGACCAGAGCCGCGTTGCGACTCCCGCATCCGCCTTCCAGGCCGGAGCCTCCCACCTCGTCATCGGCAGGCCCATTACCCAGGCCGCCGATCCCGTCGCAGCCTTTGAGGACATCGTTGCAAGCCTTTAGCAAGAAATCCGACAAGGCGCGCCTGGAATTTCATTTCACTGTGCGATATTGCTAGCAACACACAATAGCGGCCGGCCGCCTATGACAGCGGTGCGGCCGCTTGTGCGAGTGCCACTCGCACAGATTGCCAAAGCGCACATGCCTGACAGTTGCGCTGGGCGATCGCTAACCAGATTTCCACAGGAGATGATTGCCATGGCATTAGCAAATCTTACCGACGAACAGCGCAAGCAGGCCCTCGAGAAGGCGGCTGCCGCTCGCAAGGCGCGCGCTGAGCTCCGTGGTCAGATCAAGTCCGGCGACAAGTCCCTCGCAGACGTCTTCGCCGCTGACGACGACCCCATCGTCGCACGCATGAAAGTCTCCATGCTCCTCGAGTCCATTCCCGGCTACGGCAAGGCCAAGGCTGCCAAGCTGATGGACGAGCTCGAAATCTCCCCGAGCCGCCGCATCAAGGGCCTCGGCATCCGCCAGCGCGAGGAGCTTCTCAAACGCTTCGGAGGTAAATAAGCATGTCCGGTGCTCTCTTTGTAATCTCTGGTCCCGCAGGTGCTGGCAAGGGCACCTTGCTTGGACGCGCCATCGAAAGACTCGACAACGCCTGGGTCTCCATCAGCGCGACCACGCGCGCGCCGCGTGGCGCGGAAGTCGATGGCGTCGAGTACTTCTTCCTTACCACAGAGGAGTTCGAGCGCCGTATCGAAGCTGACGGCTTTATCGAGTACGCGCATGTCCACGGTAACTACTACGGCACCCCGCTCGACCCCATCAAGGAACATGTGGCAAGCGGCGACGCGGTCTTTCTCGAGATTGACGTCCAGGGTGCCTTCCAGGTGCGTGACAAGATTCCCGATGCCAAGCTCATCTTCATTGCCCCGCCGAGCATGGAGATCTTGGAGGAGAGGCTGCGCGGAAGGGCTACGGATTCCGAGGATTCCATCAGGCTCAGGATGCAAAACGCCGCTGGCGAGCTCGCCCAGGCAGACAAGTACGATCACGTTATCGTCAACGACGAGCTCGAAAAGGCTACCAATGAGCTGGTAGAGGTGATACAATCCTACGTCGGTCATTAAACGGCCGCGGATATTTAAGGAGAACGAACACATGTCTATTGTGGAACCCCGTATCGATAAACTCCTCGAGAAGACCGAAGAGGACAAGTACCTGCTGTGCGCGCTGTCTTCCAAGCGCTCTCGTGACATCAACGACATGATGCGCGGCCAGCGCGATCGCGCCGTTGCGCTGCAGTCTGTGAGCGAGATCGCAGAGTTTGCCGGCCGCAAGCCCCTTTCCTTGGCTATGGAGGAGATCGCCCGTGGCGAGGTCTCCTACGACAAGGCTGCCTTCGAGGCCGACCAGCAGGAAGACATGCAGTAAGAAGGAGGTCGCTCTTTGTTCGAGCGAATCTGCCTGGTTCACTATCATGAAATCGGCCTCAAGGGCCGCAATCGCGCCATTTTCGAGAACCGTCTCCTGAAAAACATGGAGGCGGCTCTCTCTGTTTACCCTACCAGTGAGATCCGTCGCATCTCCGGGCATCTGCTCGTCGTCGTTGACGACGCCAAGCGCCTGCAGGAGGTCGCCGACGTGCTGCGCATGATTCCAGGCATCGTGCGCGTCTCCCAGGGCTGGCGCTGCGCACGCAAGGAGGACGAATTCTGCAAGGCGGCGGAGCTCGCGCTGATGGACTGCGGTCCCTTCGAGACCTTCAAGGTCGCCGCACGCCGCTCTAACACGGACTATCCCATCGACTCCATGCAGCTCAACCAGATTGTCGGTGCGCACCTGTGTCAGTTTGCCCCTGACAAAAAGGTCAAGATGAAGGATCCGGACGTCAAGGTCCATGTCCATGTCATCCAGGGCCACGTCTACGTCTTCGCGAAGTCCCAGGTTGCCGTCGGCGGCTTGCCTGTGGGCAGTGCCGGCAAGGTTGTGAGCCTGATGAGCAGTGGCATCGACAGCCCCGTTGCCAGCTTCAAGATGATGAAGCGCGGCGCGGTCGTCGTCGGCGTGCACTTCTCCGGCCGTCCCCAGACCAGCGATGCCAGCGAGTACCTCGTCGACGAGATCGCAGAGGCACTCGGTCCCGTGGGAGGCTTTGGTCGTATCTACTACGTGCCCTTTGGCGACTATCAGAGCAAGATCGCCCAAGATTGCCCGCCTAACCTGCGCATCATCCTCTACCGCCGCCTCATGTTCAGGGTTGCGGAGGAGATCGCCAAGATGGAGGGCGCCAAGGCGCTCGTCACCGGCGAGTCCCTCGGCCAGGTGGCCAGTCAGACGCTGGAGAACATCAACGCCACCAACGCTGTTGTCACCATGCCGATCCTGCGCCCGCTCATCGGCAGCGACAAGCAGGAGATCATCGAGGTCGCCCAGCAGATCGGCACCTTCGAGATCTCCTCGCGCCCGGCTGACGACTGCTGCACGCTCTTCATGCCCCGCAGCCCCGAGACCCACGCTCGCGTGCGCGATTGCGAGGAGGCGGAGGCCGCCTTCCCGCTGGAGGAGTGGGTCAAGGAGATCTGCATGAACCTCGAGCACAAGGACTACCCGTGCCCCGCCTACAAGGCACCCAAGGTCCGCAAGAAGAAGCTCGAGGAGCAGGAGGCCTAGATAAGCGCTGATTAAAGCAGATGTCCGCTGTGTGCGATTGACAAAACCGCTGGTCACGTAGGGGAGGGACCCTGTCCCTCCCCATGAGCCTCGCATTAATCAGCGCTTCCCTAGACCGTCCTTCCACTTAACATGCCATTTGCGATTGGCACGCATGGTCACTGCGAGTGTCTGCGATACTCCTGTGTATCTTATCGACGTTGCGATTGTTAGGAGCGTTATGGATTCAAGTGAGGTCAGGCTTTCCATTCCCGCGGGGATGGACTATGCACTTCTGTGTGGCACCAACGACTGCATTCTCCGCAAGATCGAGGAGCTCTTCAACGCGCGGGTGTCTATGCGCGAGGATCAGATCGTCGTGCGCGGCAACGGCGCGGACCTTCCCGTCATCTGCGGTCTCGTGACCGACCTCATGGACATGGCATCCCAGGGAAACGCCCCCACCGTGGAGGATGTGCAAGCGGGTGCCGATGTCTTGCGCGGCTCTAAGTACGCTCCGGCTATGTTGCGCGAGGACGTGCTGCTCACGTATCGCGGCAAGGCCATCAGGCCCAAGACCGCCGGCCAGAAGCGCTACGTCGACGCCATCCGCAACAACACCGTCACCTTCGGCATCGGCCCGGCCGGCACCGGCAAGACCTACCTTGCCATGGCGATGGCGATCGCTGCGCTCAAGCGCAAGGAGATCGGCCGCATCATCTTGACGCGTCCTGTGGTCGAGGCGGGGGAGAGCCTGGGCTATTTGCCCGGCAGCCTCACGGAGAAAGTCGACCCCTATGTCCGACCTCTCTACGATGCGCTCTTCGACATGACGGACATGGAGAAGGCCAACAGCTTGCTTGACCAAGGCGTCATCGAGATCGCGCCGCTCGCTTTCATGCGCGGCCGCACCTTCAACGACGCCTTTCTCATCCTCGACGAGGCCCAAAACACCACGCCAGAGCAGATGAAGATGTTTCTCACGCGCTTGGGCTTTGGGTCCAAGATGGTGATCACGGGCGACATCACCCAGCTCGACCTCCCGCACGGCGTCAGCGGCCTGCGCGACGTCCGCAGTGTCCTCGACGGCCTCGAGGACATCGAGTTCTGCGAGCTGACAGGTGCAGATGTCGTCAGGCACTCGCTCGTCGCGCACATCGTGAGCGCGTATGATGAGGCTGCCAAGAAGAAGGAGGCCGAGCGCGTTGCCAAGAAGGCGCAGCGCGAAGCTGCCGCAAAGAAGGAGAACGGCGCCCTGTAGCTGGCGCTGTTGGCTGGCAAGCGTAGAGCTTGCCGATTAAGGAGCGTAGAGAATGGAAGTATCCGTCGATATCCGCGAGGGCGTTACCCTCCCTGAGGACTATGGCGTAGAAGACCTCGTGGTCTTTGCCCTGAGGCACATGGAGTGTCCCGAGTCTTGCGAGGTCTCCGTCAGCTTTGTGGACGAGGAAGAGATCCAAAAGCTCAACAGCGAGTACCGCGGCGTGGACAGCATGACCGACGTCCTCTCCTTCGAATGCGACAATCCCTATGAGGCCGATCCTGACGAGGAGAGCATCGCTGTGGGCGATATCGTCATCTGCCCCTCCGTCATCGACGAGCAGCGCGCCCAGTTTGGCACGACCTTCAAGCAGGAGGCCTCGCTGATGACGGTGCACAGCGTGCTGCATCTTCTGGGCTACGATCACATGGAGCCCGAGGAACGCGAGGAGATGGAGGCCTTCGAGAAGGAGATTCTCGACGCCTACGGCCTTCCCGGCATCAGGTAGCACCACTTTGTAACAAGCGGCTCGGGTGGGTCGTATAACAAATCAGCTTCCCCTACACAGAACAGGAGAGATCACCTCATGGCAGACCTCGAAGAAATGCTCGCAGCAGCGGGCCTCGCTGGAACCGACGGCTCCTTTGTCGACCCGGAAGTGTTCCGCAGCGGCTTTGTGACCCTGATCGGCCGTCCCAATGCCGGCAAGTCAACGCTGCTCAACGCCATCATGGGCGAGAAGCTCGCCATTACCACCAACGTCCCGCAGACGACGCGCCATCGCTTCCGCGCAATCTACGACACGCCGGACATGCAGATGATCATCGTCGACACCCCGGGCCTGCACAAACCCTACGACGCGCTGAGCGAGGAGCTCAACGAGTCCGCTCTCAAGGCGCTTGAGGACGTCGACGTCGTCGCCATGCTCGTTGACTGCTCCAAGCCTGTCGGCAAGGGTGACGAGTGGGTCGCCGAGCAGCTCAAGAACTACAAGGCCAAGAAGATCCTCGTCATCTCCAAGGCAGACCTCGGCAAGCAGGGTCAGGCAGATGCCCAGCTCGAGCGCGCGCGCAAGATGGCCGACTGGGACGATGTCATCGTCTTGTCCGCCAAGGAGGACTTCAACGTCGACGGCTTCGTCAACAGCGTCTACAGCTTCCTGCCCAACGGTCCGCGCTGGTTCCCGGAGGGTACGGGCGTCGACCAGCCGATCGAGGTTCTCGTCGCCGAGTTCATCCGCGAGAAGATCCTGCTCAACACCCGTGACGAGGTGCCCCACAGCATCGGCGTGCAGGTCGAGCAGATTGACCACGATTCCAAGACCGGCTTCAACCGCATCTGGGCCGTCATCTACTGCGAGCGCGACAGCCAGAAGGGCATCATCATCGGCAAGAAGGGCTCGCTGATCAAGAAGATGGGCACCGAGGCTCGCCTCGACCTCGAGCGCCTGCTCGGCGGCAAGGTGCACCTCGATCTCACGGTCAAGGTCAAGAAGAACTGGCGCCGCGACGCCAACCAGATCCGCAAGTTCGGCTACGGCGATTCCACCGAGCTCTAGGCTCCCTGTTTTCCCATGGCCGCGTCGTACAAAGAGCGCTGCATAGTTCTCAAGAAGACCAAGCTCGGCGAGGCTGATTTAATCCTCACCATGCTCACGCAGGGCGGTACCCAGGTTAAGGGTGTCGCCAAGGGCGCACGCAAGCCCGGCAACAAACGTTTTGGCGCGCGGCTCGAGCCTTTCAGCGTGGTCGATTTGCAGCTCTATCCCGGGCGCAGCCTCGATACGATCACGGAGGTGCGCTGTGTGCAGTCCAACTCCGCATGTCGTGAGGACCTCGACCGCTCGAGTGCTTGCAGTGTCATCGCGGAACTTGCGGCCAAGGTCATCGCTGACGGAGAGGTGGACGAGCGCGTCTTTCCTATGATGCAGGCTGCGTTTGCGCAGATAGGGGAGAGCGACCCTTCCAAGGCTCCTGTCATCGCCATTGCCTTCGCGATCAAGTTCGTAGCGATGATGGGCTTGAGGCCAGCCCTGCACGAGTGTGCTTTGTGCGGCGACCCTGTCGAGTACGTCCAGTGCTTCGATATCGAGCACGGAGGCGTCGTGTGCCCGAGCTGCTTGCCAGCTGGCAGCGGGGATGTCGACGTTGCCCTCGTGCCCTGGGTCGACCTTTTGCTCGGCTCCACGTTTGCACAGCTGGTACAGGTGGACGGCGTGCCTTTGCTGCCACTTCTCAACTTTGCCGACCGCTGGGTCACCGAGCACCTCGGCATCCGCCTCAAGACCACGAGCTTCATGCGTATGTCGCTGATTGAGGGATAGCAGGTGACACACTTTGTGCCAGTGACATTGTGTGTCATGGGCTGCAGAGTGCGTCTCGCGGCTGAATACCTGCAGGTCACAATCATTCAGCCCTGCGACCGCTCAGCTTTGTTCGGCATCCGTATGCACTCTGACTGCATAACTCCCACGGTATTTCCTTAGATTTGCAAGAATTTGGTGTGAATATGCAGGATTCCTGAGTATTTCAGACCGTTTATGCAAAAAATCTAAATATTAACGTTCTCTTTACCGTATCCTGCGCTACAATGCCGAAGACACAGATGGGAAGGGCCCATCAAAAGAGTGGAGGAGTTTATCAATGAAGAAGTTCGCAAAAGCGCTCATCGCAGGCGCATGCGGCGTTGCCCTGGTGGCTGGCTGCCTCGGTATGGCAGGCTGCGGTGGCAACGACGCTAACTCTGGCAACGACACCAAGTCCGATGCTGCCAACTACACCCTGGTTAACGAGGGCAAGCTCACCTTCGGCACCTCTCCCGACTATCCTCCCTTCGAGAACCTCGTGAAGGGCGAGTACGTTGGCTACGATATCGCGCTGGGCCAGGCAGTCGCCGAGAAGCTGGGCCTCGAGGCCGAGTACCAGACCATCCAGTTCGATGGCATCCTGCCCGCCGTCCAGAGCGGTGGCCAGATCGATGCTGGTATCGCTGGCATCTCCGTGGACCCCAAACGCGCCAAGCAGGCTGACTTCTCTGATTCCTACTACACCGATGACCAGGCCATCTGCGCTAACAAGGACGGCAAGGTCAAGGACGAGAAGAGCCTGAACAAGTCCGGCGTCGTCATCGCCGTTCAGACCGGTACCACCGGTGAGTCCTACGCCAAGGAGAACTACCCCAAGGCAACCGTCAAGGGCTTTGGCAACTCCACCGATGCCTTCGCTGCCCTGCAGGCTGGCAAGGCCGACGCTGTCATGACCAACAAGGCCGTCGTCGAGAGGATGCTCAAGTCTTACGAGGACGCTCAGATCATCAAGGCAGTCGCCACTGGTGAGGAGTACTCCATCGCTGTCTCCAAGGACAACCCCGAGCTGCTCGCCGCCATCAACAAGGCTCTCGAGGAGCTCAAGGCCGACGGCACCATCGACAAGCTGCAGAACGAGTACCTGTAAGCGGTTGCTCCTCTAAGCTAGCTTCTCACAAGCCCTCTCACCTGCTAAAGTGGGAGGGCTTGTTATTTTGTGGATATTAAAGGACCATTATGCAGTTTTCACCCGTTTTTCAGCGTGGTTATGCATTCTTGAGCAGAATCATCCTCGCTGTGCTCATCGTTGCGGCAGCTTGCTGCGTGTTTACGCAGCCTGCCTTGGCGCTTGAGTCCGTAAAATGCACCGCGCAGACCAACTCCGACACCACCAACGACGTCCTCGGCGCAACCGAGACCCGCGTGACTTGGGAGGGCCAAGCTGCTCCTAAGGAGAGCGTGAACTCCGTGACGCTCACCTTCCCCGAGGGCACCAGCTTCGAGGCAGACGAGTCCAGGCTCACCGTCCTCACTGGCGACGACCTCATGACGCGCGAGAACCCCGACGTCACGTTTTCCAAGGACGGCCAGTCCGTCGTAGCGACGCTTGCCAAGCCCGCAGACGCCGGCGTGTACTTCCGCATCGAGGTCTATGGCGTCAAGTTCCCCGGCGAGGGCGGCGAGCAGCCCTTCACGGGTAGCTATACCCTGGCTGACGGCTCCACTAAGGCGCTTGACGACATCCCCTCCATCCAGGTGACTAAGGTCTCCCTACCCGAGCAGCTCTCCAGCTACCTCGCAGAGCAGGCGTGGGTCCAGCAGTGGAACGCCAACAAGTTCCTGCACTTGTTCTTCGACCCCACCATCCTTGTGACGAGCTTCCCGCAGGTGGTCGCGGGCTTTGGCATGGCGCTGCTCATCGTCTTCATCGCCTTTCCGCTTGCCATCCCCTTCGGCCTGGTCTTGTCGCTCATGCGCATGTCCAAGAGCCGCATCCTCAGGGGCCTGGCCAGCCTGTACGTCAACATCGTCCGCGGCACCCCGGTCTTCTTGCAGATCTACATCGCGTTCTTTGGCCTGCCGCTTGCCTTTGGCCAACTGCCTGAGATTCCGCTCGGTGTCGCCGTCTTGGCGCTCAACTCCGCTGCCTACCAGTGCGAGATCTTCCGCGCCGGCATCCAGTCCATCAGTAAGGGCCAGTTCGAGGCCTCTCGCTCCCTGGGCATGAACGCTGCGCAGACCATGCTCTCCGTTATCATCCCGCAGACCATCCGCCGCGTGATCCCCACGATGACCAACGAGTTCATCCTGCTCTACAAAGACACCTCCATGCTCGCCGCTGTCGGCATCCTGGAGATCGTCATGTACGCCAAGAGCATCGTCGCGTCCACGGGATCCATCACGCCCTATATCGTCGCTGCCTGCTTCTACCTCGTCATTACCTTGCCGCTGGCTAAGATCGTCGGCATCCTCGAGGCTAAGCTCGACATGGACAAGAAGACCATGCCGCAGCCCAAGAAGGGCGGCAAGGGCGGTTTCTTCTCCGGTGGCAGCCTGAGCGCATCCGAGGACTCCAGCTCCGTCGCGCTCACCAACGCCGCCGCAAGCGCGGGCGGTCCGGTGGCCGTCGCAGGCAATCCTGACCTGCAATCTCAGCTCAACGGGGAAGGAGGCCGAGCATAATGGCCGCATCTGAAGAAATCATGGTGAGCATCCAGCACCTCGAGAAGTCCTACGGTGCCCTCCAGGTACTCCGCGATGTGAACATCGACATCAAGAAGGGCGAGGTCGTCGTCGTCTTGGGTCCCTCTGGCTCCGGTAAGTCGACCATGCTGCGCTGCATCAATTTGCTCGAGCAGCCTACGGGGGGTCACATCTACATCGAGGGCCAAGAGATCACGGATCCCAAGACCGACATCAACAAACTCCGCGAGCACGTCGGCATGGTGTTCCAGTCCTTCAATCTCTTCCCGCACCTGACGGCCAAGAAAAACGTCATGCTCGCCCAGCGCAAGGTGCTCAAGCGCTCCAAGGAAGAGGCCGAGAAGATCGCCCTCGAGCGTCTGGCGGAGGTCGGGCTGGCAGAGCGTGCCGACTACCTGCCCAGCCAGCTTTCTGGCGGTCAGCAGCAGCGCGTCGCCATCGCACGCGCTTTGGCGATGGAGCCCCACGTCATGCTCTTCGACGAGGCAACCTCCGCGCTCGACCCCGAGCTCGTCCGTGGCGTCCTCGACGTCATGCGCTCCCTTGCAGAGGAGGGCATGACGATGGTCGTCGTCACGCACGAGATGGGCTTTGCCCGTGAGGTCGCCGATCGCGTCATCTTCATGGAGGACGGCGTTGTTGTCGAGGAGGGTACCCCCGAGGAGGTCTTCGACAATCCCAAGTCCGAGCGCACCAAGGACTTCCTGGGCCATATCAAGTAGCTTTAGGTGTCACTTTCACGGGTCAACAATTCAGTCAGACTGAATTGTTGACCCACGTTGCGTTTTTGGTGGATGGATATGAAGTCGCCTGTGCCAGTCCCGGCATCTCCGTCATTCCGCGCTGCGCGTTCTGCTCAGAATGACGGTTTTCTTCTTGCATAGGCGGCTTTGGGCCTGTAATATGTTTCCTTGCGTGTTTACCTGTCGCCTGGTGTTTGCCATACCCTTGGACGCTCACCCGGCCTCAGGCGTATCAGTAGAAGATGCCCGCGCAGCATCGCCAAAAGAAGGGTTGTCAATCATGACTATCTCCAAGGAGACCAAGGCTCAGCTTTGCGCCGAGTTTGGTAAGAACGCTCAGGACTCCGGCTCCTCCGCTGTCCAGGTCGCTATCCTGACCTACCGCATCAAGGAGCTCACCGAGCACGTGAAGGTTCACAAGAAGGACCATCACACTCGCCGCGGCCTGCTCAAGCTGGTCGGTAAGCGTCGTCGTCTGCTGTCCTACATCAAGAACAACGACATCAACGAGTACCGCGAGCTCATCGCAAAGCTCGGCATCCGCGACAACATCTAGTTTTAGCGGGTTACACTTGGAAACAGAGAGGCGGCTTACCAGTCGCCTTTTTGTCTATTTGCGCCTGCTCGGCTCCATGGGGGAGCAAGAGGGGCAGACCTGCAGGGGCGCAAGGCCGTTGCAGGTGTTGTGAGCTGTAGCGCACGGGGCGCTGCAGCGCGAAGAGAAGAGAATGTAGAAGAATGACAAAAGTTACACACGAGTTCGACCTCTACGGCAAGCATTACGTCCTCGAGACCGGCGAGCTTGCCAAACAGGCTACCGGCGCTGTCGTCGTCAAGCAGGGCGACACCCAGCTGCTGTGCACCGCTGTGATCTCCAAGGAGAAGCGCGACCTGGACTTCTTCCCCCTGACTGTCGATTTCATCGAGAAGATGTACGCAGTCGGTCGCATCCCCGGCGGCTACCTCAAGCGCGAGGCTCGTCCTTCCGATAAGGGCACCCTCACCGCCCGCATGGTCGACCGTCCCATCCGCCCCGGCTTCGCCGACGGCTTCCGCAACGACGTCCACATCGTCATCACCACTCTGTGCTGCGACCAGGTCAACCAGCCTGACGTCATCTCCATCATGGGTGCCTCCGCTGCCCTGATGGTCGGCGGCACTCCCTTCGACGGCCCTTGCGCCGGTGTTCGCGTTGCACGCGACATCGAGACCAAGGAGTACATCGTCAACCCCACCTTCGAGGAGGAGGCAAACTCCGACCTCAACCTGATCGTCGCCGGTACCAAGGACTACATCTCCATGGTCGAGGCCGGCGGTGACGAGATCCCCGAGGAGGACATGCTCCACGCCCTCGAGTACGCACAGAAGGTTATCGGCGAGTTCTGCGATGAGCAGCAGAAGTTCCTCGACATGTGCGACATCACCCCCAAGAACTACGAGCTCGACCAGCCCGTCCCCGAGGTCATCGACCAGGTCGCTACCTACTACGACCAGATGTACGCAGCCCTCAAGGATGCCGACAAGCTCTCCCGCTTGGAGAAGGTCGAGGAGCTGAAGGCCCAGATCAAGGAGTCCTTCACGGAGGAGCAGCGCGCAGCCTACGGCCGCGAGATCGCAGCTGCCTGCAAGGCGCTCGAGAAGAAGGCCATGCGCACCATGGTCCTCACCACCGGCGAGCGCGTTGACGGCCGTGCTGTCGACGAGGTCCGCCCCCTGTACATCAAGCCCCATTACCTCAAGCGCGCTCATGGCTCCGGTCTGTTCCAGCGCGGTCAGACGCAGGTTCTCTCTGTTCTGACCCTGGGCATGCTCAACGAGTGGCAGCGCCTGGACACCATCGACCCCGCAGAGGGCAAGCGCTACATCCATCAGTACAACTTCCCGCCGTACTGCACCGGCGAGGTTGGTCGCATGGGTGCCCCCAAGCGCCGCGAGCTCGGCCATGGCGCTCTGGCATCTCGTGCTCTTGAGCCGATGATCCCCTCCGAGGAGGAGTTCCCCTACACGATCCGCGTCGTGTCCGAGGTCATGGAGTCCAACGGTTCTTCTTCCATGGCGTCTACCTGCGGCTCCACCCTCGCTCTGATGGACGCTGGCGTGCCCATCAAGCGCCCCGTCTCTGGTGTGGCCATGGGCCTCATCAAGGAGGGCGATGACACCGTCATCCTGACCGACATCCAGGGTCTCGAGGACTTCCTCGGCGACATGGACTTCAAGGTCTGCGGTACGACCGAGGGCATCACCGCCCTGCAGATGGACAACAAGGCCAAGGGCCTGTCCACGGAGATTCTCGGCAAGGCTCTGGCTCAGGCCAAGAAGGGCCGCGCAGAGATCCTCGACGCTATGCTGGCAGAGATCGACGCGCCGCGCGAGGAGCTCTCCGAGTACGCACCGCGCATCATCACGGTCCACATCCCCGTCGACAAGATTCGTGACGTCATCGGTAAGGGCGGCGACACCATCCGCTCCATCCAGTCCGAGACCGGTGCGACCATCGACATCCAGGAGGACGGCACCGTTTTGATCGCCTCCACGGACCTGGGTGGCGAGCAGGCCAAGAAGATGATCGAGGAGATCGTCAAGGTCCCCGAGGTCGGCGAGGAGTACGAGGGCACTGTCGTCAACATCCAGTCCTTTGGCGCCTTCGTCAAGCTGACTGCCAAGCAGGACGGCCTGCTGCACATCTCCCGCGTTGCCAACGGCCGCGTGGGTAGCGTTGAGGATGTCCTGTCCGAGGGCGACGTCGTCAAGGTCAAGGTTATCGAGGTCGACGAGAAGACCGGCAAGATCTCCCTGGACCGCCTCGACAAGCCCGACGCCCCCGAGGGCTCCTACGACCCCAAGCGCGACAACGGTGGCCGCGAGCGTCGTGAGCGCCGCGATCACGGTGAGCGCCGTGGCAACGGCAACGGTGGCGATCGCCGCCCCCGTCGTCCCCGCCGCGAGGACTAATAGCCATAAGGCATAGATAACCAAGGACCCAGACATCGCGTCTGGGTCCTTTTGTGTTTGCGGGTAGGGGGTCTTGAGCAGCACTTTCTGTACTAAACCGACCAGGTCACTTCCGTTCAGCCTGTGGCTTGAACGGAACGTCTGGTCGGTTTTGTACAGCTTGCTACAAATAGGCGGATGTAGAGCCTTCGCTGCTCTTACTGAGCCTTGCTCGTTTCGCCTGGCATTTCTGTCGTGGTAAACTTCTCGAATCTGTAATCTTTTGATGCAAAGGAACAACTCATGTCGTATCGACATCAAAAGGGCATACCGGGATTGTACGGTGGCGACGCCCGCGGCCTCTACGGCTCTCGCAGCTACGGCGTGCGCAACACCATGATCTACGGCAAGCCGCCTTCTCCGCGTTGGCCCAAGATCGTCATCGCGGTGCTCCTCGTGCTCGTCGTCGCGCTGTGCATCAGGCAGTTTGCCTGCGGTGGCATCATTCCCAAGGGCAACGACCAGCAGCAACAGCAAGAGCAAGTGCAGCAGGACCAGCAGCAGGAGGCCACGCAACAAGAAGAGCAGCAGCCTGTTGCTTCCGGCGTGTCCGGTACGGTGACCATCAGCGCTGTCGGCGATTGCACGCTCGGCACGGACATCAACCTGCCGGAGGACACCAACTTCACCAAGGTCTACAAAACCAACAATGACGCCTACTTTTTCAAGCGCGTCGTCAGCTACCTTGAGTCCGATGACATCACCATCGCCAACCTCGAGGGCGCTTTGACCAACAAGACGGAAAAAGAGGACAAGGGCGAGGGCAGCTTCAACTTCAGGGGTCCCACCAAGTACGCCAACATCCTCACCAAGGGATCAGTCGAGGTTTGCAACCTGGCTAACAACCACTCCTTCGATTACGGCAGCGATGGCTACGCGGACACCAAGAAGACCCTCGACAAGGCTAAGATCGGCTACTTCTGCGCGGATCTCACCTATGTCAAGGAGGTCAACGGCATCAAGGTGGGCTTCATGGGCATCAACGCCACTGCCGGCTACGACACTGCAACGGACACGATGAAGCAATCCGCAAAGGCGCTCAAGAACGAGGGCTGCGACCTCGTCATCGGCGTCTTCCACTGGGGCGTTGAGGGCGACTACAAGGTCGAAAGCGACCAGGTGAAGCTTGCTCATGCTGCGGTCGATGCTGGCTGCAACCTCGTGCTTGGTGGCCATCCGCATCTACTGCAGGGCATTGAGAGCTACAACGGCGCCAACATCGTCTACAGCCTGGGCAACTTCGTCTTTGGCGGCAATGACGACCCCATGGACTACGAGACCATGATCTACCAGCAGACCTTCACCTTCGAGAACGGGCAGCTGGTTGCCGACGCCACCGCATCGAGCGCGCAGATCATCCCGTGCCGTTTGAGCACATCCAAGAAGGTCAACAACTATCAGCCCATGGCGGTGAGCGGCGACGAGGGCACCAAGATCGTGAAGAACGTCAACAAGCGCTCTTCTGCGCTCAAGGGCACTGCCGTTCAGTTCTCCACAACGCTCGATGACGACAACATCGCCAAAGTGAAGTAACGACAAGGCGGGGATAGCGCGCGCTTAGCGTTATCATGTTCCGATACGAAATTTTGTACTAGAGGAGCTTAGTCAATGGCACTTTCCATCGGCATCGTGGGCTTGCCTAACGTCGGCAAGTCAACGTTGTTCAACTCGCTGACCAAGCAGAACATCTTGGCGGCAAACTACCCCTTTGCAACCATCGAGCCCAACCAGGGCATCGTTCCCGTTCCCGATGAGCGCCTGCAGGTGCTCGCGGATATCGTCAACCCTGGCCGTATCGTCCCTGCCACGGTCGAGTTCGTCGACATCGCTGGTTTGGTCGCCGGCGCGAGCAGGGGAGAGGGTCTGGGCAACCAGTTCCTCGCCAACATCCGCGAGTGCGACGCCATCTGCGAGGTTGTGCGCTACTTCGACGACCCTGATATCGTCCGCAGCGAGTGCTGCAGCGACCCCGAGAGCGACTTCGAGACTATCCGCACGGAGCTCGTGCTGGCAGACCTCGGCACTGTCGAGCGCGCCTTGCCCCGTCTTGAGAAAGACGCCAAGCGCGAGAAGGACCTGCAGATCAAGGTCGATACCGCAAAGCGCCTTGTCGAGTGGTTTGACGACGTCAAGCCCGCGCGCGACATGCCCATGACGGACGAGGAGCGCGAGGCCATCGCGGACCTTCACCTCATGACGATGAAGCCGATCATGGTCATCGCCAACGTCGACGAGGACCAGGCAACTGCAGACCTGCCGGAGATTGGCGGCATCAAACCGCTGCCCTTGTGCGCCAAGATCGAGTCCGAGATCGCGGAGCTCGACGAGGAGGAGGCTGCGGTCTTTTTGGAGGAGCTCGGTCTCGAGGAGTCTGGCCTGAGCCGCCTGGCCAAGGCAGCTTACAAGCTGCTCGGCTTGCAGAGCTTCTTTACCGCCGGCGAGATGGAGGTCAAGGCCTGGACCGTCAAGGTCGGTGCCAAGGCGCCTCAGGCTGCCGGTGTCATCCACACCGACTTCGAGCGCGGCTTCATCAAGGCCGAGACCGCTTCCTACGACGACTACGTCGAGTTTGGCGGCGAGCAGGGTTGCAAGGCAGCCGGCAAGCTGCGCCAGGAGGGTAAGGAATACGTCGTCCAAGATGGCGACATCATGCATTTCAAGTTCAACGTCTAGAGGAAAGAAAGTTCATGTCTAAGGTTCTGGTTCTTGACTTTGGTGCGCAGTACGGCCAGCTCATCGCTCGTCGCGTGCGCGACCTCAACGTTTACTCGGAGATCGTCCCCTGCGACATCTCTGCCGCTGAGATCAAAGAGCTGGGTGCAGATGCGCTCATTCTCTCCGGTGGCCCTGCTAGCGTTTATGCCGAGGATGCCCCCAAGGTCGATCCCGCTATCTACGAGCTCGACCTGCCTGTGCTCGGCTTCTGCTACGGCCATCAGATCACTGCGGTGACCCTGGGCGGTAACGTCGGTCATTCTGAGATCGGCGAGTACGGTAAGGCCCAGCTGCATCGCGCTGGCGAGTCCCTGCTCTTTGCAGGTACTCCGGACGAGCAGCAGGTCTGGATGTCCCATCGCGATGCCGTGAGCGAGGTTCCTTCTGGCTTCATCGTCACCGCATCCACGGACGTTTGCCCGGTTGCCGCAATGGAATGCGCAGAGAAGAGGATCTTCACCACACAGTTCCACCCCGAGGTCAAGCACTCTCCCTATGGTCAGCAGCTTCTCAAGAACTTCCTCTTCGAGATTGCCAAGCTCGATGCAGATTGGAACATGGACACCATCATCGAGGACAGCATCGCCGCTATCCGCGAACAGGTTGGCGATAAGAAGGTTATCCTCGGTCTGTCCGGTGGCGTTGACTCCTCAGTCGTCGCAGCCCTGTGCTCCAAGGCGATTGGCAAGCAGCTGACCTGCGTCTTCGTCAACCACGGCCTGCTGCGCAAGAACGAGCCGGAGGAGGTCGAGGAGGTCTTCACTAAACAGTTCGACGTCGATTTTGTGCATGTCCATGCAGAGGAGCGCTACGCTAATCTGCTGGCTGATGTCGTCGATCCCGAGGAGAAGCGCCGCATCATCGGCACCCAGTTCTGGAACGAGTTCTTCTCCGTTGCGCAGGATCTCGACGGTGTTCAGTTCATGGCTCAGGGCACGATCTACCCCGATATCATCGAGTCCGGTGCTCGCAAGACCGGCGGCAAGGCCTCTACCATCAAGAGCCACCACAACCTGATCCCGTTCCCCGAGGGCGTTCACTTCGACCTGATTGAGCCGCTTGACCACTTCTTCAAGGACGAGGTCCGCGCCCTGGGCACTGCACTGGGTCTGCCTGATCACATCGTCCATCGCCAGCCGTTCCCCGGCCCTGGTTTGGCAATCCGCATCATCGGCAGCGTCACGCCCGAGAAGCTCGAGATCCTCAAGAACGCTGATGCCATCGTGCGCGAGGAGCTTGACGCTTACAACGAGCGCCTCTTCGAGGAGACTGGCGATCGTAACTCCGAGCATGCTTGCTGGCAGTACTTTGCCGTCCTGCCTGATATCAAGAGCGTCGGCGTTATGGGCGACGAGCGCACCTACCAGCGCCCCATCATCCTGCGCGCTGTTGAATCCAGCGATGCGATGACCGCTGATTGGGCCAAGCTGCCCTACGACGTGCTGGCCAAGATCTCCGGTCGCATCGTTGCCGAAGTCCCCGGTGCCAACCGCGTCTGCTACGACATCACGTCCAAGCCCCCCGCGACGATCGAGTGGGAGTAAAAGCTGATACAGTATCGTATCAATATGTGACCTAGTGCACCCCTTGAGAATAACCTGCTCAAGGGGTGTTTCTATATCAA